>CAYSAG010000615.1:0-1513 GCA_964428935.1 uncultured Planctomycetaceae bacterium | reverse complement strand
CGTCAACCGGTTCCTCCGGTCGTGAGCGCTGCCTGGGGGCTTTTGTTAGTAGCCCCGGTCCTTCTGCTTGGTGGCTGCGTCCTTGGCCAACTGGGCTTCGGCGCCGCTTACGCTCTTGTTGCGGCGGTCCTTTTTCCCGCTGGCGCCGCCGGTCGGAACTGGGCCTACGCGGTGACGCAGTTTCCGCACGAGTACCTCCGTCCGGTCGACGGACGTGGGAGCGTCTGGGAATCTCTGCTCGCGTGCCTCTGGGACTCGTTCCAAGTGGCCCTCTTGATTTTGGTTCCGACTGCCGTGGGCGTAATGGCTGCCGCTACAGCCGTCGGTCTGGAAGCGGCGCGTGTGGCTTGGCAATTGACCGCACTGCTCGCGCTCGCCTTGGCCGCTTTGCTGTGCCACTTCGCGGTTGTGGTCGGGCTGTCGCTCTTCTCTCCCCGCCGTTTCTTCCTCGTGTCTGGCTTGCTGTTCGCTGTCGGTTCGCTCGTGCTACTGGTTGCCTTCCTTGCTGCTCTTGGGGCGTTGCCTGGTGTCTCGCCCTCCCACAACGCCTGGGTTTTTCACGCAGCGGCGTGGCTTTTTCTCGCTGGAGTTGCAGGGACCTGCGCCGCGGGCTGGGCGTGGAGCCGCAAGGAGCTCTGGTGGTGAAGAAGGTCGGCTTGCCGACAGCCCCAGTGTCGGAATGGAACCGGTTGCAGAGAAGACGGGCCCCCCTGCGGGGGCCGCGGCCGCCGACCGCACGCGGACGGCTGGGACCACTGCGGCCGGGACACACGGCAAGCGGTCTGCCAATCGGCCGGGTTCGAGACACGTTCGGCTTCGGCGCTCGGTGGGTCGGGGTGTCTGCGTTTGGAGGTGTCTGCGTTTGAAGGTGTCAGGCTGCCGAAGGCCGGTCCGAAGACGTTCGGTCGGTTCGACGCTGTTCGGTCTGTCTGAGACGCTGCGTGCGGTCCGGCCCCGCTGAGCGAAGCTCCGCTCGGACAGAACTTTGCGGCGGCTCACCGCTCGGTGGACTGCAGTTGCCGCCGGTTGCGGGTTGGGTCGGCTTCGGCTATTTTGAGCCCAGGTTCGCGGGGGTGGGCGGCGCAACGCCCGCTCGGCCGGCCGCGCAGCCCAGTCGCTGTCCGGTTTGGGGCCGCCACCGCGACAGCCGCGTTTCGCGAACTCGGGAAACATTCTGGAAGAGCACGTCGTTCTTGTCTGGAGGGAGCAACCGACATGGCAGGCACCGTGGACCGTTGGCGCACCGGCTTTCCGAAAGTGGGCATTCGTCCGACCATTGACGGCCGACTGGGAGGTGTGCGGGAGTCGTTGGAAGCTCAAACCATGGGCATGGCTCAACGGGTGGCCAAGTTCATTTCGCAGTCGCTTCGCTACCCGAACGGCGAGCCGGTCGAGTGCGTCATTGCCGACACGACCATTGGCGGTGTGGCGGAAGCTGCGGCGACGGAGGAAAAGTTTCAGCGTGAGGGCGTGGGCGTCTCGCTCACCGTGACGCCCTGCTGGTGCTACGGGT
>CAYSAG010000614.1:0-1518 GCA_964428935.1 uncultured Planctomycetaceae bacterium | reverse complement strand
GGGGGGGGGGGGGTTTGGCATGGCGATCAGTACAAGCCGTGTTTTCACGTGTTTTTCTTAGGCTGCGAGTGGGACGGAGATGAGCCAGCACTGACTTTATGGTCCCCTCTTCGGACCCGCCACACAGGTGCTTCCGATGCTGTAAAGGTACGTTGGCATGAAGAGCGTTACCGTGATGCTGTGGAACGGATCGAGGAGCAAGCGTTGCTTCCGCTGGAGGGCGACGTGACGCTGGACCAGGTCCTTCAGGCGTACCAGGAGTACCACCGTCGAATGCCCTGGGGGAAACCGACGCTGGCGGCCAATGTGATGCTGATGTGCGATGTCATCATGTTGCTGGCTTGGTGCGGGCGGCGGACCGAGGCAGAACAAGCATTGGAAGAGGTTCTCGCCACGGCGACCGAAGAACGAGATTATCGCCACCCCTAGGGGAGTCGGGCGGAGTTCGAGCGGGCGATGCGTGAGGCCATTGAAAATCCGGAAGTGATTCGCCGACAGGTGGTACGCCAGATTGAACGGCTGGGGGTGGGAAAACTGCCGGTGTCGGAACTGATTTGCTGATGTGTCCGCGGTGCGTGCGACGCGATTGAGTCTCGAGATAGTGACGTGGGGCAGGCGTCCGGCAGGATGCTCGAAGCGTGGAGAACCGTGAGGTGTTTTGGACGACCCGCAGAAGACCGGCAACGGAGTGCCAGAGCGCGAATGCGTCACGGTTCGGTTAGAACCGGTTTCACAATGTCCTGGCAGTAGCAATCAGGCAACCGAGAGCGACAAAGCCGTCGTTGATGAAGCGGGACGGATCCTGCCGGTTCACCAGCCGACGACAATTCGGTCGTTCGCAGAATTGCGTGCGGCCGGGGACTCATGGCGACGGCCGCGACCTCGGCTCGGGCTCAACAAACGGGGCCGCCCCTGCCGGCGCCTCGCCCTGCAGTCGAAGGGTGAGAGGCCGAGGCGACGGCGAGACGAACCGGGCTCGCGTGGCGGTCGTCGTGACGTCATGTACAGAAACGGACTTCGAAGACCGCGCGATTATGTGATAGGCCGAAAAAGCGGCTGCGCTGCCCTGCGCCGCGAATCCTCTCGACGCGGCCTCGACTGTCGCCCAGAAGAGCCGAAACGTCGTCCGAGCTGCTGGCAGACGACGTTCCTGTTCGACCACGGCATGTCGTGATCCCGGCTCAAGGGACTGGCGCTCTCGGGCCTCGCCGCAACAGAGGTCCACTGGCGGCAGCTCTCTCCGGACTTTCCTCGGCCGAAAAGCGAAACGAGCTGCGGGCAGCCACGGCGTTCCGGCCAGCCGGGAGCAGTGACTGACGGAGACCCGCGGCACCGCCCGTAACCGTTGCCAGCTACCGCTCGTGCGGCAAGGGTCGTAGCCGGCGCGAGCTACCGCTCGGTTGCGCGGACAGGGCGGCTCTCTCCCTTTCCGATCAGCGACCAACGGGAGCGGGTTCGCGGCCCGGAGCGGCAGCTCCCACAGGCCGGCGGTCCTCACCGCCCGGTCGACGCGAAGCT
>CAYSAG010000613.1:0-1520 GCA_964428935.1 uncultured Planctomycetaceae bacterium | reverse complement strand
GAATGGCTGCGACAGCGTCTGGCACGCCGACAAGGCGCCGTGGCGGACCGGTTCCGCGACAAGTTGATTGAACTGTACGGCGAGGAGCGGGGTCGAGCGGTCCGGTACGCCGAGGCGTTCGAAATTTGCGAGTACGGCCGCCAGCCGAGCCGCGACGAGTTGCTGAAGAAGCTGTTCCCCTTCTACGGAAAGTAAACTTCGACCGGCGCTCGGACAGACGTCCGTGCAACCGGAGCGTCGACCGAGGGGACGAAGCCAGCGAACGCCGAGACGCTCAAGTTCGACGGAGCGTCCCGGCGTTTTTCTCATGCCTCACCGACGTGCCACCTGTCGAAGTCGAAACACACCCGCCGGGTCGCGATGGCGCCAAGCTGCCCGGCTCACGCCGCCACTTTCCGCGAGGTCCGTGGCCGCGTCGCCTCACGCACCGCGACGCTCACTTCCGGGCCGCGGTCCGACACGGCAGCGGCACCAGAGAGTCTGTGGCGGTGACGGGCGACCGAAGTGGCCAGAGCTGCCCGTCGCGCAGGCGAGCATTGGAAGCTGGCCTTACACCTTTGTCAGTCGCTCCGCGAACCGAACACATGCCGGCGCAACTCCTCGGGCAAAGCAACCGACCGGCCGAGCAAGGCTTGCATGGCAACCAACCGTGCCCAGTCCATGTCGTCCGAACGCTGCACGACCTGCTCAATCCACCAATCCAAGCCGCACCCCAGCCGGTCCACCGCTCGAAGGGCCCTGCGTCCCAGCTCCTCGTCCACCTTGCCTTTCTCCACGGCTTCTTGAAGCATCAACGCCCATTGCACGTCTTCAATGCCTTCACGAAAAGCCTCCCAGCCTTTGCACGGGCGCTTGAGCTGACCGCTGGCGTACCAGTGAGCGTGAAAGGCGACCCCGTCGGCCTTCAGCCCCCAAATGATCCTCCACACGTAGTGCCGGAAGACCGCAGCGGGACACTCTCGGTAGGCTTGTTCCCTGTGAGCGTACTGCATGTAACACCAAATGCGACTTCCTTGTCTGCGGTTTTTCAATAACGCGTCGAACGTCTTGGCCGTCGAAACATTCGGCATGCGCTGGCCGACTGTCGTTGGGTCACGAAGGCGGTCGATCGAGTAGACCGTCCCGTGGTGAGGAATCCACAGGTCGATGTAAGGGCCCAGCTCGCGGAAGACGTCCACGTCTTTGGTCAAGACGGTCAGGGCGAAGTGAACGTTGGGGGCGGCCTTTTTCAATAGCGGCACGACCTCACGAAGTTTCGCCAAGTCGGCTTTCGTCATGACCTCGTCCCAAAGCAGCCAGTAGCAGTCTTCCGACTTCAGTCCAAGCTGCTCCAAGTGCGCCGCCCACTGCCGAGCGTACTCGACCAGGTACTGCTTCGTCCGCGGGTCGTTCCAAGGAATCTTGTACTTGCTCTGGAGCTGCCGCGCCACTTGCTCCACAAAGCCGTAGATGGCCAAGTGCGGCGCACGGCCTTTCGAAACGGCGAGCTCCACGTCCACATTCTTGAAATCCATTTGCAG
>CAYSAG010000612.1:0-1532 GCA_964428935.1 uncultured Planctomycetaceae bacterium | reverse complement strand
GTGGCTCAGCCCGCCCGAACAGCTCCTCGCGCACCGACTCCGGCGCCGCCTTCCAGAAGCACCAGCCGGCCAGCAACAGAGGCAAGGCTCGCAGACACGTCACCATGAGCGACCGGACCGAGTGGCGTACGAAACCCGCTGACATCGTCCTCGCACGTGGCCGTGCACACCGCACGTCGGTCCGTGCCCACCCCATGCGTTCTGCCGAAGGCTCTCTCATTCCGTGGGTTTTCCTCTTTCTTGCTTCCCGTCCCTTTGCAACGGTACCCGGGAATCAGCCGTAGCCCCACCTTAGATCTGACTCTGACCGCCCAGCCACCCCATCTCCGGTCGTCACTCTTTCTCCTCTTTCGAGGCCCCGATCACATCGCTGAAGTCTGCCCGCCACACCTTGCGAAACCACGACTGATCCCTCAACTCGAAGACCTGCGGCGAAATCCAACTCCCTTCGCTCAAGTAATCCCAAAGACAGCCATGCTCCGGAATTCCCGTCCCCAAAACTTTCCGACACAGCTCCTTGCGCCCGCGGTTGCGAAACAGCACCGCCCAAAGCTGGACTGCCTCCAGCTCGTACTTGTACCACACCCGCACGCGGTATTTGCCGTCGGGCGAGAGCCACGACTTGCGAGTCATGCCCTCCAGCGTGATGTCCCGCCGCAGGGCCTCCCGGTACGCCTCTTCGAACGGCTCGGTCGGCCAGCCCTGACGCCGAGCAATCCACAGCAAAGCCTCTTGAAGCGTGTCGAGCAGCACCCGTTTCTTGCAGTCGGGCTGCAACTCGACGTACTGCAAGAAATCAAACGGCCAAGAGAACGACGCTATTCCAAAACCAAGAACGACAGACGCGTCGCGTTGCTCGTCGCTAATCGATGCTTCACACATGATCCGCACACATGAAGTGTCGGGCGTTCGAACTTTTCTCCTGATTAACCACATGTATAAAGTAGTAACACTAGATGCATGTTGATTAAAGTGCGAACCAGGACTACGCATCCGCCGTAGTACTTCCTCGGGAAGTGGCCCTGTTCGCATCTCTATCTCGCGGATATACATAGACAGGCTCCTGCACCAGGCTGCTGCTACGGCCATTCTCCTTTTGGACGTTGATTGAAGGGTAAGGGATTCTTAATGACGCGGTCCCAAAGTTTCCTGAAGAATCCCACTGTCTCTTTTTCCCATTGGAACATTTCTTTCGAATTGTTGAAGCGTCGGACTACGACCGTACCAAGTTTTTCTCTGGGAATGCCACTCAGCCTGGACAGGCGAGTCAACTGCTCTCGCGCTCGAATCGACTCACCAGCGACGGTAAAACCGCGTCGGCTAACACCGATCTTGAGAACTACACCGGTTTCTTTGTTGAAAATGGCGTACCCGTGAAATGTGCAATTATTGTGAACAGTGAGGCCTAGCGAGCAGACGCCGTAAACATCTTCCCCCGCAACCTCCAGGTTGTAGACCGGTTCGGGTGGGCCGCGGCGGGTGATGGAGGTGACGAAGACTTCTTTCGAGAAGAGGTTGCCCAGGCGTTCGCC
>CAYSAG010000611.1:0-1541 GCA_964428935.1 uncultured Planctomycetaceae bacterium | reverse complement strand
GTCGTCGACCTGCACGACGTGCGTCGGCCGAAAGTCGTGGCCCGCGCTCCGCTGGACGGTTACGGCGACGGTGTGGCCTTGAGCGGCCGCTACGCTTTCGTCGCGACCGGTCACCACTCGCGTGCTCGGCCGCACCGCCGTCCGGGCGACCCCGGCTACGGGCGCGGACACGGGCTGGAAGTGTTCGACGTCTCGGACCCCATTCGGCCGCGGTTCGTGTCCCGCGTGAAGTTCCCGCCCTTCTACCGCATTTTTCACGACATGTGGAGCGTTCGCGTTGTCGGACGTTACGCGTTCGTGGCCGACACCCACAACGGCGTGTTCGTGGTCGACGTGTCGAGCCCGACAGCTCCACGAGTCGTCGCACGGTGCCGCCTACCAATTCCCGCCGGCAGCGACCTGCCTGGATTCGTCGGCGGGTTGTCCCTGGGGGACGGCTACCTGTACGTGGCCGGGGGCGAGACCGACCTGCACGTCGTCGCCGCTCCCGGAATGGCCCAATCTCGGCCGCCCCGCTCGTGCGGCCAGCCGCCCGCAATTGGCTCTCGCTCGTGGAGCAGCGCGCAGTCGCCGCGTGTCTACCGTTGCGAAGGGCAAGTCTACGCTGTGGCCTTGCTGCCGGGCTCCGACGTGGCCGTCGTCGCTGCCGGTGCAGACGGTCTGCACCTGGTCCGCGTGGCGCAGAACCGGCTGACACCGGTCGCTCGCTACCAGACTGACGGCTGGGCCCGCGACGTAGCCGTGTGCGGCTCGACCGTCTTCGTGGCAGAGGACACCGCTGGGCTGTCGATTTGGAAGTGGAGCCGAGCGGCTCGGCCGCGGCTCCAGCTGGTCGGACGCTACAGCGCCGAAGGCCGTCCGGTCCGGCAAGTCGCCGTGCCCGCTCCCGGCCGCTACGCACTGTTGCAGGCGGGAATGAGCTTGTTGGAGGTTGTGGACGTTCGCGACCCCGGCCGCCCGAAACGGGTGCTCCAGGACAGGGGACACGGCTTTCTGTACGACCTGTGCCGACACGTGGACCTGTCCGACGACGAGAACGGGCCGGCGGCTTTTCCGGTCGTCTGGCAACTGGGCGGTGTCCGCTGGTACGACTTGGCGAGCGACCCGCCGCGTTTCAGCGGGCAAGACTACCCGTTCCGGCTCGGCGACGCCGGCACGGTCGTTCGAGGCAAACGGACGCTCGTCACGTACCGCGGCGGCTACCTGCTGCTCCGGCCGGGCGAGCGACGGCCGCCGTCCGAGTTGCCGCTGTACCGGCCGGACGGAGCAGGTCACCGGGCCGCAAAGCCGACCGCCGCCGGCAACCGGCTGTACCTGTCGGACCGCCGCACGGGCCAGCTCTGCGCGCTCGACGTCTCCAACCCGGAACGCCCCAAGCTGCTCGGGCGAACGACTTCGCCGGGCAACCCCGGCCGCCTCGTCCTCTCGTCTCACGGGCTGTTGGTTCCAGACGGCTACGAAGGACTGCGGCTACTGCCTCTCGACCGCCGGGGCTGTTGGAGGCCAACCGAAGAACCAAACGAAGGGGAGTGAAAATGCTC
>CAYSAG010000610.1:0-1549 GCA_964428935.1 uncultured Planctomycetaceae bacterium | reverse complement strand
CCGGAGCGGCCACGCTCCGTCGTGGCCGCCCTCCGTGGGACCACGGCCGCGCCTGGCGGAGCACGCCGTGCGAAGCTCTGACAGGTTTGAAACAACTTCCGAGAGCGGTCGCGGGGCTACCAAGACTTTGGCAGAAAGTTGGAGCCTCGGCGTCGAGAAGTAGGAGCCTTAACTTCAAGCCCCACACATGCAGTCCCTGCCCCTGGCTAACGACTGCATGACACCCTTCCTTTCCGGACCCGGCTGTCCCCCCAGCCGGGTTCTCTTTTTGTTCCCCCGCGCGCCGTGCACCCTCAAGCTGCCGCGCCGACTCGTGCACACCCACTGGCCACAACCAAGCGACGAGCCCGCGCCGAAGGGTCGAGAAGAGCGGCCGGCGCGCCGAGGTCCGCTCCAAACGCGCCCCGCCGGTCAAAACAACCGCCGCACGTTCTCGGACTGTTCGGCGTCGGTTTTTCGCCGAACGCGACGCCCGCCGTCGCCGGACTCGTCCGCCGTCCGCCCCTCACGGGTCGCCGGAGCACTGTAGAGCGGGTTCTCCGGACCGGCCAGCGGGTCGCCCTCCCGGACGTCGTCGACCCGCTGCTGAGCCAGTCGGGCGTAGTTCTCGGAAAGCTCGTAGCCGAGGAACCGGCGGCCCAGTTTCTTCGCCACGACCAGCGTCGTGCCGCTGCCGACGAACGGGTCCAACACCACGTCGCCCGGGTTGGAGCACGCTCGAATGATTCGACCCAGAATCTGCTCGGGCATTTGACACCCGTGCCACCCGGACCGCTCTTTGAACGTCCCCGCCACTCGCGGGTAGTACCACGTGTCTTCGTCCGGACCGAAGCACTGGCGAACGTCTTGCGGTCGCAGAATCCACGTGTTGTCCGGCAGCCGGCCGTTCGGGTTGGCTCGCTTGTCGCGGTAGACCAGTTGCCGGGCCGACGGCACGCGCACGCCCGGGTCGTCGGCGTTGAAGGTGAAGTTCTCGGCGTCCTTGACGAAGTAGAACAGGTGCGTGTGGGAACGGGCGAAGTTGCGCACGCAGTGGACACCGAAAGTGTAGTACCAAATGACCCAGCTTCGGCAGTAAAGGCGGTGCTCGTGCGTGACCAACACCTTCAGCTCGGCCGCGAACTCGTCACCGATTGCCAGCCAGAACGTTCCGTTCGGCTTCAGCACCCGCACCACTTCGGCCGTCCACTGCCGGGACCAGTCGAGGTACTCGTCCGCCTCGCGCTGGTCGTCGTACACGTCGTAGCGGTAGCCAATGTTGAACGGCGGGTCGGCGAAGACCAGGTCGACGCACCCGTCGGGCAGCTCCCGCATTCCTTCGACGCAGTCCTTGCAGTGAACTCGGCCAAGCAGTTCTTCCATCGACGTGCCCGTCCTCCTTCGCGTGGGTCTTGGCGTGAGCCACGTGGTCGTTGCGACGAACTTCGTGTGGGAGACAGCGAGACCGTGCAGCCGGTGCCGCCCGTCTGCGAACGCACCGCGTCGAGGCCAGTTTGCGCGGACCGCTGTGAGTCTAGCGACCGGCACTCGGAACGACAACGAGCGGCCG
>CAYSAG010000609.1:0-1556 GCA_964428935.1 uncultured Planctomycetaceae bacterium | reverse complement strand
AGCGGCACGGAGACCCGCCATCCCGCGAAGCGGTCCGCTTGCCGAACGGCCTCCGGTCGCGCCACCAGCCGACTCAGCCTCGGCTCGGCGACTCGCTTCAACCGCGACGCCGTCCAACGGGAGCCGTCTGACAGCGTCATACAAAAAGCCTCGGCCGACTCGAACTGCAACGTCCGTCCGTTCATCCGATCCACCGCGCTGGTCAGCCTGAGGTGTCCGTCGGCCAGGTCCCAGGTGACGGCGAGAACGTTGTTCTGCAACACCAACTGGCCGGCTTCCAACCGCGCTCCCGCCCGGCCCGGCTCCGGCCCGGGAAAGTCGATCGCCACGGCCGTGGCCGTCGCGGCCGAAAGACAGACGACAGCCACGCCCAAGCGCACCCCACTTCGTCCGAAAGTTCTGGCCGTCGTGCTGAGCGCCCGGACCGTTTGCCTGCTGCATCTCGAGACTCTGTGCCGCCGGCCGAACTGGCCTCGCTGCCACTTCATCCTTAGCTCCGATCGTCGCGCTTTGTGCGCTGTTTGCGAACGACCCACCGCTGACCGAAAGGCCCGAACTCGCCCCCCCGACCGTTCTGCCCCTCCGGCCCGCTCCGAGGCCCGCTCTGTTACCTTACTTTCTCACCACGAAGCTTTCGACGGAACGAATCAACTGCGTTTTCTGTTCCTTCCAGTGTGTCTCCAGACACGTCGCGGCGGCCAAGTAGACGTGGTTGCCCCGTTTGACAATCTTGACGTACCAGTGAAGGGCCTTTCCGGCCGACGCGCCTTTGTACTCGTACCGAATCTCTTCGTCGGTGACTTTTCGAGCAACCACCACAAAACCGGCCTGCTTGAACTGGTTCAGCGAGAGTTCGTCAAACGCAGCCAAGCTGCCGTCAAAGCGTTGCCGCTGAATACTAATGTTCGCTGCGAACCGGTCGGACGGCGGCAAGAAAAAGGTGGCAATCCAGTACACGGCCGACTCGGTCGCGGTCGCCACTGGCACCTCAATCGAAAGGCCGAGCTCTTCGGACACGAACCGGTTTCGCGGCTCGGCCGCGTGAGCCAGGCAAACCAAACTGGTGACCACGAGCAGGGCGGTCGTCGTTCGCATTTTCTTCTGCTCCTGAAAACAGTGTCCTTGGTCTACGTTTGCCGTCCTCGTGGAGCCGGTGCGTTTAGCACGCCTCGACGCCCTCGCGCCTTGCGACGGAAACCGCGGCTCTGTCCGTCTGTCTGCCACATTTCTCAAACCGCGACTGTACCTGTCTCGACGCACGACGGCAAACGTCCCCAGCGCCGCCGACTCCTCTGCAGCCCGCTCGGCGCTTCCACGACGCTGGCTTTGTGATCGCAAGTCGGAGCGGTCTGCGGACACGCACGCCGAGCCGCTCCAACCCGGCCCTGTAGGCTCATCACATAATTGCGCGCTTTGGAAGTTCGTCTCCCGCAAAGACGTTACGACGGTCGCCCCCCAGCCCCGTTCGTCTCGCCGTCGCCTCGGCCTCTCACCCTTCGACTGCAGGGCGAGGCGCCGGCGAGGGCGGGCGGGGCGGCCCCGTTTGTTGAGCCCGA
>CAYSAG010000608.1:0-1574 GCA_964428935.1 uncultured Planctomycetaceae bacterium | reverse complement strand
CGAGACCAGTTGGAGCATCAACAGCGTGTGGGCGTTTGTGTCGGAGAAAGTCCGCGTGCTGTTTTTCGGCGTGCACAAAGACGCCGCCACGCTCAAGGAGATCCTCGATCCGGAAACGTTCGCGGGAATCGTGGTCAGTGACGACGCGGCGGTGTACGCGAACTTCACACAGTCGCAGAAGTGCTGGGCACACCTGCTCCGCAAGGCGATCAAGCTGACGCTTTTGGAACCGAGCAACGAAGAGTATCGTCAACTGACCGATCGTCTGCTGGAAATCTACCGCGAGGCGTGTCGCGTGCAGAGCGACCGGCGGTTGAACGACGCGGGCCGCGCAACGAAAGTCGCCGCATTGGACGACGAGATTCTCGAATTGTGCGGACCTGTGTGGTTCGCCGACCTGCCGCCGTCGGACGGACCGGCCAACGATTATCGTCTGCTGGTGAACGAGTTGATGCGGCTGATGCTCAGGCAGCAACTCTTTACGTTCGTCACCGCCGCGCCGGTCGAAACGCCGACTGGTGAAGTCGTGCCGGTGGCGGGGACGAACAACGAAGCCGAACGGACGCTCCGCTCTCCGGCGATGTCGCGTGACATGGGCCGTACCAGCAAGACGCTTCGCGGAGCGCGGCGACAAACCATTCTCCACAGTGTTCTGGAGTCGATCCGCCAATATCTCTCCGAGTTCACGCTGGGAACGGTGGTGGCCGAGGTCAAACGCTGGACGCAAATCGGGCGCAGCTGCTTCAGCGAACTGGCTGAATCGCTGGGCCTCAAGCCTTCAGAGCGACCGGTCCTCGACGCCGTTCTGCCCGCCTGAAGGGCAAACTCCAAGGCCCTGCGCGCCGCACATCCGCGAGGACGGCCCAAGGGAACACGCCGCAGCAAAACTGCGAATCATTCGATTCGCGGTCGGCATCTGCGCACGTAGATTGGACAGCTACCTTTTGATGGCGGGTGGGTCACCTCCGATGCAGGCGGGCTGCTGCTGCGGGAGGTCGAAGAGCAGTTCGGCATCGTACGGACGTTTGCGGCGTGCTTCAGCGATCATCGGGACCCGGAGGCGATCGAGTTCTCCGTCATCGAACTGCTGCGGCAGCGGGTGATGGGCCTCGCACTGGGCTACGAAGACCTCAACGATCATGACCGGCTGAGGCACGATCCTTTGCTGGCGCTGTTGGCCGGGCGAGCCGACATCACCGGGCAGGATCGCCGCGACGAGCAGGACCGAGGCAAGGCACTGGCCGGCAAGAGCACGCTCAACCGGCTGGAGTTGACACCCGTGGGGGCGGATGCCGACAGCCGGTACAAGAAGATCGTGGCCCACATCGAGCAGTTGCAGGACGCGCTGGTGGACGTGTTCATCCGCCTGCGGGCCAAGCAGGGCGTGCCGCAGGAATTGGTCATCGACTTCGATGCCACCGACGATCCCGTGCATGGCGACCAGTTGGGCAAGTTCTTTCACGGGTATTACAAACGGGACTGCTGTTTGACGCTGTACGCCTTCTGCGGAGGCTGGCCGCCATTCTGCGTCCGTCGAACATCGACGCGGCTGCAGGCACCGTCGATCAACTCCA
>CAYSAG010000607.1:0-1609 GCA_964428935.1 uncultured Planctomycetaceae bacterium | reverse complement strand
CGAACGACGGCGTGCCGAACTGGAGCCAGCGACTCCCAGATTGCTTGCAGCCTTTGCATCACCCCACAGCCTGCTGCGTCTCTACACTCTGCGTTGTCTCAGAAGCCGGCGAACTCGAAGGTCAAGCCGCCAGCGCTCGCAGACCAAGGCTGCCAGTCAGATCCCTCGCACCGCCTCCCGCTCTTTTTCGCAGCGTCCTAACCGCACCGAGTCCGCCTACCGTGCCGGCACGCGGTTTTCGCTTCGCTTTGACGGGACGTGCTGAAAGATCGAACTACCTGAAGGTGTCCGGGAATTCGTCCGCGTTTTCTCGGCACTTGGGTGTCTTGAAGGCGTTGGAGCGTGCCACGCTAGCCTCGCCTCGAGACAGACGTTCGTGGCGGCCACGACGGCGCGTGGCCCTCCAATTCCCGGACACCGTCAACGACCTTTTCGCCCCTTCCAGCCTGCTGCGACAGCCAAAGTCGCCAAGACCAAAGCTGCCCCGGACGGCTCGGGCACGGCCGTGCTCGACGCCGCGCTCCAGCTCATCCGCTCGATGTAACCCGCCCCATCGCCGTCCGCGTCGGTGAAGGCGATCACGACATCCGTGCCGGCAGAGACCGGCAGCGGCCGTCCGCCCGTCAAGTCGGCCAGATCGAAATCGTCTCCCGGCTCGCCGCCGGTCAGCGTGAACGTCCCCGTGCTCGGCTCGTACGTCACAAAAGAACTGGCTGGGTTGACTCCGGCCAAGTTCACCCAATCGTTCGACTGAACCGTGAACGCTTCGCCGGTTGCGTTCACTTCCAGTAGATCGATCCCCTCGAAGAACGTGTCCACGTCCCAGTCGAAGGTCCAGCTCTCACCCACGTCGAACTGACTGCTTTCGTCGCTGGTTCCCTCGGCGTTGATCCCCAGGCCCGAGCTGGTCGTGTTCAGGTAGCCGCTGGGGGTTACAGTGCGTGTGGTCAAAGTCATCCAGATACCGGTTGACGGGTCTTGGAACGGCCCGGCCGTGTCCCCGGCCCGGTCGTTGTCGAATTGCGGTGGAAAGAACTCGTTCTGGCTCTCACGGAAGTCAAAAATGATGCCGGCTTTCACCGAGCCGCACAGGAAGCCAACGACGCACCAGACGACCAGCCACAGCCCCGCTGACCGGCAGCCCCTTGCAGCCATCGCCGCCTCCTCCCGCGATTCGGACCATCCAACTCGCCACTCCAGGTTCCCTCCCCCACCTCGGGCATTCTGCCGGTGCGTATATTACCGCGCAGAGCTGTGACATCAAACGATCACATGCACTTTTCCTTTCTGTTCGGTCGCGATCTAGGTCGCCCAGCCAGAGGGACGCCAGTCCTCACGAAGCGGCTGGCACGCCCACGGACGTCCAGACTGGAGGGCCACGCGCCGTCGTGGCCGCTGCGGTTCGGGATTCGGAATTCGGGACGAAAACGGGTTCCTTGTTCTTGGTTCCTGGTTCTTGGTGCTTGGTGCTTGGTTCCTGGTGCTTGGTTTCCCAGTTCTTAGTGCGTGCCGGTTGCTCGCCCCTCGTCCCTCGTTTTCGAGACGCGGAACGCGGTTCCATGTCGATGGTCTTGACATTGTAGGGTCTTTTTTCTATTTCCAGGCCGAA
>CAYSAG010000606.1:0-1612 GCA_964428935.1 uncultured Planctomycetaceae bacterium | reverse complement strand
CCCAGCAAGTTGCAAAAGAGAATGTAAAAGAAGACCGACCAGACGAAAGGAAGGTACTTGTCCGCCGGGTGCTCGACCACCGCTTGTCCGGTTGCAGGGTGGTCGACCGACTCCGTCCGCCCGTGTTCGTGGTGACCAGATTCGTGCCCGCCGATGACCGGCCGCACCATCTCGTCGCGAATGAAAACGGCCAGCAATTCCCAAAAGTTCCACCACGCCCCCCGTACCGGTTCCCCGCTCCGCATTCGCTTAGCCAATCCGCGGAAGATCAACAGCCCCAGCATCAACGCAACGACCTGCAACACCATGAACTTCGTCAGACCGAACGGCAGGTCCACTCGAATGCCGAACGGAAGCTCGAAGTACGGAAAGTCGCGGACGTGGTGAAACGTGTCGTGGCCCATCTTCCAGAACTTGTTGCCTCCTGACGTTCGTCCGTCCGACGGCGGGCTAAGACGAACCACGGTCCGAGCAGGCCACCACGCCTGTCGCCGGCCTGCCGTGCCGACCGCCTCGTCCTTTCTCGTGTTGAATAAACCGAACGGAAGGCGACGTTGGGTCTTTCTCCTCCTCGGCTTGCCGCTCCGACCCTCCTGCCGCTTCCCCGGGTCGCCGCACAAGCTCCTGCCAAGCCGCCGGCTGGTCATTCGCGTCGGTCGACCCGCACCAGCAGCCAGGTCTCTGCTGCCAGCATGGCCAGGTAAAAAACGACGACCCAGACCAGGAACTCCCAAAACCCCAGACCGGGCCTCCAGGTTTGCAGCGTCAAGACGCCGGCCAGAACGACAAGAATGCGAACGACCGTCCCCATGAGCATGGCGACGGCCTGAGGTTTCGGCTCACGATAGCGAGAACCCACGAAAAAGACCAGCCAACCGGGAAGCAGGCAGAGCAAAGCCGCGTAGGTCAGCCCCTCCAGACCCGCGGACCCGCCAAGCGTGTACGCCACGACGGCCAACGCCGACCACATTGCCGCGGCCAGCGCCGTCAGCCAACTGCACTGTCGAACCCAGAGCGGCATCAGCCCCGGTTGACTCATCGCCTGCTCGTGTTTCCGTCGAGTTCGTTCGACTTGCGTGCCGCCCCCTCCACGCCGCTCGACCGAGACTTCGATTTCGAACCGGACCGGGCCAAACGCAGCAAGTGCTGCATTCCCACAATGAAGCCCAGGACCGCCCCGAAACTGACCAACCACGGCGCGGTGTTCCACCGATCGTCCAGCCAGTGTCCGAGCCACGCCGGCAGAGCCATTTCCAACGCCACCGCCGTGACCTCGTGGACCCACCGAAAAGCCGCCGCCATTCCCCCCAGCTTCTTTTGCGGCCGCTCCGGCACGGCTCGTCCTTTCCTGGCTCTGCCTCGGCTGCCCATGGGTGACCGGCCTGCTCGACATGCGGCCGGTTCCGGGGCGGTCTCGGGCCGGAGGCCGGCACGAGCGGGCCACAGTCTATTCACGCCAACTCAGATTGTCAAAGTTGGACGGCCAGGCTTTCCAGCGAGCAGCGCAGGACGCCGCCGCGCGGGTGCCCATTCCACCCATCGCAGGCCACGTCACGAAGTTTTGGGACCAGCGGGTTGCTGCAAGCCCGTTGCCTGAGTAACATGAACTTGC
>CAYSAG010000605.1:0-1619 GCA_964428935.1 uncultured Planctomycetaceae bacterium | reverse complement strand
GCGATCAATTGGTCCACTTCCGCGGGATCCAAATCGAACCGATAAAGCAATTCGCGGACGGCCAGGCGGCCGAGCTCCTGGGCAGGGGTCTGGCCCAGCGGACCACCCATTTTGACAAAGGGGGTCCGCACACCTCCGAGTATGACGGCTTCCGGCATGATTCATCCTCGTGCCGTTGAACAAAGGGGCGGCATTCTTAACGCTCAGTCGGCACATCCAAGTATATCCGGTACGCAAAGGACTGTATATCCCCGAACAATGTCGAGGGGCCCGTGGGTGCCCGCAGGGATTTCGGTATTCAGGTTGCGAGGTTGCTCCAGTAGCGTTTCCAGTTGTCGTTGTACATCAGCGAGCAGAGGCCGGCCATGCGGTTGACTCGGCGGACTTTCCAGCGGGCGCCCGTTTGTTTCAGGCGGCGACCGATGAGGTTCTTGCAGGCCCCTTCCACCTGCCCGCTGCCGATGGATCGGCCTTCAGCCAGACGTTGGGCGTAATTCAGATGGCAGGCGTGCGGAGCCAGATAGGTCTGCAGCGATTCGAGGGCCGACCGCTTGGAGCGAGAGCGAAATCGTGCCTTCGTTGTGGCGATGTGTTGTGAGATCGCGTTCCAGCCCCCTGCGAGCAAGAGGCTGCGTGTCGCGTCGGTCCAAGCGGTCGCTGCCGGCGTCCTCTCGCCGTAAAGTTTTTTGGCGGTGTCCGAAACATGTTCGAGTGCATGGAAGATATCGAGAACTCCCTCGGCACCGCGCAAATGGTTGAGTTGTTCTTCCCAGATCCACTTCGCACCGTCGGCCAGTACCGTCACGTTCGACGTGTCGAGAATTCCCAGCCGCCGCGCCCATTGCTTCCAACGGCGGCCGAAACGATCACTCCGTTCGATGGCAGCGAACGAAACGCGCGACTCCGGAGCGGGCAGTGTTCGGTCGCTCCATTGTTGCGGTGTCGCTGCTTCCCCCCGTTTTCGTTTCGAGAAGATGCCCAGCTTCATCTCACGCCAGCCGCCGGTGGTGTTCACGCTCGTCCCGTCGGTTGTGAATTCCATCTCGCCTGTCGCTTCACGAAACGGGCGACAGGCCTCCGGATCAGAATGCTGCCAGGCGTTCATCGCGGCTGCATGTCGTTGTGCGATCTCGCGGATGGTGTTCTCGCTGATGCGAAGGCCGCACAATTCCTCCAGCCGCTGCGACGAAATATCATACGACCAACTGGCCGCCGCCAACGACGCCATCCGCTGAACTTCGACGCTGTAGCGACCATCGATGCCCAGCCGATCATCGGCCGCGTAGCCGCCTTCGCCACACTTCACGCAACGAAAATAAGCGCGCGCCAGCTTGAGTTCTCCGGCACTGGTGACCACACCGCGGGCCTTGCGTCCGTGATGCGCCTTGTTCAATCCGCAGGCGCACGTCCGGTTCGGCGCCCCTTTTTTTCGACCACCTTCGTCTGACGATCCATCGAAGTCTGCAGCGTTCGCCGAATCAGTTCGCGTCCCTGCGACATGGCAAGCTGTTCGGCAATGGCCAGAACCGTTCCGTCCGCCGCCGTATCACAGGCTTCGTCGAGTGCCCGAAGATTCAACACCGCCTGCTCGGCAACGAGCCGTTCTTCCGGAGTCAGTT
>CAYSAG010000604.1:0-1620 GCA_964428935.1 uncultured Planctomycetaceae bacterium | reverse complement strand
AAGCTCCTGCCGCTCCCGCAGCCCGTCCGGGGCTTCAGCCACCGTCCCAATACGACCGGCGAAGCGAACCGGCCTGAGCGGGCCAATCCGGTCGAAGCCAGCCGACGTCACGCGCTGCTGCCCGAGCGCGACCGGTAGCGCCGACTGGCTTTTTTTAGCAATTCCCGCTCTTCGTCGGTCAGGCTGGCTTCTCCGAAGTCGTGAATTTTCTTCAGCACCCGGTCGACCTGCTCGTCGAAGTCGGGCGGGTAGTCGTCGTCCGGCGGGTGAACGACCCGAAAGCGTCGTTTGGGCAGCGAAAACCGGAAGCCTCGCGGAAAACGCACCCGGCTCCACACGTCCTCGAGTCGCCAACCGTAGCGTTTGTACGCAAAGCCAAACGCCAGACCGCCCAGGTGAGCCGCGTGAGCGACTCCCCCAGTCATTTGGCCTCCAGCCAAGCTCTGCAACACCGGCCAGCCGTCGAAAACAACGTAGGCCAGCACCAGCCAGCGAATTTCGATTGGAAAAAGAGCCCAAAGGTAAATTCGCTGCCGCGGGTAGTAGAGCGCGTAAACCATGACAATGGCCATGACCGCGCCCGAAGCCCCAATGGCCGGACGCAGGTCGTGCACGAAAAGGTGCAACCCGACGAAGGACAGTCCGGCGACGAGCGCCGCTGTCAGGTAAAAGAGCAAGAACTCACGCGAGCCGTACATGTCCTCCAGCACGCGGCCAAACCACCAGACGAACAGCATGTTGAAGAGAATGTGCAGGAGGTCCTGGCGGGAGTGGCAGAAGGAGTAGGTCACCAAACGCCAGAGTTGCCCGTGGGCGACAGCCAGCGGGTCCAGTTCCAGCCAGTACTGCACGTAGAGCGTCACGTTCTGCAAGAGAAAGATCGCGACGTTCAGCACAATGATCCACGTGCAGACCGACCACTGCGGCCACCCGCCTCGTCGCGACACCGGTCCGTCGTGAAAGTAGTCGCGGCTGTAAATGCCCATGGCACTCAATCCGTTGCTTCTCGGCAGGCTCAAGCCGTCGACGTAGTTCCGTTACGGGTCGGCTTGGTTGGCAGCAGGCTCGCTCACCTTGGTCGGCAGAGAGGCCACCCAGGCAGAGCGCTCACACACGGCGTCTGTCCCGCTCAGCCGAAGCCGGACCGTTCGGTGGCCGGTTTGGAACGACCCGCGTCAGCGGTTCGCAGTCACTGGGACGGCCGTCTCTTGCAGCTCCTGCGTCAGGCGACGGTTCTCGGCGAGCAGCTGCTGGAACCGAGCCACTTCGGCTTTGACTCGGCGTCGCAACTGGTCGACTTGCAAGAGCCGCTCGTTCCGGGCCTCTTCTTCGCCGTCGATTTGCTGCACCAGACCGGGCTGCTGGTCCGTCCCGTGCAGCTCAAGCAACCGGTAGTTCAAGTGCTCCTGTGCTTCTCGCTTCAGACGCTCTTGCATGGCCAGGTAGTCCTGCCGGTCGGCGAAGTTGGCGTCTGCTTCAGCGAAGGCCACTTCCAGGTCACGGAACGCCGACAGGGCTGCGGTGGGAATGTTCTCGCGCACCCGCCAGCCCCTCCCGAACCGCCATTGCTGCGGCTCACCCGGCCGGAACCGCCAAGAGGGATGCAAGGCGCTCTGTCCC
>CAYSAG010000603.1:0-1632 GCA_964428935.1 uncultured Planctomycetaceae bacterium | reverse complement strand
CCCCGGTCTGGGCTGCGGGACGAACAGGCCGAGACGGCTACGTCTTGCATTCCTTTTTCTACCGTCTCGGTGCCGAAACTGAACACCGATCCGAGTTCCCCGCGCGTCGCACATGGGCACGGCGAGCCAGCCGTGTGGGACTGGCCGCGCGCGAAGTGTCTGCAGCGAACGCACTGACACGTTCAGTTCGGACGCCCAGCGATCGATGGACCACTCCGACGTGGCAGCGGTATCTCGGACGTTTTCTCTGCGAGTTCGTGCGGGAGCCGGAGCCGTCGCGGCTCGCGTCCGGGCGCCGGTTTCGTTCGTACGATCACGTCCACTCGTATTACGATATCGCGGTTCCATCACGTCCTCCCATCGCAAACCGAGCTGCTGGAGCACTTCGTGTGGCTCGCAGCCAGCGAAGCAATGAAGTACAACCGGGTGGGAGTCACCGCGGGTGACGTGAAGACTCGGATTACGATCATCATGGGCAGGGCACTTAGCCATCCATCCCTCCCCCGTGGGTCGCGGATCGCATCCGCACCGCTCGAGTGCCGCCAGCACCAACTCCAGCTTCGTCATTGTCGTCGCTCCTCGAATGTCTCCGAACAAAGCGCTTGAACGTCAGATCTACTGCGGACCGCTACTACTCCGCCGCGCGCAGACCGAGCGCGGAGTCGGAAAGGACCACGGGAAAGCTGCCGGGCCAGGCCGGATCTGGACCTATGCCGCAGCTTGGCCCAGCCCGAGCGTGTTGAGAACGACGACAGGACTTAGCATCCCGACAGAACGTTCAGGTGCGGTCCCATCGCGGAGTGGCTCGCTGAAAGACGACCACCCAGCTGGCAGAGTCGCCCGACACCGCCAGGAAGGAGGCAGCTCAAGCCGCTTGCTGCTGGCAGCGAAGAATAAGGCGACGCGGAATGCCCGACGCTGCCCACTTCTTGGTGGTCGCTCGGCCGGCAGGTCGGCCAGGGCTGTGCCCTCCGCAAGGGGCCGCCCCGGCCGTGTCAGGCTGAGTTAGGGCAGTGACCACAGCCGGCGTCACAGCAGATCACGCCCCGCGTTCTCAGGGCTCTTACACTTTCGTACAAACTGCTCCACATCTCGCGGATCGTAAAGCACCCGACGGCCGATCCGGACGGCTGGCAACGGACCCCTGGGATGAGTTAGAGAAAATACTGTCCGTTCGCACACATTCAGCATTTCGGCGACCTGCCGCACGGTCAGCAGCTGCCGGCCGCGGCGAAAGGGCGTTTCGAGGGGTGTTACTTTCATCCTTTCCTCCTTCAAGGCCTTCTGAATCAGACATTGAAATACCGGTTTGGCGGCACGTCAA
Source organism: uncultured Planctomycetaceae bacterium (assembly GCA_964428935.1). Lineage (GTDB taxonomy): Bacteria > Planctomycetota > Planctomycetia > Planctomycetales > Planctomycetaceae > JAADHY01. The sequence continues at coordinate 308 of CAYSAG010000603.1, read as the reverse complement.
TTCCACAGCTCTAAATGTCGAGCGTTTTCGCGCCGTTTTTTCAAATCCTTCCGGCCTCCGTGTGCCCAGCGCGCGAAAGTGCGAGCATTTAGCCGTTTGAAGTCTGCTCACGTCGCTGGCCGCCCCGGCCGGCCAGCGCTCTCGCCGCCCCTCGCCCGGCACGATCCACCTTTCAGAAACCTGCTTGACCTTGCCAATTAATTCCCTAACATGCCACCGCAGTCCTGCCCGGCGGGACGACACGCCCCGGCCAGGTTTGTACAATCCAACCCGCAAACGGCTCGTTCTTCGCTGGTTCACGATCCACC
>CAYSAG010000602.1:0-1652 GCA_964428935.1 uncultured Planctomycetaceae bacterium | reverse complement strand
TTGCGAACGCTGCTCGGGCAGCGCAAGCGGTCGAAACGGCTGAAGCCATCGACACAGCCGCCGACTCAGCTGGTACAACGATCCGGCCGACGCAGCAGACGGCAGCAGTCCGTAAGCTGCGGTTCGGTGACGTAGAAGTCGATCTCGCGGAATTCAGTCGCGGGTACAGCGACGAGTTGCTTGAGGCCGGACGGGAGATGTATCCGAAGTTGGCGTACAAGGTCCACCGGCATCACGTCGATCCTATCTATATGGGTGGCGCGCGTGATGGCATGCAGGTTCCGGTGGATGCAGCCTATCATCAGTTGATTACGAATGAGTTTCGAAGCCTTCACCCCTACGGTAAAACAATTCTCTCCGCAGAGGAGCGACTCAGAATCGCTCGAGAAGTGTATCGGCGGGTGCCGCTGCAGCCACTCGAATGACATGATGACATGAGGTGCCGAAATGCAGGAAACGGTTGAATTGCGATTGATGGACAGCGTCGCAAGCAAGTATTTGAGTCCCGATGTTGGCGAATGCATCTCGTATACTGCGCGCCGTCTCGTTGTCTCTCCAAACGATCCGCTGTATGAGAAAATTTGGAGACTTCATAAAGAGCTATGGTCTAAGCCTGAACCAGAGAGGGAGCTTTTGGTCACGAGCTGGTCTATCTATCGCAAGTACACACGTCGGGAGCTTGAGTCAGCGAGGCTGCTGATGCCGGTTCACGTCAAGCCCTTTGGTCCGGCCGGCGAGGAGTGCGGAACGAAATACGACGACTCAGAAGCTTGTCCGAAGTGCGGAGCCGGTTGGCGACAGGTGTCTCGTTTGTTCTTGAACGGTCGGCGTCTGCCCAAGCGGGTGGACATCGCGAGAACGTTTGTCGATGAAGTGATCGTGTCTCGGCGGTTCGTCGAGCTCTTCCGCAAGCACGGTTTTTCAGGGGCGCATTTCGAACCCATCGCTCTGTCGAACAAGAAAGGGGCTCTTTCCGAAGATTGGTTTCAGCCGATTCCCGATGGGCCGTTCGTCAAGATTCACCCGAGCACGCGAGCTGGCAAGGGCCCTTTCGACACCGAGGCGTACGGTCGCTGTCCGGAAGGCGACACGATTGGGATGGAGTTGCTGTCGGAGCTGTGGATCGCGGAGTCGAGCTACTGCGGAGCGGACATGGTCTGGACGGAACAGTACGTTGGCGCCAGAGAAGGGCTGTTCCGACCGCGTCGTTTGATGCTGGTTTCGCAACGTCTATGGCGTGTCATGCGTGAGGAAAAACTTCGCGGATTTCGCATTGAGGTTGTTCACCTGGGATAGGGGGAGCCGTTCCAGGGCATGTGACCGTTTCCCATGGCTCTTCGGCTCTGCGCACATTGTTTGCCCGGCGAGTTGGCAACAAAGACAGCAGTCTGAAACGAGCGACGAGACGTTTTCTCCTTCGCGCGCAGAGTCTGCCTGCAGGGTGAGGCAACGACCGGGTGAGCCAGCGAAGGACGTCGTTCGCACATTGGCGAAGCGGAGGTTCACGTCACCGGCATGGCCGTGGAGATGCCTCAGAACCGCGAGCCCGGCCGGCTCGATCGACGGCCACCACCGGACTACGAGAGTCGCCACCGTCGCAGGAAGCCTGGCGAAGACTGACCGAGCGGCGACCAGCGGGAGCGGGTTCGCGC
>CAYSAG010000601.1:0-1653 GCA_964428935.1 uncultured Planctomycetaceae bacterium | reverse complement strand
GACTTGTTAGAGTGGGTGTATCGACAAGTGATTCGCTTCGGTCCAGAAACCGTCCTACGTCGCCCCGGCTTGGCTGCGGTCGCACTCAACGTGCAGCCAGGTTGTGTAGGAGTCACCACGCGGTCGAGGCTGCTCGCGTGGACTCGCGGCCTTGTCACGGAGTAACGCTGGACGGGAAAGCCATCGTGAAGAAAAAGGCTGGGCGGCCGTCGCCAGTCGTTGTTGCAAGAACGACCTTTGTGGGATGGCGTGCCGACAAGCTGGGAAGGGGAACGACCATGGCATCAATAAGCACTCGTCGTGACGGAATTCGGCAGGTGCAGTTCATCGGCCTGGACCGCAGGCGCCACACGCTCTCTCTCGGCCGCTGCACGAAGCGAGCCGCCGAGGATTTCCGCCGGCAGCTGGAGCGGTTGATCGAATGTCGCCGACTCGGCTCTCCCTTGAGCGGGCCCCAGCAAGAGTGGATCTTGAGCCTGAGCGACGACATGCGGGAAAACTCACCCGCCTGGGACTCGTCGAGGCACGGGAGAGAAGATCGACGCCGGAACTGCGCGAGTTCCTCGAAGAGTACGTCGCGAGTCGGAAAGACGTCAAGCCAGCCACCAAGCTCGTGTGGGGCTTGGTGATAGCGGACTTGTGCCAGTTTTTCGGTGAAGACTGCCGAATCGACCAAATCACGCCGGATCGGGCGGAAGACTTCAAGGTGTTTCTCAAAGCGAGAGGGCTGGCACAAACGACCGTACACAAACGGCTGAACGTGTGCCGTCAATTTTTCCGCTACGCTGTGAAAGCCCAGCTCTTGACTCGCAATCCGTTCGAAGAAGTGCGGGAACGTCGAGGGAACCCACGGGACCGGCAGCGATATGTCTCGGTCGACGAGACTTTGCGCCTGATCCAAGCAGCTCCGACCGTTGATTGGAAAGTCATCATCGCTCTGTGCCGGTTCGCAGGTTTGCGGTGTCCAAGCGAAGTGCTCTCGCTAAAGTGGACGCACATTGATTGGAACCGAGGCATCATGCGCGTACCTCAGCCCAAGCTGGAACATCACGCGGACAAGAGATTCCGAGAGGTTCCCATTTTCGGGGCGATCAAGCCGTTTCTAGAGGAAGCGTTCCACGCACCGAGCCGCCGCTCCCAATACGTCGTGGCCAACGACACGTACCGCCGACGGGCGTACGCCAGCAGTCATGGCTGGCGAAACGCCAACCTCCGAACCCAGTTCGAGCGAATCGTTCGACGGGCCGGTCTGGAACCGTGGCCTCGCCTGTTTCACAACTTGCGTGCGTCGCTGGCGACCGATCTGACCGCCTCCTTCCCACAACACGTGGTCGCTTCTTGACTCGGCCACACCCAAGCGATCGCCGAAGCTCACTACTGGCAAGTGACTCGTCAACACTTCGACCTCGCTGCACAGTGGGCCCCGCCAGGTGCTGCAGATTTGCTGCAGCAACTGACGGCAACGTGCGGAACCGAGGGGAACCGAGCGATTCGCCCGCGGCCGAGTCTGTCTGGCAATTCCAGTCCGCTCTACGACTTGCGACCTGTTGCAACCTATTGGGGCGGAACCGCAATGGGGCAGGAGGGACTCGAACCCCCAACCAACGGATTATGAGTCCGCTGCTCTGACCGATTGAGCTACTGCCCCAAACC
>CAYSAG010000600.1:0-1657 GCA_964428935.1 uncultured Planctomycetaceae bacterium | reverse complement strand
GACGAACTGATGTTGGCTGATCGGGCGGAAGTCAATACAGTTCGCCCGTCATGGACATGGAAGTCAAGCGTACAAGACGGGCTGAGCTGGACGAACCGCGACCCCGCGGGCGGGTCGCGGTGTCCGGACGCGCTGTGGCTTCGCCGGTCGACGAGAGCGTCGCCGAGCCAGTTTCACCAGAAAACGCAGCGGAACTGGTGACAGGAATCGGTGGTGAGCCCAGGAATCGCGGGGTCCATTGGCGGGGGCGTGCCGCAGGTGGACCCGGAGATCCGGACTCGCATACACTCGCTGCTTTTCGTGTTGGGCCTGGATGTGGGCGCGCTTACCAGGATTTGCGACAAAGGTGGATTCGGTCACGAAATACATTTCTTCGAAGAGACTCGCCCGATATGCTGCACATTCAGTGACGGCCACGAGGTATGGAGCGAAACCGTCGAGTGCCCCTTGCTCTCCGCAGCGCGTGACTGCTGCGAAGAGGAGGCGGACGGGTGGTTCCGGGACGACCACGTGGTCGCTTCTCGAAACGGCGCCTGTCGATGACGGGAAAGAGCTGGATTGACTTCTTGAACCATTTCGGCGCCGTGGGGCTCCTGCTGGCCCTGATCTTGGCGTGTTGGTGCGTGTACGTTTTTGCGCGGCCCGGTCCTGGAATTCCACGGGCGAAGGACCTTTACACAACAGGGGAAATACTCCGGCGTGTGGCGAAAGCCCATTGCCTTGGTTTGGGGTTTCTCCTTCTCGGCGGATTGGTCTTTGCGATAGCGGCTCTCATCGCTGTAGGGGACTTCGTCGCGCTGTTAGCGTGGATCGCGGAGCGAGTTGGCCGCGAGCCGCGCACACTCTTCGCGACGGGCATATTGCTTTGGTTAGGACTCTCAGCGATGGCTGGTAGCATAGTCCTCTGGGGAAAGCGGCCATCGACTGACGATGAGAACCGGTGAACTTTTGCGATCACAGGTATGGACGCTGACCTTGGTCGGCGACTGGCAGCAGTTCGTCGAAAACGGCACCACGCAGAACCGCACCCACGGACCGACTCATGAGCTGATCGCGATCGACGGCCAAGCCTTGACGTACGACCCGAAAGGGAATCTGACCCAGGACCACTTCGGCAAGCAGTACGCGTGGGACTTCGACAACATGCTGCAGTCGGTGACGGTCCCGGCCAGTGCCGCTCAAGCCGGCCAAGGCATCGAGGGAACTCACACGTACGAATACCTCTGTCCGTGTCAACTGGAGCTGGGAGGTTTTTTCGGCTTTTCTGCGGAACGGGTCCGGCGGGGGACGACGCGGTCGTGGGCGAGGCCCTCGACGAACTCGGTGAGCTTCCAAGAACGGAGCACGCGCTGTTCGCCGGCCGGCAGGGGCTGTCGGGGCGGTAGGCCCTCGCTGGCGTAGACCCGGTCCAACGACTTGATCGTCCGGCTGCCGCCCGGACGCTTGGCCGTCGCCTTCTGTCCCTTCGGCATGCCGCCCCGCCGACGCTCGCCCGTGGCCCGCACCCGCAGGCGCGCCAACTTCGCCTCGGTCGACCGCGGCACCGCGTACCGGTACGGTTCCCGCTTGGTCAGCAGGTGCCAGGCAATCGTCACCAGCTTGCGCGCCGTGGCCACCACCGCCACGTTGTGTCCCTTGCGACGCTTCAGCCGCCGGA
>CAYSAG010000599.1:0-1660 GCA_964428935.1 uncultured Planctomycetaceae bacterium | reverse complement strand
AGCGACCGCCAGCGGCACGACCCGCCGCCCACGCCTTCGCTCGGACAACCTCAGGTGTCCGAGCGGGCGGCAGCCGACCGGAACGACAACCGACAGGAACACCACAACGGAAAGGAGCGTGCAAGAATGAGGAGCTGCGGAAAACGTTGGTTGTGGTTGACCGCGCTGTTCGCTGTTCTGCTGGTTCGTCCGGTGGGAGCGGACGAGGGCATGTGGCTGTTCAACGCGCTGCCCAAGTCGTACCTCAAGCAGAAGTACGGTTTCGAGCCGACCGAACAGTGGGTTCGGCACGTCATGCTCTCGTCGGTGCGGTTCAACAGCGGCGGTTCCGGTTCGTTTGTGTCGAGCACTGGGCTGGTCCTGACCAACCACCACGTGGGGGCCGACACGCTGCACAAGATTTCGACCCCCGAACACAACTACTACGAGGATGGCTTCTACGCTCGCACTCGGGAAGAAGAAGTCCCGGCGCCGGACCTGGAACTGGACCAGTTGGTTTCGATTGAGGACGTGACGGAGCGGGTCAATGCGGCCGTCCGGCCGGGCATGTCGGCGGCCGAGGCTTTGGCCGCCCGGCGGGCCGTCATTGCGCGAATCGAAAAGGAGTCGTACGAGAAGACGGGCTTGCGGAGCGACGTCATTACGCTGTACGGCGGAGCCCGCTACCACCTTTACCGCTACAAGCGGTACACCGACGTCCGACTGGTGTGGGCTCCTGAGGCGTCGGTCGCTTTCTTCGGGGGCGACGCAGACAACTTCGAGTACCCGCGGTACTGCTTGGACCTGTGCCTGTTCCGCGTCTACGAGAACGGTCGGCCGGCGAAGGTTCAGCACTTCTTCAAAATGGCCCCGCAGCCACCGGCTGAGGGCGACCTGGTGTTCGTTTCCGGGAACCCAGGCCGGACGCAGCGCATTTTCACCGTCGCCGCGCTGAAGTACGAACGCGACCACCACGTTCCGTTTGTGTTGGACTTCCTGCGGCGTCGCGAAATTCTGTACCAGCAGTTCGGCCTGGAAAGCGAGGAACGAGCTCGCCGCGTCCGGGAAGACCTGTTCGGTGTCCAGAACGCTCGCAAAGCCTACACCGGCATGCTGCTCGGCTTGCAGGACCCCGCCTTCTTGGCGCGAAAGGCTCAGTCCGAAAAAGTTCTCAAAGCCAAGCTGCAGGCGGACCCCAAACTGAAACCGTACCTCGAGGCCTGGCAGACCATTGAAGAGGTGTGTCGCCGGCAGCGCCGGCTGCTGCGTCAGCAAGCCAGTCTGGCCGGCCGTCTGTACGACATTGCCGAAACGTTGGTGTTCCTGGCCCAGGAGGACCAGAAACCCAACGAGCAGCGGCTGCCGGAATTCCGCGACTCGGCTCGACCCCAGCTCGAACAACGGCTCTTCTCGCCAGCTCCCATTTACCCGGACTTGGAGCAGACGAAACTGGCCGACTCGATTTCGCTCATGATCGAGCGACGAGGTGGCGACGACCCGCTGGTGCAGAAGGTGCTGAACGGAAAGAGCCCGACGGAGCGGGCGGCGGAACTGGTTCGAGGAACCCGACTGGCCGACGTGGAATTCCGCAAGAAACTGGCTCGCGGCGGACTCGACGCCGTCCGCAACTGCAACGACCCGCTGATTCGCTTGGCCTGGCTGCTCAACCCGGAGGCTCGTC
>CAYSAG010000598.1:0-1664 GCA_964428935.1 uncultured Planctomycetaceae bacterium | reverse complement strand
CGCAAACGGGGCGGGCAGCCGGGGCATAAAAAACATGAGCGGGCGTTGGTGCCGATCGAGGAAGTGGATGAAACGGTCGTGCTCAAGCCGCAACAGTGTCGCCGCTGCGGCGAGCGGCTCGTCGGTGAAGACAACGCTCCGTTGCGGCATCAGGTGTGGGAGTTGCCGGAGATCAAAGCGAACATCACCGAGTACCAACGGCATCGGCTGACCTGCGAGTGCTGCGGCACCTCGACGTGCGCGTCGTTGCCGGAGGGAGTCCCGCAGCATCAAAGCGGGCCGCGGCTGACGGCGTTTGTGGCCCTGCTGATGGCCCACTTTCGCCAGAGCAAACGCCGCGTCGGCCTGTTTTGCGAGAGCGTGTTGAACATTCCCTGCAGCGCGGGGCTGGCGGTCAAGCTGCAGAAGCGGGCGACCGCCGCGCTGCGGCCGGCGTACGACGAACTGGCCGCCGCGCTGCCGACGCAAGACGTGCTGGGCATCGACGAATCGCCCACCCAACAACAGAACCGCAAGGCCTGGCTGTGGACGTTTGTGGCGGACGATTTCACGCTGTTTCGCCTGCGCGAGAGCCGCAACGCGGAGATTCTCGATGAACTGTTGAGCCGGCACGGTCCGCGCGGCCGCCAAGCCTTCGACGGCATCGTCACTTGTGACCGAGCCAAGATGTACTTCCGTCTGCCGAAGCTGCAATGGTGCTGGGCACATCTGAAACGGGATTTCCAAGCGCTGGCCGACAGTTCCGTCCGCATCGCCCAGGACCTCGGCAAGAAACTTCTCGAGCAGACGCGGCGGCTGTTCCGCCAATGGACCCGCTGCCGCGACGGCAGCATCTCCCACGCCGGCCTGAAATCGTCGCTGGGACCAACCCGCCGCACGGTGGAGCGTCTGCTGCTGCGCGGCCTGCGGTGCCGTCATCCCAAAACCTCCGGCCTCTGCCAGGAACTGCTGCATCATCGGGGCTGGCTGTGGACCTTCCTCGATCACGACCGCGTGGAGCCGACCAACAACGCCAGCGAACGCGCCCTGCGGCACGCCGTCATCTGGCGCAAACTCTCCTTCGGCACCCAAAGCGCCTCCGGCAGCCGATTCGTCGAAACGCTGCTGAGCGTCATCGAAACCTGCCGCCAGCAACACCGCGACCTGTTCGCCTTTGTGACCCAGACCATCCAAAGCCACTTCGCCCATCGCCGCACCCCCTCACTGCTGTCCGGGGTGTGAACGGTTACCGGCGAGGCTGAAGCTCTAGCTGCGATTGAGGGCGATTGTAGCGATCGCTTTATAGTGTACCCAGTGATTCAGCCTTCAACAAACTCTGACGCCGATGATTCCGTTGGGATCATGTTGCGCATACACATGCCGCTGCTGGAAACCGATGACGACGACATAGACGAGGCACGGCTTCTAAAGGAACTATCCGAACGCTTCAACGCGCTCGACGACATGGGATGTTTGCCTGTTACGTTTCTTCTACTCATCTATGCCAGCATCGGTTGTAGACATTACACTCGAGCGGTGACGTTAGGTGCAACCTGTATGAGTTTATTGGCCGCGAGGCAATGTGCACTGACCATCCATGTGTGCCCCACCTCGCGTGACAGCCAGGTAGCAACGTAGGGTCCGCTGTGCGGACCGGGAGAGAAAACGTTCGTCGGTAGGATGAG
>CAYSAG010000597.1:0-1665 GCA_964428935.1 uncultured Planctomycetaceae bacterium | reverse complement strand
ACGAACAGCGGTCGAGGCGGCTGCTGTCCGCTGAGGGGCCCGTCGGCCACCTCCAGCCCTTCCGCCTCGCGGATGCCCTTTTCCGTGCGCAACCAAACTCCCGCCGGACGAAGTTGCTCTTGCAACGCCGACAGCAACTGGTCACGCCGCAGCCACAAGGCCAAGCTGGTGAACTGGACGACCAGCCAGCCGTCGTAGTAGTCGACGGTGAGTCCGGACAGCCAGTCGCCTTCGCTGAAAACAACGCGAAGAGCCCGCTCACGCCAGTCGTCGCCGAAGAGCCTTCGCCGCAGTTGTACGGCCGTCCGAATGCGCTCGTGCCAGAACGGCTCGTCCAACGGACGCGGCTCTTTCCACCAATAGAGCCGGACGGCAATGTTGCTGTGCGGATTGTACAGACCGCGAGCGATGAATTCGCCGTTGTGCGAGAACAAGTCGACTTCGGTGCCGGCTGCCACTTCGCCCTCAACCCGCTCAATCGCTCCGGCGAAGACCCACGGGTGCTTGTTGAAGAAAGGACGCGCGTGACGTGGCTTGAGAAAAACGCGAGCAACCGGGTCGGTGTTTGACATGGCGACGTCTTGGGTCGTGCGGACGACAGCGAGGCCGAGACGGTGTTTGAGCTTGAGCGGCAGGCTGTGTCACGGTTCGGCCGAGTCGGTCGACTGGGCCGACGTCCCCTGCCCCGCCTGCCCCGCTCGACTCGCCCCTTCCACCTCGGCCAGGTACGCCAACAGCCGGTCCCGCTCGTTCTTCAGGTGACGCACGCGTAGCAGCGAGCGAACCCGAGTCAACAGCTCCAGCCGGTTCACCGGCTTGGACAGGAAGTCGTCGCAGCCAGCCTCCACAGCCCGCTCAATGTCTCCCATGCTGTCCAGCGCCGTGACCATCAGCACCGGGATGTCGCGCGTCTTCTCGTCGCGCTTGAGAATCTGGCAGACTTCGTAGCCACTGACCTTCGGCATCATGATGTCCAGCAGAATCAGGTCGGGCTGGAAGTCGCGGACCCGCTCCAACGTCTCCTGCCCGTTGAACGCCATGCAAATTTCGTAGTCCTCGTCGGCCAAGTACGCTTCCAGCAGCTCGCAGTTCTGCTGGTTGTCGTCAGCAATGAGAATGCGCGACCGCCGCTGCTGTGTGTCTGCGGAAATCGGTTCTTGTGTCGACATGGCCTCGTTTCCTGTCGGGACGGTTGTGACGAAGGACCGAACCTCGGCAGCGTGCTGCGCGTGGTCTTCGGTGACGGTGGAGTGTCAGGCTCCGCGTGCGGGCGACAGACCAACCACCCGGTGCGCTGCTCGCGGCGTGCCGAAGACGCGGCTTTCGAAGAGCGCCGCCCCCGGGGCTCGGCGGACAGCCGCCGACCATCCTGCCGCACCGCCGAACCGCTCGGTCCCCAGCCTCGATTTCACGTTTTCTGGCTTGCAGAGTATAGCTAACCGGCGTTGGGAACGGTACGGCACGGTACAGCGCCGCGGCGCCAGGGTTCTCGGCGAATGGCCAACCGTGGGTTTGTCGCTCAACCGCCTTTGGCACGCAGGCGTTGAAGCCAATTCAGAATCTCCTGGGGAAGGCCGTCGCGACTGGAAGGGGTGACCTGGAGCAATTCGACGCCGGGGGCGTGTTTGACTTCCGCAATCGGTCCCCTGCCCTTTTGGGCGACGG
>CAYSAG010000596.1:0-1705 GCA_964428935.1 uncultured Planctomycetaceae bacterium | reverse complement strand
GAACTTCACTCCAACGGTCGGCAGCCTGCCGGACCGGCCAGCAATCTTCCTCGCCAAGCCAGCCGGACCGATACGTGTCCGGCCGACGCTGAAAGTCCGATTCTACGGCGCCCCGGACAGGCGACGCCGAAAGCTTCACGTGAACCGTGCGAAGCTGGCAGGCATCGCCGCACGAACGAACTCGAGCGTCAAAGCATTTCGCCCGACGTCCGCTTGCAGGAAAGCAAACGGTTCCATTGTTGCGCACGGCCGTCTCGTCTGCAACCGGGCGGCATTTCGAAACGGCCGTCCTCTTTCCTGGCAGCGAACGTTTCTGGTCAAGGCCACACTTGGCGTTTGGCGTTCGGAGACGAAAGCCAGAGTGTAACACCGGCCGGGCGTGCGACCTGACCGCGCAAAAAAACACCCGCCGAGCTGTTCCTCGGCGGGCGTCGATTCGTGCCGAACCATCCTTCGGCGGCTGGAAAGTCCCTCGGGCCCACACCGACTGACCAAGCTGGCGCTACACGAAGCCGGCCATCGTTCACTCAGGGCCCGCGGTCACACCAAGCCGACGGACGCTAGTCGGTCAGCTCAAAAGTGAACTCATTGTTCTGCTCCGACACGTCGGCCGTTAGGCCCGACGTTTCGGGCTTCGCGTACTTTTCGGGCAGAAGGCTCTTGGGAGGAGCCTCTTCTTCCTCTTCTCCCTCCATGGCTTTAGCCATTTCAGCCTCGTAAGCCTCTTCGCTCTCCTCCGCGCTCGCCCCGCTTGCTTGCGCCGTCTCGTACTTGACGATGGTGACGCTGTACGAGCCAGGCAGGCAGCCGTCCCCCGCGGTGAAGGTCATCATCTTGGCGACGCCGTTGGCGTCTGTCCTTCCCGTGGCCCCCTTGCCGTCGGGCGACTTCGGCTTGAACGTAACGATCGCTCCTTCCACCGGCTGGCCCTTGTACTTGACCGTCACAGTCACGGGAATCGTCTTCGGCCGCTCTGGTCCCGACGGCTGCGATGAACAACCAACGACGAACAGCAGAACCGACACAGCGACTGCAGCTGTCGACACACCCACCCTTCTCATTCTCGTTTCTCCTGTGACTTGTAGAAACACGGCCTACACGCAACAAGCCTTCGCCCCACCGTCCGGGGCACGGCAACCTCACGCAGGCTGCCCTTCACTCACCCCACGGTGGCCCTTGTCGGAAGCACCGGTGACCAGAATGCGTCTGTCGCGCGACAGGATACGACGGCACAGTCAGCGAGCGAACCGTTCCGCACCAGCCGGTCCCGAACACCCCTGCCCGGCGTTGCCGCACCGCCTTCGCCCGACAAACGCAGCGCCAGTGTCAGCCAAAACCTTACCGCAGCAGAACGAAAGCTGCAAGCCAGCTGAGCGTGCAGCGGCCGCCGACTCGTCAGCCCAGACCTGATTGCCCAAAAAACTGGACCGCGGAGAAGACAGAGGAGATTCCGCGCGACGCCAAAACGCGACTTCCTGGGCGCTGAAACCGGCGTGAGGATGGGCGCGACGTGCGTGCGACGCGCTCGGCAGCACGAAAGCAGAAAGTCGGCCAGCTGCCGCCTGACGACGCGTCCTCCGGCCCGGCGGCTCGCGCTCCAGTGCAACGCCCCGACGGCGAGGCGTTTGGGTGCGACAAGGAGCATCGGAAAGGGGTGCAGTCGCGCTGGTGCGCGCGTTAGGCGGCGATTCGGGGTGTTTCGGAA
>CAYSAG010000595.1:0-1707 GCA_964428935.1 uncultured Planctomycetaceae bacterium | reverse complement strand
TCAACCAGGCACTTTATCGCTTTCGCTTCCGGATCGGGAATCCCGGCAATTCCAGCGGACTTCCGGAAGACGTCTGTCACAAGAAGCCGGCCGAACTTTCCGGCGGAATGAAAAAACGAGTGGGACTAGCTCGGGCGTTGGCTTTGGAACCCGAGCTCATGTTCTACGACGAACCAACGACCGGGCTGGACCCGGTCATGAGCGACGTCATCAACCATTTGATTCTGTCGGCACGCAGTCACTGCTGTTCGACCAGTGTCGTCGTAACGCACGACATGAAAACGGTCCGGACCGTAGCGGACCGCGTGGTCATGCTCTTGCCGCTGGCGCGGCTTGAGCCGAACCAACCCCAGCTCATCTTCGACGGAACCGTCGAACAGCTCTTTGCGTGCTCCGATCCTCGAGTGTCGCAATTTGTTCGTGGCGAGGCGGGAGATCGCATTCGGGAACTGCAAGTGGCATGAACGAGAAGCGTCTGGAACTGACAGTCGGTCTGTTCGTCCTGGTGGCCCTGGCCATTTTGGCGGGCATGATTTTGGTCTTCGGGGACTTCGACTCGCTGTGGACGTCCCACTACACGGTGGCCGTGCATTTCCCCGAAGCGCCGGGCATCATGGCCGGTGTGCCGGTCAAGATGAGCGGCGTCACAATCGGGTCGGTGCAGGAAGTCCGTTTCGACCAGCAACGAGGCGGCGTGACGGTCGTGGTGGCGGTCCAGCAGCGGTACACGCTGCGCCGAGACTGTCGCGTCCGGCTGTCACGAGGCCTTCTGGGCGACGCGTTCATTGAGTTTGCACCGGGCGTCAGTCCCGAACCGTTGCCGCCGGGCTCGGTGCTGGACGGCGTGGTCGCGCCCGACCCCATGCGGGTCGTCCGGGACGTCCAACGGTCACTCGACCAAACGCTTCGTTCCTTCCAGGCGACCAGCCAGGAGTGGCGCCGTGTGGCTCAAAACGTCAACAGCTTGCTCGAAACGAACCACGGTCGACTGGACCTGGTCATGCAGCGAGCGGCCGATGCATTGGCCCAATTGACCGAAACGCTACAAACCGCCAACCAGACTCTAGCGGCCGCCAACCAGCTGTTGAGCGACCCGCAAAGCCAGCAGAACCTTCGAAAAACCCTCGAGGCGTTGCCGCAGCTGGCGTCGGAGACTCACCAAACCATTGCCATGGCCCGGCAGACCCTCGAGCTGCTCAACCAGAACCTGCGAAACCTGACCCGCGCTACAACACCGCTGGCCGAACGCGGCGAACAGATTGCCGTGAAGTTGGACCGTAGTCTCGACAACATTCAGCAAGTGTCGGCCAACCTGCGTGACTTTTCCGAGGCCATGGCTCGAGAAGACGGCTCACTCAAACGCTTCGCGACCGACCCGCAGCTTTACCGAAACCTGAACCGGTCGGCCGAGGCTTTGGCGGTGCTGTTGAAGAACCTGGAGCCGGTGGTGGAGGACCTGCGGGTCTTCAGCGACAAGATTGCTCGGCACCCGGAACTGATTGGTGTCGCCGGCGCCCTGAAAGGCAGCTCGGGGCTAAAAAGCGCCGACGAAGACGAGCTACGAGAAACTCGCCGTCCGCTGGAAAAACTCTTCTTGAGACGCTAGCCGACCAGCCGACGCAAGCAACAACCCCGCGCGGCCCGCTCGAGTTGGCCGCCGCGAGTTGCAAGCGCGGACCGCTGCCGTCCGCGCTCGAGACGGTGGCT
>CAYSAG010000594.1:0-1710 GCA_964428935.1 uncultured Planctomycetaceae bacterium | reverse complement strand
GGCCGTAAAGTTTTCCGGAAAGAGCTCGCCGCGCGGAATCTTAATGTCGAAGGCCTTTTCCAGACGGAAGACGATGTCCAGAAAGTCAATCGATTCCGCTCCCAGATCACCTACCAAAGTCGCTTCCGGCGTGACCTCGTCTTCGTCGACTCCCAACGCGTCGACCAACGTTTCCTTGACCTTCTCGAAAATCTCTTCCTTTGTCGGCATGAAGTTTTCTCCCGTTCGAAAACTTGAGGCGAAAACCGACACGCGTTGCGAGCTGACGGCAGCGTTACAGTCCACCCAGTGTCAGCCCGCCGTCAACGACGAGTACATGTCCTGTGACGTAACTGGCTTGTTCGCTGGCAAGAAACAGAACGGCGTGAGCCACGTCTTCCGGCTTGCCCAACCGCCTGGCGGGAATCTTCTTCACAAGCTGTTCACCAGCAGCGTTCCGGACCGCCTCGGTCATGTCTGTTTCGATGAACCCGGGCGCCACAGCGTTGACCGTGATTCCTCGCCGCGCCAGCTCGGCCGCCAGGCAGCGAGTGAAGCCCTCAATGCCCCCCTTGCTGGCCGCGTAGTTGCATTGGCCCGGGTTGCCGAAATGCGCCGAAACGCTCGACATGTTGATGATCCGCCCGTACCGCTGCGACATCATCGGGCGGGTCACCGCACGACAGAAGTAGAAAACGCTGTTCAGGTTTGTCTCAATGACCTCCTTCCACTGCTCCTCACTCATCGTCGCCAGCAGGCCGTCCCGAATGATGCCCGCGTTGTTGACCAGAATGTCGAGCCGCTCCCACGCGTCCAACACCTGCTGGACGGCCTTTTCCACTTCTGCGAAAACGCTGACGTCGGCCTGAATGGCCATGACCTCGCGGCCCTCGGCCTTCAACTCCTCGACCAACGACTGAGCCGCTTCGGTGTTCGACCGGTACACAAAAGCCACTTTCGCCCCGGCTTGGGCCAAAGCTTGGACAACCGCCCGACCAATTCCCCGGCTCCCGCCGGTCACCAGTGCCGTTCGACCTTCCAGGTTCGTCACAACCCTTGCCCTTTCCGCCCAATCAGTTCAGCTCGCCTGTTCTGTCGACGACGTCGGCTGCCAAATCTGCTCAAACAGCTCGCGCCAGTGCTGCACCAGCCGCTCGTCGACCCGCTTCAGTTCCGGGTTCCGTTCGGCCAAGTTGAACCGGTGCAAGAACAGCCGGGCACTGACCGTCGACTGTCCGTCCACCGTGCCCTCCCCCTTCAACACACAGACCGGTCCGTCCCACTTCTGGAGGCGAACGGAAACGGTCAGCGTCTTGCCGGGAGAGACGAAGTTGTTGAACTTCACAGCACGGGCCTCTTTCAGCAGCACCGTGCTGTACGCGAAGTCTTCCGTGTACCGGACCAACCAAGCCCCTGCTTGAACAAGCGACTCCAGCATCAAAACGCCCGGCATGACCGGAAACCCTGGGAAGTGATCCCCCAGGTACTCCTCGGCCATGGTCAGGTTCTTGACAGCCGTGAGCGACTGGCCGGCTTGGAGTTCGGTGATCCGGTCAATGAGCGAGAAACGCATGTTCCACCAACGCCTTACGACGACTCGCCTAGACGCTCAAAGCTCCGCAGTATAGCCGCCGTCGAATTGGTTCTCAACCCCGCTTGCGCCGAGCTGAACCCCCTGGGTGCATAACGGGATTTGTTTTTTCATCCGGGGCGGAGAGTGAGGGCGAAGGA
>CAYSAG010000593.1:0-1710 GCA_964428935.1 uncultured Planctomycetaceae bacterium | reverse complement strand
GAGACCCGAAGACGGCCGACGCACTGGCTCGACTGGGCGTCGACGCCGTGGGGCTGAATTTTTTTGCGAAGTCGGTGCGAGCCGTTTCGCCTGAAGAAGCCGCCCAAGTGGTCCGCGCGTTGGCCGGACGGGCCGAGCCGGTCGGGTTGTTCGTCAACCACTCTCTGGAGGAAATTGTCGAGACGTGCTCCCGCTGCCAGCTCCGCACGGTGCAACTGCACGGGGACGAGCCGCCGGAGTTGCTCGCCCGCCTGCGCGAAAAGCTGCCCGGCGTCCGTGTGGTGCGGGCTTTCCGACTGGACGAGCGGGGAGTGGGTCCGGTGCGTGAGTACTTGCAGGAGTGCACGCGGCTGAACGCCCGGCCGGACTACTGTCTGGTCGACGCCTTGGTTCCCGGAAAGTTCGGTGGAACCGGTCAGACCGCCCCGTGGTCGCTCGTCGCCGCTCAGTACGACCGACAACACTGGCCGCCGTTGGTGCTGGCGGGCGGGCTGAAACCGGACAACGTGGCGGAGGCCATTCGGGCCGTGCGTCCGTGGGGCGTCGACACGGCCAGCGGCGTGGAAAGCGCTCCCGGAAGGAAAGACTTGACGCTGTGCCGGGCGTTTGTGGAGCGGGCTCGGTTGGCGTTCGAGCAACTGGAGCGGCACGCGGAGCCCGAGTCGGGGCTGGGCGGGTGAGCGGACCGGCGACGGGCGGGACGGCGCGGCGAAAACGCACGGCGCGGCTCGTACCGGTTCGGCCTTGGTCCGTCCGCGAGCAGCGGCCGGTGGGCGGACGGCCGTGCGGAGGGCGGCTCGTTGTCCGCGCGTCGTTTGCCGTCCGCGCGTAGAATGTCTCGGCGACCCATGCACAGCAGGACGGCTCTTGAACCAGTGCGTTTGGCGGACCTGGTGTCCGTCTTGAAGCGGAACGAACGCTTCGCCGACGTGCTGGCCGCGCTGGCGCGAGGCGACAGTGCGGCGGTCGACGGAGCGTGGGGGTCCAGTTGCGCGCTGGTGGCCGCGGCGTTGGCCGAGGACTGTCCCGGCCGGCTGTTTGTTGTCTTGCCGCGAATGGCCGAGCTGGACGACCTGGCCGACGACTTGCAAAGCTTCTCCGCCTTGCCGGTGGCCGTCTTTCCGGCGTGGGAGGCGGTGCCGGAGCAGGTCGACTTGACCGACCCCACGTGGGGAGCTCGGTTGCGCGTCGTCCAGTCCCTGCACCGGGCGGACGGTCCGAAAATCGTTTTGGCCAGCATTCAGGCGTTGTTGCAGCCGGTGCCTTCGCCCGAGCGGCTCAGGCGGGCCACGCGAGTGCTGCAGGTCGGCGACGCGCTGGACTTGGACGAATTCCTGGGCTGGCTGGTCGACCGCGGTTTCGCTCGGGTTCCGGGAATTGAGCGTCCGGGCGAGTTTTCGGTGCGGGGCGGCATTGTCGACGTCTTCCCTCCCGACGCGACGCTGCCGCTGCGGCTGGAGCTGTTCGGCGACGAAGTCGAGTCGCTCCGGCTGTTCGACGTCGAAACGCAACGGACGGTGGAGCGGCTGGAGCGGACGGAGCTGTGTGTCCTGGAGCCGGCGTCGTTGCGTGAGCCGTCGGCCGAAAACGTGCACCTGCTCGACCACGCTCCCCCCGGAAGCTGGCTCGTGCTGGCCGAGCCGTGGGACTTGCAGGAAGAGGGGCGGCACTTTCTGGAGCGGCTGGACGACCCTCGCGGCTTTTTCACCG
>CAYSAG010000592.1:0-1717 GCA_964428935.1 uncultured Planctomycetaceae bacterium | reverse complement strand
CCGGTGGGGCGGCGGGTTTCCGAGCGTGGTGTACTTGGAGGGGGTGACGCCGGGCTTGTCCCTGCTGACGGCCACGCTGACGGGCCCGGAAGGGGAGACGATCCACACGGACACGGCGAAGGTGACGGTGGTGAAAGTCGACATCGACATCGACGGCGACAACACCGGCGCCATCGACGGCAACGCCGCGGAAGAGATTTCCGAGGCTGGTTCGCCCGGCAAGATCTTGGCCGTCGGGGTGGACCAGCGCAAAGAGGTCCGGTTGAAGGTCGACATTCCCGATCAGGCGAACCCGGAGCAGTTCACGTACACGCTAACGTACGACGACTCCGTGATCGAACTCTACGACACGGGGCCATCCCAACCCGGGCAGCCGCCGTCGGGCAACAAGATTCCGTCGGGCACGCCGCTGACCCAGATCGGCGAGATCACGGTCGAGAAGCTCCGGGCAGGGCTGACCGTTTACGTGGACGGCGTGAACTTAGGGGCGACGGATATCGTGTTCGAAGCCACGAAAGGCAATTTGATTTTCTCCGATAAGGTGCACGTCACTGTGGCGCTAGACCTGGACACGGACAGCGACAACGACGGCCGCGTGGAGACGACGGACACCGAGGAGGACCAGCTGGAAGACTGGTTTGCCATCGACAGCTCGGCGCTGGGCAAGCGAATATTCGAGAACCGCGACGACGACAACAAGAACGGCAAGCCGGACTTTTCCGACAACCAGTCGGCGTTCATCGGACTGGAGTTCGAGAACG
The DNA here is from genome assembly GCA_964428935.1 of uncultured Planctomycetaceae bacterium. GTDB lineage: Bacteria > Planctomycetota > Planctomycetia > Planctomycetales > Planctomycetaceae > JAADHY01. The sequence goes on along the minus strand of CAYSAG010000592.1, from coordinate 956 downwards.
ATCTGGCGCAGATCCAACTGCAGTTCACCCAAACAGATCTGCCTGGCTACAAGTTGGTATTGGAGGCCTCGTCGGAACTGGCCCTGTACGTGACCGACGGAGAGCTGCCGGCTCCGCAGGAGCTGACTGGCCCCAGCGGTCAAACATGGAAAGCGTACACATGGGACCTTGGGCCGAATTCGGCGTGGCCGGGCTCGCTAACCGTGTACGCTGAAGGGAGTCAGCCTGGGGCCGGCAGGCTCCATTGGCGTTTCCAGAAAGATGCGACGATCTTGGCGCGTGACGCGGTTCGGATCAACGTGGAGAATCTGGTCTGGCCGTTTGAAACCCAGACGCATGGAGACTGGAACGCCCGCCCGACCAGCGACTGGGTGGGGCTCGAACTGGCCGACGCGTGGTACATCGACAAGGCCCTGGTCGACTACATTGTCAACCCGGCCGACAAAGGCAGCATCGCGACGATTTATCCCGACATGGAAAACGGCACGCGAGCGTCGCAGGACGGCCCGGATTCGGTGAGCACCAACACTTACGGAACGGACGTAACCCTGGTCTTCGACTACACATTCGAGCGCCGCGGCGGCAATGACTTCGGATACGTGCAGGCGAATGTTCTCCCGAAAGTAAAGGACGATGACAAACGCGTTGATCCCGGCTCTGGAGAGGCGACGGACCGCGCAAAACTGAGCTTTGTGAGCAACAGCGGGATCAAGCTTCCGCATGCTGGCACGTACAAAGAAGTAGCGATTCTGGACGTCGAGAAGATGATCGAGTTGGCTGGAGGAATCGACAGCTTCACCAAAGACGAAAACGCGCCGCGTGGCCCGAAAGGGATTGATGACAATGGCATGGTGGACATCATGCGAACGGTTTTCGGACATGTTTACGACTTTGAAGACGAGCCGCTAAGCAAACTGATGTCCGGCGTCCTCTACGACGGCGATTACACGAAGATG
>CAYSAG010000591.1:0-1722 GCA_964428935.1 uncultured Planctomycetaceae bacterium | reverse complement strand
GGCGAGAAGGTAATGAGCGCCGTGCCGAAGTCTTGCGGCGAGCGGAACTGGACGAAGTCGGTCACGGTGAGGCTGCCCGAACCGGCTCGGGAAAAGACGAACGTTCGACGCAGCGTCTTCAGCTCCTTCACCGAGTAGGCCGCCGTCAGGTCCAGCTGCAGCTCGTCCCGCTGCCGGGTGAAGGTTGTGCGCAGCACCTTTGCGGCGGCGGAGCGTCCGGGGCGTTGCAGTCGGCCGGCCACCAGCGGCACGGGGTGTCCGTAAGAGTTGAGCACTTTGCTTTCGTAGCGGCGCGAGCTGAAAGTGCGAGCCGTGTAGACTTCGCTGCCCGGGTCCAGCAGCGGAGTGGCCCGGCCGACGGCGACGACAAACGACCCCACGTCGTTGTGGTTGTGGTGCTCGGCGTTGTGTCCGCCCTTCAACGCCGCGGCGAAAGGAGCGTGGTCGGCCGTTTGTCGACAAATCAGCACGCCGGCGTCGTCGAACCAGTCGCGCAGGTCGTGACGCACCTTCGTGGCCGGCGCGGGCGAGCGGGCTGTGGCCGAGTTGGGAAAGACCAGAAGTCCCGTGACGAACAACGAACTGCTGGGACCGAGGGCCGGCCCCAAACCGCGACGCTCACACTCGCGGAGCCCCAGCCCCAGCCTTCGACTCACCCAGCCCAAAATCCAGTCGGCCGGAGCGGAACCGACGTGACAGTCGGCGAAGGCCGGGTACGTCCCGGGGGTCAGTTCCAACCGGTGACCGAAAACGGCGACCTTCGGAATTTTGGGGTCCAGCTTCAGCCAGTCGACCCGTCCCCCTGTGGCTTGGTGCAGGGTTTCCGCGAGCAAGACAAAGTGACCGAAACCGTAGTTCCAGTAGCCGAGTCCTTCGGAGCAGTAGCCGTCGGGCGTGAAACCGGACAGGAAGTAACGAATCGACTTCTCGGCCACGGCCACGAAAAACGCCCGCCGCTCCCGAGACTCCACGGCCGCCAAAGCCGCCCCGACTGTCCCGGCCAGACACACGGCGTTCCAGTTGTTCGTGCCGGTCAACCACCACAGCCGCGGCGAGCCGGTCTGGACCGCCGACTCGAACGGGCCGAACGTCCGACGTTCCAGCTCGTCGCGAATCAACTTCCGGACGTCCGGTGCCAGCCGGTCTTGCAACCACCACAACGCCGTGGCCAAGTTCCACGAGACGGCCGCTACTTGCAGGTCGATTTGGTGCGTCTGGCCGCGGAAGTTTTTGAGCGAGCGGTCGTGAGCCGGAAGGACCCAGGTCTTCTCCGCACAGACCGACCGAATGGCTTCCTCCAGCGGCTTCAAAAACCGGCCTCGGTTCTCCAGACACTCGGCCAGCACCAACGCCGACACCCGTCGGTACCGACGACTCATGACCCGCTGACAACGTGTCCGATTGCCCGTCCGCGAAAAGTCGAGGTAAAGGTCGTCGGTCAGCTCGGGCATGGGTTGGCGGACCAGCCGTTCGGCCTGCTTGACGACGTCCGCAAACTCAGCGTGGGACCGCAACGCCTCCCACGCCGACCGGTCCGAAATGGGCCGGCCGACGCCCGTCGGCTTCGCCGGAAGCCAGCTCGCCAACTGCCGAACCCGCTCCGGCTTGGGTTGCAACGCTTTCTGGTCCGCGGCGAAACCACCGGTGCCGCCGCTGAGCACAGACAGGGCGGCTGCGAACAGAATGGCCGTGACGGTTCGAGTCGCTCGTGGCATGAACCTC
>CAYSAG010000590.1:167-1727 GCA_964428935.1 uncultured Planctomycetaceae bacterium | reverse complement strand
CTGTGGCGGCGAACGGTCCGAGCGTGGACAGGCCCGGCGGGGCGAGGCGAAACAAAACGGGCGGGCAGGCGGCGGGACGCAACACGTGACGGCGGTTGCGTCCCAAGGGCTGGTTGGACCATCATGCCGCACGGTGGGCCGACTCGCAAGCGTGGAGGGCTGGAGTCGGCTGGTGGGGCGGCGCGACGAGCCGGTCAGCGTGGCAGGTCGGCCGGCGAAAGAAAGCGGTTGGTCCCGGGGCCGGAGCGGCGGTCGGTTTGGGCCGAGCGTGCAAGGCCGAGGTGCGTCGCGGTAGAATGAGCCCGCTGCGCGAGACGTTGTGGACGGCCGGTTCTCGGGCGAGCGACCGCCAGCGGAACGCGGCCTTCAGGCTCGGTCAAACCGACGGAAAGGCAACTCGACGGGAGAGGCGACTCATGGCAACCACACCTTCGGCCCCACAGAAGCTCCGCGTGGCCGCCGTCCAAATGAAGTACCGACCGACCATTCAGGAAAACTTGGCGGCCATTGAGCAGGCCTTGCAGACGGCGGCGCGTCGTCGGGCCGACGTGGTGTTGTTTCCGGAGTGCGCGGTGACCAGTTACGTGTGCGACTTTGCGGCGCTGCGGCCGGAAGTCATTACCGAGGCTCTGGCACAAGTCTGTCGACTGGCCGCTGAGCGGCGAATCAACGTGCTGGTCGGGTCGCCCGTTTTCCGCCGTGGTCGGCTTTACAATTGCGTCGTGGTCATCAACCGCGAGGGGCTGGTCACCTACTGCTACGCGAAGTGTCAGCTCACGCCACGCGACACGCAGTGGTTCACACCGGGCAATGCCATTGCGCTGTTCGAGGTCGACGGGGTGCCGGCTACGACAATGATTTGCCACGAGCGTCGGTACCCGGAGCTGGTGCGGTTGGCCGTCATGGCCGGAGCGCGTGTGGTCTTTCACCCAAACGCCGGACTGGACCCGCTGCCGGTTTCGCTGAAGAAACGGGGCGGACGAGACGGCATTCCGGCTCGAGCGTTCGAGAACGCGGTCTACTACGTTTTCGCCAACACGGTCGGGCCGCAGCCGGAAGGCAAGTGGTCGGCCGGGGACTCGAAAATCGTGGCTCCCGACCAGCGGGTCCTGCAACTGGCCGACAACGAGAACGAGGCCGTGCTGGTGGCGACTCTGGACTTGTCCAAGGCCACGGGCGTGTACGCCGCTCGCAGCCTTCAGCACCCGCGGTTCTTGAGCGCGTCGTGGAAGGCCATGGTCGAGGCGGTGCGGCGGCAGTCGGAGAAAACCGCGCTGGACTTCGTCTTGCCGAACAAGGCTCGGTGACGGTTGTCAACGGCCGCAGCGTCCGGCGGCCACGACAGAGCGTGGCCCTTCGGCGCTCTGCAGGGCGGCCACGACAGAGCGTGGCCCTCCGGAGGGACGCGGTCCCTCGCGTCCGGCGGCCACGACAGAGCGTGGCTCTTCGGAGGGACGCGGTCCCTCGCGTCCGGCGGCCACGACAGAGCGTGGCCCTCCGGTGCCGCGGCCACGACAGAGCGTGGCCCTCCGGTGCCGCGGCCACGACAGAGCGTGGCCC
>CAYSAG010000590.1:0-67 GCA_964428935.1 uncultured Planctomycetaceae bacterium | reverse complement strand
TTCGGCGCTCTGCAGGGCGGCCACGACAGAGCGTGGCCCTCCGGAGGGACGCGGTCCCTCGCGTCCG
>CAYSAG010000589.1:0-1736 GCA_964428935.1 uncultured Planctomycetaceae bacterium | reverse complement strand
GTCCGCGTGGTGGGTCACGACGGGCTGGCCGCTGCGGTCGAAGTCGTACGAAGCCTGCAGGTGCATGAGGGCCGAGGCTTGCACGGGCTTCAGCAGCAACGGGCTCTTGTACTGACCGTGGCACAGCACCAGCCGTTCGCCCGGAGCTTCGTAAAGGATTTCAATGAACCCGGACGACCCGTCGGACGAGCCGGCCTTGAAGACTCCCGGCCGCACCCGCTTCAGCCGGAATTCCGAAATGTTCAAGGCGTGCCAAATGCTGACGGCCACTTCCGGGTGGCTGGCGAAGTACTCGTAGACCCGTCGGTCCGACGGAAACGACAGCGTGGGCAGTCGGCGGAACAGGCAGTGCTTGGCCAGCAGTTGCCGAACGCGAGCTCGGTCTTGCGGAGTCAGGCGTTCCAGCGGCAAAGCGGCCAGCGCCTGACGGTGCAGGTCGGGACGAGACGTGCCGCGAACCTTGCAGACGACGGGTGGTTGGTTGCCGTTGGCGTGGTTCGCCTTTTCCGAGCGGCCGTTCTCGTGCTGCCGGTCCTGCTGCGACTGAGCGGAACGAGCCGGGCCCAACGGAACCAACGTCCGAGGCACCTGGAGCGTTTGCTGCCGGACCGCTTCTTCCACCCGGTCGCTGGGCAGAGCGGCCAACAGCGGGTCGGTGTTGGACGGCGTTCGCTGCACGGCCGAGTGAGCGACGCTGGCGTCCAACCGGGCGGTCGTTGCGGGTTGCTCTGAGTCAGCGGCCAGGGGGGCCGAGCCGAACCAAGTCAGGGCCACGACCACCAACACGGCCCGCCCGCAGTTCCTCCGTGAACTCGCCTCTTCCATGCCTCTCACCGTCTCTGTGTTGGACTCGCCACCGGAACGGCGGCGAGTGACTGTCGCGTGAGTCGTGCGTTGTTGGTGACGGGCCCGTTGGCGGGCCGGTTGCGTCGGCTTGTCGGCTTTCGCTCAGACTCGTCGAACGTCGCGCTGGGCACGCCGTCCCAAAAACCGAACCGGACGGCCCGGCTCGCCGCCAGCGTCCACTGCCGGCAGCGTCACGGGCGCTCGGGCTCCGGTTCGGGAGCCGGTGGCGGAGCCGTCGCCGCGCCGCTCAGTCCGCCCGGTCGTCCGGTCTCGACTGGCCCGGCGGGTGGTGGGCCGACGGCCGCTTCGCTGGCTCCTTCCGCGCCGCTCGACCGCTCCGTCGGACTTGCCGTCGCCGCTGGACCGGCTTCCGGTTGAGCGACCGGCGCCGTGTCGAGCGTCGCGTGCGAAAACTCCACGCCGCGGCACTCGCAGGGAGCCAGAAAGCGGTTGACCGGAGACTGGCACCAGTCGGGGAAGCCCATTCGAGACAGGTCGAGCTGCGGCACGTAGAACGGCTCGAGCAACGGCAACTGCTCGCCGACCGTGTCAATGAAACCAGCGTACGGCTCGAACAGCGGACTGCAGTGGCAGCCGGCCACGAAAACGACGCTGAGCAGGGCCGACCCCAAGCCGCCCCCCGCTCGGTGGACCCATTTCCTTCCCTTCCGTCTCACCTCGCCGCTCCTTGCGCGGTCCCTTCCTTTCCAGCCGCGAAGTCGGCTCGGACGCCCGCCGGCGCCGCAGCTCGTCCCGCCGGGCGCGAGACGCACGGGCTTGGCAACAACACGCTCCGGGTTCGCACCAACCGGCCAGACGCGACGCCTCGCGTCCCCCGGCGTTCCGTGGTCGAGCCTCTAGACAGAATCGGGTGTGCGGCCGAAGGGACT
>CAYSAG010000588.1:0-1751 GCA_964428935.1 uncultured Planctomycetaceae bacterium | reverse complement strand
AGTCATGAGCCTCATTCTTTGCGGTCTGCTTGCAAAGTGGTTTTTGGCACCCTGGTTGAAAGAAAAGACTCGATCCCAAGCGCTTTTCTGGCTAACCCTTCCCCATGCGACGCGCTACGTCGGCATGGTCTTTCTCGTCCCGGGAGTCGTCTCGCCGTCATTGCCGGGTTCCTTTGCCACTGCTGCCGCCTACGGCGACCTGGCTGCCGGTTTGCTTGCGTTGGTCGTGCTGATTGCGCTGCGGAATCGGTGGGCCGCAACCATGACACTGGTCTGGCTGTTCAATATCGTCGGCACGGTTGACCTGATGAATGCACTGCGCCAGGCGGAAGCCGTCCCTCACCTGGGGGCTGCCTGGTTCATCCCGACGTTCTGGGTGCCGGTACTCCTGGTGACGCACTTCATGATATTTGCCCGATTGCTCAAGAAACCGGTGGAGCAGGGTGTCAGCGGGAGAGTCGGGTCACAAGCAGTGGCTGACGTTAAATAGGCAAGGCGCTTCTGGATCGCTCGCTTCCCGGTGGGAGGAGGCTCAGACCCAAACCAGGGCGGTGCTGGGGCAGCGAGGTGCTGATTCAATTCGCAGTATCGGGAATACGGTTTGGAGCCGCATTGGGCGGGACTAGCAGGGTTCCCTTTTTTTAAACTTTAAGTTGCATATACAACCAAATAGGAGAAAGTAATGATTAGCAACAGCAAACCCAGAATTCTCGTGACTGCGGCCGCCGGCAAGACCGGCAGAGCGGTCACCCGACAACTGCTCGAGAAGGGCTATCCGGTGAACGCCTTTGTGCGACGGCACGACCATCGCTCGGAGGCGCTATCCAATGCTGGTGCCTCGATCTTCGTCGGAGATCTGGTCGAACCCGACGATCTTCGGCAAGCGATGCGCGGCGTTCAGCGAGCTTACTTCTTAGCGCCGTGGACGCCGACCCAACTGCACGGGGCGATGAACTTTGCTGTCGCAGCGCAGGACGCTCAGCTGGAAGTCGTTGTAGCCCTTACTCAGTGGTTGGCTCACCCAAACCACCCCTCCGTAGCGACACGCCAAAGTTACCTGACCGACCGGATATTCAGTGGGATGGCGAAAGTGGACACGGTCACCGTCAACACTGGATGGTTCGCCGACAACTACATGGAGGTCCTGGGCACGGTGGCGCAGCTGGGGATCTTTCCGTTCCGGCTCGGTGAAGGAAAGACAGCGCCGGTATCGAATGAGGACATCGCCCGTGTTGCGGTCGGCGCACTCGTGGATCCGGCTCCGCACGTTGGCAAGTACTACCGGCCGACGGGCCCCGAGCTCCTCGATCCCCATCAGCTCGCTGTAATCTTTGCGAAAGTCCTCGGGCGACCCGTCAAATATCAAGAGTTGTCGGAGAAGATGTTCCTCAAGGCGCTCAAATCAATGGGTATAGCGCCATACCTGGTGGCAAATTTGCGGCACTACATCGAAGACTACCGCCGAGGAAGCTTCGAGGCGGGAGCACTGAACGATGTGGTGTTGGAAGTGGGGGGCTCAAAGCCCGAGGATTTCGAGACGATCACGCGCCGCTATGTCGCGGCGAATCCCATGAGCCGCCCGAGCGTAGCTAACAAGCTACGCGCCGTCGCAGGGTTCGTGAAGATCTTACTCACGCCGGCGCCAGATCTCGCGGGCTACGAGAGAGCTCTGAATTCGCCAGTTCTTCGCGCACCGGAGTACAGCGTGGACAACCAGGCGTGGCGGGAGACTCACGCGGTGACAGGTGCCT
>CAYSAG010000587.1:0-1752 GCA_964428935.1 uncultured Planctomycetaceae bacterium | reverse complement strand
CGCCTGCGCCTATTTCACGTTCAAGCTCGCCGGGGTTTTCGGATAGGCTCTAAGCACTCCAGAAGGCCGTACGTCACTCGGTCCGGCCGACCCGTGGCGCCGGAAGGGCCGTCAGCGAGCGAGAAGTTGACTGTCCGAGTTGGCAATCAGGAGGTCTCGGTCGATGCCTTTGGATCCAATCCGGACTACTGACGCCGTTCGCGAGAGCTACTTCCGTTACATTGCGACGACCTTCCGGCTGCGCGACCCAGGGCTGCAAAGGCAGCTGGAGGAATCACTGGCCGTGGAGGGGAAGTTCATCAGGGGGCCTATTCTCGAGGCGACTCCCCCGTTTCAGACAGGTGCTACGATCGAAGACCTGATCGACGAAGGCGTCCTTTCCGCCTCTTTTCGCCAGTTGGCTTCCGACAAGTTCCCTCTCGACCGACCGCTCTTTGTTCATCAAGAGCAAGCGATTCGCAAGATCGTCTGCCATGGTCGAAATGTGGTGGTGGCGACCGGGACGGGCAGCGGCAAAACGGAGGCGTTCCTGATCCCGATTTTGAATCATTTGTTTCGCCAGGAAGAGGCCGGGGACCTAGGGCCCGGCGTCCGAGCGTTACTGCTTTACCCAATGAACGCCTTGGCCAACGACCAGATCGCCCGCTTGCAGGACCTGTTGCAGCATGTGCCGCAGATTACCTTTGGGCGGTACACGGGAGAGACAGAGCATGAGACCCGCAAGGCCGTGGAACTGTATCGGAAAATGTACGGTCGCGATCCGTTAGACAACGAGTTGGTGTCACGAGAACAAATGCAGGCCCGCCCGCCGCACATCCTGCTGACCAACTACGCCATGCTGGAATATCTTCTGCTGCGGCCAGAAGACCACGTGTTCTTCGACGGACCGTTCGCCCGCGACTGGGCGTTCCTGGTCCTGGACGAAGCCCATACCTACACTGGGGCGAAAGGAATCGAAATGGCGATGCTGCTGCGTCGCCTGAAAGATCGGGTTGTTGACGGGCAGTCCGGTCGGCTGCGCTGTGTGGCGACCAGCGCCACGCTGGGCGGAGACCAGGCAGACTGGCGTTCGGTTGCCCGATTCGCCACACGCTTGTTCGGCGAGACGTTCGAATGGAACGAGTCCGATCCGGATCGCCAGGACGTGATCCAGGCGGTGCGCAAGAAGCCGGAGCCGGTTTCTGGGCCGACCTGGCAGGCGCCAGCCGAGTTTTACGTTGCGTGGCAGCAAGCTATTGCACGGTTGCGCGGGCGGCAGGCGATCAAGGCGTTGCGACAGATCGGTTGCGAATTCGAAGTACCAACTGACGTGCTCGACGAGGCGCGGCGCCGCTGCTCCGACGACGTGGACCGCTTTCTTTTCGAGGTCTTGCGGCGCAATCGTCACGTCATCAGACTGCGGGAAATCTTGGAAAAAGGACCTGTCCCGCTGGACGAGATCGGCACGGACGTCTTCCCGCAGCAGCATGCCAATGCCATCAACGGTGTGACCGCGCTGGTCGATCTGGCCGCGCGAGCACGTCCTGGAGCGGACGACCAGCCCCTGCTACCTGCACGCTACCATCTGTTCGTCCGCGCCATTGAGGGTGCGTACGTTTGCTTGTACCCCGAACGGCGATTGTTCTTGGAACGCCGCGAGTGGATCGAAATCGACGGCCAGAAGTACCCCGTGTTTGAGCTCGCCGTTTGCCGCCAATGCGGCGCACCGTATCTGGTCGGTGAGCGAGCAACGACGGAGGAAGGACGCGATGT
>CAYSAG010000586.1:0-1756 GCA_964428935.1 uncultured Planctomycetaceae bacterium | reverse complement strand
TGGGCCAGTACCGGCGGCGCGCGGGAGCCGAGCGGCGCGACGAAGTAGTTGTGGTTGCCTTCGACTTCGAGTTTGTAGACCCGAACCCCTTCCGGATGAGCCTGGTACGCTGTGGAGACCAGCCAGAGAAGTTCACCCGTTGGGCCGCGGACTTTCTGGCCGACTTGCAGATCCTGGGCTTCGATGTACTCACCGCGATCGACCACGAAGAACGGGTGCTCGTTCGTCGTTTCGATCGTCTGCCTCTGCCCGCCGCGATCGGCGAACGTCAGAACACGCAGGTGGTCCGAGACACGCCGCACCGTACGGACCACCCGACGCTTCTGAACTCGCCCGGTCTCCGGGTCCCACGACAAGACCGTGTCGCCGGGCTGAAACTCGGCAATGCCTTTCAGGCGGAAGCCGTCCGCTTGGAGACCGGTGGCGCGGTCACTGGCCGCCACGACCGACGCCTGTGCCGGGCGTGGATACGCTTCACCGACCTTCGCTCCGCAGACCAGCCCGCGAAGAGCCATCCCGCCGGAGACCAACAGGCAGAGCACCAGCCACAGCGCGCCCAGACGCGAAAGCAGCCCACGTCGAGCTGGTCTGTTCGTCGACATTTGTTGTGCTGCCCCCGCTGGTCGCATCGAATCGTCCTGAGCCGAGCTGCTGACCTCGTTTGCCGAAGCTGAATCACCCTCTTCGCTCGCGCTGTCCGCGCCCGCTTCGGCCACCAGACCGTCCTCCCAATCGAACTGGCTGAACACGTCGTCGATCGCCCGACCGTCGTCCGGCGCCAGCGGCTTCGCCCTCTCGCTGCGCCCAGATTCCTCCTCACTCTCTCGCCGCCTGCGTTGCCTGTCCAGGACCTGCTGGCCCAACAAGCCGACAGTCAACACGCCCGCCGCTCCGGCCAACCAGACACCACCGCCTTCGTCGGCCCCGGCCGAGGCCACGATCGGCTCCGCAGACCAGTCCACCGCCAACCCCATCTCGGCCGTGAAGCACGTGCTCCGGCCCGAAGGGCTCGGAAGCAGACCTCGCAGACCGCACCGACGGAACCGTCCCACTGCTCCAGCGATGCTGGCGGCCAGAAGAACGTGCTTCGCCACCCCGATTCCCGCTTGCTTCGCTCGCTCCAAAGTGCTGTACCGGCGCAGGGTCACCGGGTCTTCTCCGCTGGCCGCTCGAAAGTAGTTCGTCCCTCCGCTCAGATCGTAGAACCCAATCGCCACGACGTGCAGCACGGGGTTGTAGCCGGCCTCTCTGGCATTCCTCCACACAGTGGACAGACGGTGCCACTCCTCAATCCCCGCCTTGATCGGTCCCGTGACCTCTCTGATGACCTCGCCCACCGTCCAGTCCAGAGCCACCTTCGCCCAGTACCTCGCTGAGCGCTCGTTCGACGCAGAGGCCCGGATCATCACGGCACGCTCGGCCTCCGGTCGAGCCTGCTGGCGGCGCTGGTTCCGACGCTCGGCTGACGCTCGCAGTTTGCCGCGTTCTTCGGCGGTGGCCTCCGAAGCTTTTTCCTTGGCGCGTCGGCTAGACTCGGATTGGGAACTTGCTTCCGCCCGAGCTTGGGCCTTTTCGCGTTCAGCTGCTCCGACCACGCTGCCCCGTTGCCGCTCACCGGACTCCTTTTCCTCTTCCCGTCCAACGGCAGAATCTGACCGTTCGTTACCCGAGACAGCGACTGGATCCAGCTCAGCAAACACGGCTCGAACACCACCGGGTCCAACCGAGCGAACACGTTGTTGAACGTGTCGTGCGA
>CAYSAG010000585.1:0-1769 GCA_964428935.1 uncultured Planctomycetaceae bacterium | reverse complement strand
CACTCATTCCGAGAACGGTGAGCACGGCGAACAGCAGCCCGCTCACCGTCGGGAATCGAGTCGCCGGAGCGTCTTGCAGACAGGCTGAATCGGGCATCCGTTGGTCCGGCTTGGTGGCCGAGTTGCTCTTGATTCCGAGGTGCTCCGAGCGTGCGTCCCGCTGACGCCGAACACCGGCAAGAGACTTGTGTTCTCGCGCAAGGCGTCCGCGCGGCGCGGCGTCTGCAAAGACGGCCCCTCCTCAATTCCCTCGCCCGGCGCGGGAAACGCCGGTGCGGCTCCAACGCCGGTCACTTTGCCAAACGAACCCTCACTGGCACAGAGTGGCCGACTTTGAAGCCCCGGCCGAGGTGGACTCGCTGCCTTTCGGTGCCTTGCGCGCGTGGGCTCCTTCCCGTGTCAAACGCTCGGACCACAACGGTTGATTGCAAACGCGTTGAATTCCTTCAGAGCTTCGGCTTTGGTCATTTTGCCGTCGCACACGTCGAGCACTTCGTCGAACAAACGCTTGCCGGCGACGTCCAGCGGCGTTCCCTCGAACATGTCGGACACGTCGACCTCGTTCGTGTCTTTCATTTTCTCACACGACTCTCGGTTGCCGCTCAGACGAATGGTAATCATCAGCGGGTGGTTGATCGTGTGGCCTCCCCCGGTGCTGAAGGCCATGATTTGAGCTCCTGCGGCGGCGATGCCCGTAATGCTTTCGCCACCGTGTCCCGGCGTGTCCATCAACCAAAGGCCGGGTTCGTCGCCAATCGGCTCGGCGTACTCAACCACGCCCACAATGGGCTTGGTCCCCCATTTCTGCATGGCTCCCAGCGACTTTTCTTCAATCGTCGTCAAGCCGCCGGCGATGTTGTCGCCCGTGGGTTGGCTGCCGCGCAGGTCGACGCCGCAGGCCAGGATTCGTTCTTCCATTCGACGAATCATGCCCAGAAGCTTTTCGGCGATTTCCGGGGTTTTGGCTCGGGCTCGAATCAGGTCCTCGCCGCCCATCATTTCGGTGGTCTCCGCTCCCAAGGCTCGACCACCCGCTTCGATCACGCGGTCGACGACCCAACCAACGCAGCGGTTGTGGGCCAACCCGCTGGTGACGTCGCTGGTCCCGCAGTTGAAGCCGAAAATCAGCTTCGAAAGCGGCACCTTTTCCCGTTGCTGTCGCGTAATCTGACGGTTCATGTCGACGGCCAGACGAACGGCCTTGGCCAGCGCGCTGACCACGCCTCCTTCGCGTCGAATGTTGACGACTTCGACCGGCTTGCCGGTCGAGGCGATTTCGTGAGCAATTTCGTCCGCGGTGCAGCCTTGTTCCTTGAAGTGGTCAATGACGATCACCGCGCCGGCGTTCGGATTCTTGCCGTGTCCGACCAATGTGCGGAACGTCTGAGCCAGGTCGGGAGCGATCTGACAGCGTCCCAGTGGGTGCACGATCGGAATGGTGTTCTGCACCAAGTGAGCCAGCCGTTCGCAAGTGGAATTCGCGTACAATGTGCCGCTGAGCGCCAGCACGTAGTTTCGAATCCCGACCTGTCCGTCCGGACGCACGTAGCCGAAAAAATAGTCTCTCACTGTCCCGTCTCCTTTGGCCGCATGGCTTGCGAGCGAAAACTCCTGTCTGTCAAAGCCTCGGACACCTTCCGCGGTCTGCCTTTCCGAGAGATTCAGGTCTGGCTGGCCTGAGACTGCAAGTCACCGCGTCCGCGAGTCGACTCGACGTTGTGAACGTGCACCAACTGCCCCTTGCCAATCCGTTGGCTCGCCCTTCCAAT
>CAYSAG010000584.1:0-1771 GCA_964428935.1 uncultured Planctomycetaceae bacterium | reverse complement strand
GTGCTGTGGCCGGTTTGAACGGAAGCGTGTAGTCCGTGACCGACCGCGTCGGGGCGCGCGGCTCTACGGCGGCCAAGAGACTTGTCACGTCTAACCCGAGGAGCTCACCGCAATGTTGGTTGGCCTTCTTTCCGACACACACGACCATTTGGACCGAATGGCCGTGGCACTGGAGCGGTTTCAGCAAGCGGGCGTCGAAGTGGTCTTGCACGCGGGCGACTTGGTGGCCCCGTTTGCGGCCAAGGCGCTCAAGCGCTGGCCCTGGCCGTTGCACGTGGTTTACGGAAACAACGACGGCGAGCGAGCCGGGCTCAAGTCGGTCTTGGAACAAATCCAAGAAGGGCCGGTGCTGGTCGAGTGCGGCGGTCGGAAAATCAGCTTGGACCACTACCCGCCGGACAGCCAACGGCCAGCCGCGGCGGGAGCCGACGTCGTCGTTTTCGGCCACACGCACCAAGCGGTCACCGAGAAGCGAAACGGTGTGTTGCACGTGAACCCGGGCGAGTGTTGCGGGTGGGTGACCGGCCGAGCCACCGTGGCCGTGCTCGACACCGACTCGCTGGAAGTCCAACTGATTGAGCTGACGTAACCGACAGACCCAACACGAACTGAGGGCGTCCGGGAATTCGTCCGTGCCTTTTCCGAAATTCGCCTGTTTGGGGCGACCGGACGTGCCTTGTGGAGCGGGCTTCGAAGCACAGACCGTCAGCGGCCACGACGGAGCGTGGCCCTCCGCGAATTCCCGGGCCCCCTCCGCGAATTCCCAGGCCCCCTCGCAGTCGCTCGAAAGGCCCGACCGCGAAGGGGCCAAACGTCGCTCGAGCCGCGCCCGCTCGCCTCGCCTCCACCTCGAAGCCCGCTGAAGGTCGTGGTTCAGGAGCCCGCAGCATGGAACTTCGTAACAAAGTAGCGGTCGTGACTGGGGGAGCGGTGCGGCTGGGCCGAGCCCTAGTGCAAGCTTTGGCGGCCGAAGGCGTGCACGTTTGCGTCCACTTCGGTCACTCGCGTCCGGCCGCCGAGGAGCTGGTCGAGCAAGTCGCGCGCTTGGGCGTTCGAGCGGCTTGTGTGCAAGCCGACCTGCTCGCGCCGGTCGAAGCCGCCGAGCGCGTGTTCGAGTTCGCCACGGCGACGTTCGGCCGCGTGGACGTGCTGGTCAACAACGCGGCCATTTTCGAGCCGTCGTCGGTGGCGTCCGCGGACTCGTCGCAGTGGGACCGCCACTTTGCCATCAACTTGAAAGCTCCGTTTTTCTTCACTCAGGCCTTCGTGGCTCAGTTGGACGACCGCCACGGACACGTGGTCAACGTGGCCGACTGGCGAGGCACGCACCCGGCTCGCGGCTTCACCGTCTACGCGTTGACCAAAGCCGGGGTGGTCGCCCTGACGCGCCAACTGGCCCTGGAGCTGGCTCCGAACGTCCAGGTCAACGCCGTGGCTCCCGGAGCCATTTTGCCCGCCAAGGGGGCCGACGCGTACTGGCAACAGCTTCCCCAAAAAATTCCGCTCCGAAAAACGGGCAACCCAAACGAAGTCTGTCGGGCCGTGCTCTACCTGTTGAAGTCCGACTTCGTCACCGGGCAGGTGCTGCACGTCACCGGGGGTGAGGAACTGGTGCCCGCGTAGGGCGCGTCCTTGCAAGTTGCTCGGAGGCTTTCCATGCCGGACTCGATTCACATTCGAGACCTATTGGTCCGAGCCATTCTGGGCGTCAACGACGAAGAACGGGTCAACCGGCAGGACGTGCTCATTAACGTCACGCTGGAGACCGACA
>CAYSAG010000583.1:0-1772 GCA_964428935.1 uncultured Planctomycetaceae bacterium | reverse complement strand
AAAAACGTCGTTCAAGCCACCGACGGCGCACAGCCCCCTCTCACGGCCTCTCGAACCGTCACGGCGACCGTCGTCCAAGACTTCGCCCGTTTCACCTACCTGACGGCCGCGCTGACCAAAGACAACACACGGGAAGCTTGGCTCTACGACCGGTCGTCGAACAAGCGGCTGATTCTGCGCGAGGGGGCTCACTTGAAGTACGCGGGTGTCGAGGCGGACGTGGTCCGAATCGGCCGCGACTTCATTTGGCTGCAGACTCCGACCGCCTTGCTGGAAATGCGACTCGGAGACAACCTGCGGACTTTGCGAAAGCTGAAAGACCTGGCCGGGCCGCAGCAGGCCGAGCAGTCTGCAAAGGAAAGACAGGCCCCGTCAGGCAGCACGACGGACGTCCGCACGGCGGACAGCTCGCCGCAGACGGCTGGCAAAATGGAGGGAACGGACAGGGCGAACCAGCCGCAGAAGATTGGGCAGGCTGAGGGGACTGCGTCGGAGGAAAAGCCTGTCGAGTCGCCCAGCGCGGCCGAGGGTCAAAGCGAGCGGCCCAATTCGCGACCGTCCGGCTCGGTGGAGACACCCCCTTCCACCGCCGGCTCGGCGGAACCGACCAGTGGCGCACAGCAAAAGGCCGGCAGCGGCGGAGTGGTACAGAAAGCACAGAGCGACAAACCAGCTGGGGACTCGCAGGGGCCGGCAGGAGCCGAGGGCGAAGCGGACCAGGGAAGCAGCGGCAACCACGGAGGCTAGCGAGGCTGCAGGCTTTGAACTGCTCAGAAAACTGCCCTCCGGCCGCAGGTGTCCTTGCCCCCCGCGTCGCCCTTCCCCGCGGCGTCGCTTTCGTTGTCCCGTCTGGCGAGGGACACGGCCGGCCTCTTCATTCGGTTGCTTTCTCCACCCGGCTGCCTTCTTCGAAGCACGGTTCCGCCCCGCCCGCTCGCCCCGCGTGCCGACTCGCCCCCGCGACGCCCTTGCGCCGCGGCGTTTCCGACCTTCGACCTCGTTTTGAGCGTTATTGACACTGTCGTTTGGGCGGTCGTATAATCCGGCCCCTTTTTGCGGGAGCGGACGCGCCGGCGGAAGAGCGTCCGGCGCGTCATTTCGTGTCCTGTCACCTCTTACCGAAACAATCTTCGGGTCCACGGCGCGGTCGGCGTGCGCCGGCGTCTTCTCTGTGCAACCTCGCATTTCGAGACTGCCCGTGTCGGGCTCAACCCCCTTCGCTGTCACAAGTCGCGCTGGTCCGAAGCGCTGGCAGGTGACTTTCCTGCTGGCGTCGTGGCTTGCTTTGCGCGGGGTGGCACTGGGGGAGGCCGACCAGCCGGCTCTTGCGGTGACCGCTTCGGTGCAGACGCCGGTTCGCGTGGCCGCGGACTTCGCTCAGGAGTTCTCACAGGGCAGCGAGCGCGTGTACGTGCTGCGCGGCCGGTGTCGGGTGGAGCAGCCGCCGACGGTGGCACGGGCCGACCGAGCCGTCGTCTGGCAGCGGGCCGTGGCGGGCGGACAAGAGCTGACCGTGTACTTGGAGGGCAACGCCCGACTGGCTCGGCCCGACGGCAGTGTCAGTCAGCCTTCGTTGCTGGTGCGTTTTCGGACCTCCGGTCCGGTCGAGCTGGCGTTTCGACGTCCGGTGGTGCGTAGAGGCCGCAGCGACGACCCTTTGCTGGCTCGCGCGGAGCGACAAAGGCGTGTTGTCGGGCGAGCCGACTTGCAACCCACTCAGCTGTTGGTGCCGCAGCCGTCGACCGAGCCGCCGTTGCCGGCGGTTCAGGTGC
>CAYSAG010000582.1:0-1774 GCA_964428935.1 uncultured Planctomycetaceae bacterium | reverse complement strand
CTCTTCTTCGGCAATGCCAATGCCCGAATCTTCCACCACCAGCCGGACCGCCTCCGACTCCGGCTCAATCAGCACGGCCACGTGGACCCGGCCGAAGGGCGGCGTGTACTTGAGGGCATTGTCGACCAGACAGGCCGCGGCCTCGAACAACGCACTCTCGCTGCCTTGAACCCAAACCGGCTCGCCAGGCAAGTCCGACGCCAAAGCCACGTCGTTGCGAAGAGCTTCGTTCGCGTGCTGCACGAGCACCCGTCGCACCGTAGCGGCCAGGTCGCAAACTTCGTCGGCCGAGCCTTCCCCGCTGGCCAAGTTGGCAATGGAAAGCATTCGAGCAATCGACTCGGTGGCCTCGTCGCACCGAGCGGCCGCTCGACGCAAAATTTCCTTTTGCTGTTCCGTCAGCGGACCGGCAAACTCGCCCGAAAGCATGCGAAGCAGCATTTTGACCGCCGCGACGGGCGACTTCAGTTGGTGGGCGACCTGCGCGAGAAACTGCAGGTCCTGAGCGTGAATCGACTGCTGGTCCCCCATGCGAAGCTTCCTCTTGCCGAAATGCCCGCTGTCGAAGACCGGCCTCGCCCGGACCCGTCGCCACGGCGGCAACCGACCGTCGGCGCGCAGCGCGTCGGGCCCTCGCGAGTTCGTTTGTTTCGAACAGCGGCAGCAGCACGACCGGAACCGGTCTGACTCGACCGCCCTCAGTCTACACGCCGCTCGACTCCGGCCCAAGCCCTCGTGCTGGGCGGCGGGCGTCTCGACGGGCCGGAGTCAAAAAGGCCGTCGGTTCGACACTCCCCACGCCGCGGCGGGCCGCAGACTGCGTGTCCCTCGGGCGCTCGACCGCCGTTGTCCCGTGGAGCGGCACACGCCGCCGGCCGCCGGCCCACTAGGGACGTTCGACCGGCCGGCCGTCGAGCGACAGGAGCCACCGGAGCACAAGTCGAGCGGCAGGAGGAAAAAGGAAGACAAAGAGGACGTGCGGTCGACCGCTCGAGCGAGCTCGCTGGCTCGTCCACCCCTCAGTCGCCCACGCCGACGTCCAAGTTCATGGCCAACTGGACCAGTCGGTTCTCGTGCCGGTGGAACGCAACGACCGACCGAAGCCACTCGGCCAGCTGCTGCTCGGCCAACTCGGCCACTTCCGGAAACTCGTCTCGGTTGTGAACGGCTTCGCGCAAGCGTCGGAGTTGCTCGAACAGCGCCTGCCGCTCCGCCCGCAACTCTTCCACCTGCCTCTCCCACGACGGGTACTCCTCCAGGACTTCACGCAGGTAACCTTCGCGGTCCTTCAAGCGGAACTGCCGAGGCAGGGTTTCGAGCAGGGCGTCCAGAACCGAAAGCAGCCACGGACGAGTGGTTTCGTCGAGCGGCTCTTGGAGCAGGACGCGCAGGTCGCCCAGAAGAATGAACTCCAGAGCGGCGTACTCTTCCAACGTTCGTTCGGCCGACCGGTGCTCCGACATTTCGCCGCTCCTTCGTTCTGTGTCGCCCTTCCACGTCGTCGCCAAACCGCCAACGCCACCCCGGCGGACCGTGAATACCGGGGCCTCGCGGCTTGGCAGACGTGTCCTGAGCGGGCCCATGTGTCGGGTCCAGTGTACAGACCGCGAGCAAGCCTGTCAAAAACGACTCGCTGCACCGCCACTTGCTGCCGCAGACTCACTTCTCACACACCGCGCGAACGGCAGCCGGTGCCGTCGTCTCGTCCGTTCGGTCGTACCTTCCCGGACACTCGGCTTCGCCATTTGCGACCCCTGGGTTTCGCTTCCGTTTC
>CAYSAG010000581.1:0-1775 GCA_964428935.1 uncultured Planctomycetaceae bacterium | reverse complement strand
TTTTGCCGCCCGAGTACTCGTACCACCAGCGGAACGTGTAGTGGCACCGCTGCTCTGACCGATTGAGCTACTGCCCCAAGCCGTTGGGTCTGAGAGACTTGTGAGATTTTCAAGAAATATCGCTTTGGTCTCTTTACTCCCGATCTTACTACTGCTAGCCTATCCCTCACCACTCCATCCCAACCCGCGGAACAGCGTCCGTCACGGCAGAACCGACGTCGGCCGAGAGTCCTAAAAGAACTCGCGAATCAGGAGGCAATCGTGTGAAAAGGTCTACCCGACGAACTGGTTCCCGTAAAGCTTCGGTGCGGCCGCCGAAGCCGTACCCGGACTTCCCGCTCTACGCTCACCCGCTCGGGTACTGGGCCAAGAAGATTCGTGGCCGGCTCTACTACTTCGGCCGGTGGGGGCGGCAGGTCGATGGCCGAATGGAACGCCTTCCCGGCGACGGCTGGAAAGAAGCCCTGGAGGAGTACCTCCGCGTGCGGGACGACCTGTACGCCGGACGTCCCCCGCGCCCGCCCAGCGAGGGGCTGACCGTGGCCGAGCTGTGCAACCACTTCCTGACCAGCAAGCAGCAGCTGTTGGAGAGCGGTGAGATCGTCGAACGGACCTTTCGGGACTACCTCGAAGTGTGCCGCCGGCTGGTGGAACACTTCGGGCGGAACCGGGTCGTGGCCGACCTGACGCCGGCCGACTTCGAGTCGCTGCGGGCCAAGCTGGCCGAATCGGTCGGTCCGGTGCGTCTGGGGAACCTGGTGCAACGAGCCCGCAGTGTCTTCAAGTACGGTTACGACGCCGACCTGTTGGACCGGCCGGTCCGCTTCGGCCCGCACTTCAAGCGGCCGTCGGCGTCGGTCCTTCGTCGGCACCGGAACGCGGCCGGGCCGAAGATGTTCGAGGCCGACGAGATTCGTCGCTTGCTCGAGCTGGCGGACCAGCCGCTCAGGTCGATGATTCTGCTGGGCATCAACGCGGGGTTCGGCAACCACGACTGCGCGACCCTTCCGGAGACGGCAGTGGACTGGCAGAGCGGCTGGTTGGACTTTCCTCGGCCCAAGACGGGCATTCAGCGCCGGTGCTGGCTGTGGCCGGAGACGCTGGCGTCGCTGCGTGAGGCCCTGGCCGAGCGTCCTCAGCCGAAGGTGCGGGAGGCCGAGGGGCTGGTCTTCGTGACCAAGTACGGTCGGCCGTGGCACAAGAGCGGGACGGACAACCCGGTGAGCAAGGAGTTCTGCAAGTTGTCGAAGGCGGCTGGGGTGTACCGGGCTCGGCGTGGTTTCTACGCGTTGCGGCACACGTTCGAGACGGTGGCCGGTGCGACGTTGGACCAGCCGGCGGTGGACCTGATCATGGGGCACGCGCCGGCGGCGAACGACATGTCGGCCGTGTACCGGGAGCGAATCGAGGACGACCGAATCGTTCGGGTGGTGCAGCACGTGCGGCAGTGGCTTTTCGGGACCTCGGACGAACGGCCCGTCGACGCGTCGGCCTGAAGCCACCCTTCGGGGCCCGACGCCCGTTTTTTCCGAGTGTGGGAGCGGCAGGACCGCCGGGCCGCCGGTCGTCCGCTGAATGGCTAAAAAAGAAGCCCCGGCGAGAGGCAGCGGAACCGAGCGCGCCGGGGCGTGGCGTCCGGTCCTGGGCGGCCTGTCTTTCCGGGCCGTCCGTCGCCAGCGGGGGCCGGACCTGGGCCGCACGTTCCGTTCCGTCCTTCGTCCGGTCACGGCTTGCGCTGGTCAGGTGCCCGTTCTCGCCGGAGCTGGCCCGTCTGC
>CAYSAG010000580.1:0-1778 GCA_964428935.1 uncultured Planctomycetaceae bacterium | reverse complement strand
ACCTTTTCGAGGACTACTTCTCTGCCATGCATTGGTCGCGTCCTACATGGATACCGACAGCCTCGCCATGGAGGCTCGTCTCGTCAATCGTTGCACGGAAAAACGGGGCCGCCTGTCGCGAGCGGCCCCGCCACGATCGTTGAAAACCAGCGTCAAGCGTTGCTGATCTTTTCGACGAACTCCTGGCGCATGGGAGCGAACCACGGCGTGTCCGCCTGCCACCACCACATATTGCCCAACACTTCGGAGCGATAGACTTCCGCGAACTGCCGTTTGAAGGTGTCAGAGGTGAATTCTGACGAACCGGCGACCGCGGAGTTGTATCCCGTCTTGTTGGAGAACATGCCGCCAACTTTCGGTGTCAAGATGTAGTTGATGAACGTGTAAGCCTCGTCGACGTGCTCCGCACCAGCCAGCATGCCGACGGAGTCGAGCCATGTGATGATGCCTTCCTTGGGCGCTCGGTACTTGTAGGCCGAGTCCTCCTGGGCGAGCAACAGACCCGTGGTATCCCACGTCTGCCCGATTACGGCTCCAGCGTCCTTGAAGGCGGACGTGGCTTCGGTGGCATTGTTCCAGAAGGCGCCGAACCAGTCCTTGCGCTCGATAATCCAGTCTGTGACCCCAGACCATACCCGCCGTGCGCCCTCTTCGGTCTTGTACACGTCGAGCATGCGATTGGATTTCACCACGCCGATGGAATCCAGGTACAACCCCGTACCCATGATGACGGATTTCTGCCGAAAGGCGACCTTTCCCTTGACCTCCGGCCGCCACAAATCACCGTAAGAGACCTCGGCGTCTTTCAAGTTCAGGGCTTTGGAGTTGTAGGTGATGCCCTCGGTCCCCCAGTCGTACGGAATCAGATAGCGTTTGCCGCGATACACGGCACCCAGCGCAATCGAATCACGCAAGAACGAGGGGATTATGGCCTGGAGATTCGCCCGTTTCTCGTCGATGGGTGCCAGCCAGATACCGCCCGGGGCATTGGAGTCCTCGTAGTTCGCCCGGTTGGTGACGGACGGGAAGATGACATCCCAGCCTTTGCCCCCGGCGGCCTTGGTTTTTTGCTCGGCTTCATCGTTGGATCCGAAGGTGGTGAGATTGACCTTGATGCCGGTTTCCTTCTCGAAGCCATCGATCATTTCCTGGTTGACGTAGTCCACCCAGGCGAAAACATTCACCTGCCGGGACGCCGCGAGTACCTGTGAATTGACGATCCAGGGCCCGGTCGCCACGGCTGCGGCCACGGCGGACTTCTTGAGAAACGCGCGCCGCGAAGCGTCGCGCAAGGCGCGTGCGATTTTAGTTTTGTCATTCATGCTAGTCCTCCTCAGATAACATCTCCTCTGGAACCGGACTGCTCGCAGCGAGAACTCGCCGTAAATTACCGGTGTGCGGGAATGCTCAGTTAGGTGTTCACAGCCAGCATATTCTTGTTATTCGAATGAGATTGCGTTGTCGCCGGCCCTCCCGGAAACTCTATCCCCGTCGTTCGGGGCGGGCAAACCGTAGCACCCTAATATACCGTTTGTACCCGCCAAAGCAAGGCTCGACGCTCGGGTGATACCGGAATACACGTCGCAGCAGAGCGACGGCAAGATAGTTGTTTATAATCAATTCGTTGTGAATGAATCAAGCTAGTGCTTGCGGTCATTGAACTAATGCGCGATGTTGCCATTTGAGGACGCCAAAGCGCTCATCGTCCTTGCGGGTTTTGTTGGCCACTGAAGGTCAGGTGACAAAAATCTACAAAGAGCCGGATCAATGGCAGGTGT
>CAYSAG010000579.1:0-1792 GCA_964428935.1 uncultured Planctomycetaceae bacterium | reverse complement strand
AGTTCGCTGCTGGCGCCGTTGGTCGCGGCGTCGCCCACGTCGCCGACTTCGCGTTCGCCCGACATTTCCTCCAACTGCTGTCCCAGTTTCTTGCGCAGCAGTTCCCGACGAGCAAGCAGCCGTTGCTGAAGCCGTTGTAGCGCGTCCTTTCGAGCCATTGGTTTTCGCCTCTGTCTGGAACTCGAACTTGTCCCCACGACTGGTTCCGGCCTCGTCCCTGAGAATGCGGGTGTCGTCCTGAAAAGCCGGCGGCCGTTCCGAACTCGGCAGCCGGAAGAAAAGAGCTTCGGGTGGGTCGGTCGACGCTGACAAAGAACCGTGTCAGCGGGTGTGGCTGCGGCGCGGTTCGCTCAGTTGTCCCACCGCGCCGTCTGGACACGTGGCTGCGCCGCTCGGACTTCCGCCCGAGAAAGCGCAAGTCCGGCGGAAGTGGTCCGCCGGACAACGCGTTAAGAATTATTCCGGCGCTCACGCCGTTAGCCAACTCTACCTCCTGGAAAAAAGCGGCGGTCGGCGACGGTGCCGGAAGTCGAAAACCGCTCGCCAGTACAGTCCGTTCGTCGCGGGCGTGCAGGCTGTTCTGAGTGTAACGGGTGGCCCGGGAGCCCGCTGGAACGGACTGGACGGGCCGACCTTGACGGTCCCGCGGCTTTTTCCTGTAATTCGGCCGCTTTTCTCGACCCGCTTTCGCTTTCCAACAAACACGGCAAGTCCGAGCCAGCGACGGAGCCTCATGCTGACCTTCGACCGCTACCTGATTCGCCGGTTCTTTCACGTGTACTTCGTGGGGTTCGTGACGACGTTCGGCTTGTACGTGGTCATTGACGCCTTCACGAACATCGACGGCTTTCAGGAGCGGAACGCGGGACAGGGCTACGCCGCTTTGCTCGGCAGCATGGCTCACTACTACGGCTACCAGCTTTTCCCCTTCTTTGACATGGCCGGGCCGGTGCTGCTGGTCGTGTCGGCCATGGTCGTCTTTGCTCTGCTGTTGAGAAACAGCGAGCTGCAGCCGATTCTGTCGGCCGGCGTCCCGACTTACCGACTGGCCCTGCCCGTCCTCATGGCCGCCTTTTGCGTCGACGTGGGCTTGGTGGCGAACCAGGAGCTGGTTCTGCCGAGCATTGCCGACCAGCTGCAAACGCCCAGGGGAATGGTCGAGCCGGTGGCTCAGCGCGTCGAGCCCGTCTACGACTACGCCACGGGAATTGCCATTTACGGCGAGCAATTGTTCGTGGAAAAGGACGAGGTGCGAGGCATGTCGGTGGCGCTGCCGGTTCCCGAGGTGGTCACGTCGCTGACCACCCTGCGGGCTCCGCGAGCCGTCTACGTGCGTCGGCCCGTCGGCGAGCCGTCCGGGTGGCTGTTGAAAGGAGTTCGCCCCCGCTACGCCGCCCTGCCTTTGACCGACTTGGGACGCCGACTGGTTCGCCCCGGCTCCTCGCCCGACGAAGTGTTCGTCCTTTCGGACGTCGACACCCACCAGCTGCACCGCAGCAACATGAGCGTCCGGTTGCTGTCGACGGCGGAACTGCTGCGGCGAATTCAAAGCCCGGCGTTGGGAGCGGCGTCGCTGCGCAGCCTGTCGGTCCACTTCCACGAACGACTGCTCCGACCGCTGCTGAACTTGCTGGTCGTGCTGGTCACCCTGCCGCTGGTCATTCGAAAGGGAAGCCGCAGCCTCATTGCCAACCTGGCCTTCTGCTGCGCCGTGCTGACCGGACTGTTCGTGTTCGCTCAGGCCGCTCTTTACCTCGGCCAAATCTCGCTTGTCAGCCCCCCCTTGGCAGCT
>CAYSAG010000578.1:0-1804 GCA_964428935.1 uncultured Planctomycetaceae bacterium | reverse complement strand
GTCGTCTTGAACTGGCCTCAAGACACGAACCGTCAGCGGCCACGACGGAGCGTGGTCCTCCCGTTCCCGGACAGCCTCACACAAATTCCCTGCGGTATTCGAAATCCGCTCGGTCAATGACGTGACGACGAATTCCCGAGCCCGTTCGTCTCGCCGCCGCTCCGATCTCTCGCCGTTCCCTGCAAGGCGCCGCGCCCTTGACGGCGGAGAAGGCGGCGCCGCTTGTTGAGGCGGCGCGAGGTCACGGTCTTCGGCATGAGTCGCTTGCCGCGTCCTGTTCTGCCAAGAACCCTGTGTCGCTTTGACGCCGTCGTGCAGGCATCCACTACGGCAGCCGATGTGCCCAGTCGCAGAAGGCGACGAAGTCATTGTTGATGGTGTCGGCAGGGTCGGTGGCCAGTACGTCTAAGGGCGAGGTGGCAGCGCCGTTTCCCCCGCCAGCGAGCGTGTCGCGGCCACCGTCTTCTCCACGCAGGTCGTCATGACCGGCTTCTCCAAGCATTACGTCGGACCCGGATTCGCCGATCAGTACGTCGTTGCCGGCGCCGCCTAGAAGGGTGTCGTTGCCGGACCCTCCTTTCAGGATGTCGCGATAGAGCCCGGTGCCCCCACAGATGCGATCGTCGCCGGAACCACCGTAGATCCGATCTCGTCCGTCGCCGCCCTCCATTCGGTCGGCCCCGTCTTGGCCGTACAGGCGATCGTTACCAATGCCACCAAGGAGCGTGTCGTCACCGGCACTCCCCATTAGCGTGTCGTTACTGCCTTGGCCAGCGAGGTAGTCGTCGCCTCGTCCACCGAGCAGCTTGTCGCGGCCGGCCGACCCAAACAGCGAGTCGTTGCCGTCTTGGCCTTTTAGCAGGTCTCGGCCCAAACCCCCGATCAGGAAATCGTCATCGGCACCACCAAGCAAAGTACTCCGTCCGTCGACGGCCACCAGCGTATCATCGCCGTCGTAACCGCGAAGTAGGTCGTTGCCTTCTCCGCCGACAAGCGAGTCGTTTCCGCCCAGCCCGAGCAGGCGGTCGTCGCCGGGCCCACCGATCAGCGTATCGGCGCGATCGCTGCCGACTAACGTGTCGGCGTCGCGGCCGCCGTCCAGCACGATGGACGCCGCGAAGTTCCGATCAACTGACTGAACCCAGATTCGATCCGGCCCGCCGCCGGACCGGATTGTCAGCGACTCGGTCGGACTGGCAAACACGATGGTTTCGGCGCCCGACGACGCCGCAACCTGCAGTAGGCTGTCAGCGGCATCGCCGAAGTCGGTCACCGTGATGGCGTCGCGGCCGTCGCCGTAGGAGAAAGCGCGGTGGCCGGCCTGCAATCTGTCCCAGATCGGCTCAAGTCCGACGAAGTTGAGCGTGGCGCCGTCCAGATCGATCCTCCCCCGTCCCCGCTCGAGAAACTGATAAGCGACCGTGTCGAATTGGCCGTCAACCAACTCCAGCGAATCGTTGTCCGGCGCCAGGACGCCGTCTTCGGCGTCAAAGACCAAACCGCCGCTGGGGATCGGATCACCGCCGCCAAAATCGATGACCAGCGCGTCGTTGCCCGTGGTCCCACGAATCACCAGCGGAGAGGAGGCCCATGTGTCCAGGCTCCAGCGCTCCAATTCCCGACCGGCGCGGGAACGGAGCACGACCTGATCGGCCTGGCGAACCAGCGTGAACCAGCCGCCTTGGGCCCCAACCGGCGGCTGATCTGCGTCCTCGATGGTTATCGTGGTTTGCCCAAAGAGAATCTCATCCTCCTCCACGGCGCCGTGTCGACTAACGACCTCCACCGAGGGACCAACAGCGCT
>CAYSAG010000577.1:0-1817 GCA_964428935.1 uncultured Planctomycetaceae bacterium | reverse complement strand
CCCGGAGCCGGCCGAAATCATCATCGTCGGGCCTGAACGCATCGAACAGTTGGCTAAAGGCTTCCAGACGGTCTGGTGGCGTCCGCCGTCCGATGACGAACTGCGTGCCCTGATCGACGACTTTGTCCGCGAGGAAATCTACTACCGCGAGGCGCTCGCGCTGGGTCTCGACCACAACGATACAATGGTCCGGAGGCGGTTGCGGCAGAAGTTGGAATTCCTGACGGATACCGGCGCCGATCTTATACAACCTGTAGAAGGCGAGCTCGAGGCCTATTTCGCAGCGCACGAGCAGACCTTTCTGCGTGCGCCGCGCCTGGCCTTCGAGCAGATTTACCTGGGTAAAACCCCGGCAGCGGAAACCATCGAAGCGGCGTTGACCATGCTCCGGTCCGACCCGGAAAGTGACCCCTCAGCCTGGAGCGAACGCACGCTCCTGCCGGCCCAACTTGGTCTCTCACCACCGGCTGCGATTGACGGTGTGTTCGGGGATGACTTCTTCGACCGGATCGCGGAAATTCCGTCCGGGGCATGGGGCGGACCCGTGGAGTCTGCGTATGGCGTGCACCTGGTTCGTGTCATCAACCGTACGTCCGCCCGCATGTCAGCACTGGAAGAGGTGCGGGACGCTGTGTTGAATGACTGGAAGGCTGCGAAGGCGCTGGAGCTGCGCGAGCTGTACTACGCAAGACTGAAGCAGCGCTATAGCGTCGAGATAAGCGACATCAATGCGCGCACGGGTGAAAGCCGGTGATCCAGTCTGTGTGCAAGCGAATGCTTGTACTGGTGATCTTCCTGACCGGGTCGCTCGGATTTGGAGCATCCGTATTTGGTCACGCGCTGCAACCCGGTTACCTGGAACTGCGCCTGATCGATACGGACCGGTACGCGGTTGTGTGGAAGACGCCGGCGAGCAAGGGACGTCAGATGGCGATCGACGCCCGGCTGCCGGAGCACTGCGAACCGCGCACTCCGGGACAGTCGACCTGGGACGGTGCCGCCTACCTGGCACGCTGGACTGCAACGTGCCCGGGCGGGCTGGAAGGGGGCGTGATCCGTATCGACGGACTTGATCAAACGTCGACAGACGTGCTGGTGCGGTTCGATTTCGCCGACGGCACCAGTGAGGCGCACCGCCTGACCGCGTCTGACCCTGCCTTCAAGGTTCCCACCCAACCCGGTCATTTTGAAGTGGTGCATACCTACTTGCTATACGGCGTCGAGCACATCTTGCTCGGCATCGATCACCTGCTGTTCGTGCTTGCGCTCTTGCTGCTGGTGCAAGGCGTGCGCAGGATCATTGTAACCATCACCGCGTTCACCATCGCCCACAGCATCACACTGGCCGGTGCGACACTCGATGTCGTCCATCTGCCCGGACCGCCCATCGAGGCGACCATCGCGCTGAGCATCGCGTTCGTTGCGGCGGAGATCATTCACAGCCGGCGGGGCAGGCCGGGGTTGACCGAACGCTATCCCTGGGTTGTCGCTTTTACCTTCGGCCTGCTGCATGGCTTCGGTTTCGCAAGCGCGTTGGCCGAAGTCGGTCTGCCGCAGCAGTCTATTCCCATTGCGCTGTTGTTCTTTAATATCGGCGTCGAGCTCGGTCAACTGCTCTTCATAGCTGCCGTGTTCGCCACCGTTGTACTGGCACGCCAGGTCACGCGGCGCATCAACATGCCGCGACCGGCTTGGACGTGGGCCATGCTGCCGTATGCCATCGGTAGTCTCGCGGTCTTCTGGGTTATTCAACGCATCGCCGCTTTTTAACTATTGCCCTGACCCAGGGAGAATTATTAGGAATCAATGAAGGTCAC
>CAYSAG010000576.1:0-1828 GCA_964428935.1 uncultured Planctomycetaceae bacterium | reverse complement strand
CGGAAGGCGTAACGCGTGACGCGGCATTGGCGTCGCGTCGCGACGCCGTGCCGGTAGCCCGGCGATTCATCGCCGGGAAGGGGGGAACCGAAAATCATTCGACCCGTCGCGTCGCGACGGGATGAAATGGGCGAGCAGCAACAGGGCAGGGGGTGGCCTCACAGATTTCCACACAGGCAACGACCGGCGGCCTAGACGCGCCCGCGTCCCGCGTCTCGCATCCCGTGTCTCGCGTCCCGCATCCCGCGTCTCGCGTCCCGCATCCCGCGTCCCGTGTCTCGCGTCCCGTGTCCCGCGTCTCGCGTCCCGCGTCCCGAACGGAGCACCAAGAACGAAGAACCAAGCACTAGACACGGAGCCCCCGATCTCCGATCTGCGGTCTCCGATCTCCCTGCTCCCTGCCCCCTGCTCCAAGCTCCTGGCTCCCCAACCAGGAACGAAGAACCGAGCATAAGCAACAGAGCCCCGAACTCCGATCTCCCGTCTCGGAATAGAGAAGCGCAACCGCCCGATGCCATCCAACGACGCCGCCACGCACGCCGCCACCCGGCCGTCCAGGGTCTCGCGCACGGGGTCTCAAGACTTCCCCGGTATCAATCAGCTGCGCGACACACCCACCGGCCGTTCGGTTGGCGGCGGGCAAGTCGCGAGCAAGCTCGCTCCGGCGGCAGCCGGATCTTTATCGCGCCGCAGCCGTGCCAACTCGTAGGATAAGCATGTCCGTCACACGCAACGTGCTCTGGAATGTCGGCGGTACCGTTTGGTCGGCCGCGGTCTTGTTCGTAATGTCCCCATTTCTGATTCACCGGATTGGAGTGGAGGACTACGGCATCTACCTCCTGCTCGCATCGATCACAGGCGCGCTGGGCTTGCTAAACCTCGGCCTATCTGAGGCAACGTTACGGTTCGTGGCCTACTACTACTCCAAGGACGACCTCGCCGGCGTGAGCCGCGTCTTAACGTCGACGCTGTTTGTCTACGCCCTCCTCGGGACGATTGCAGCGGTTGCCCTCTTCTGTGGCGCCAGCTGGCTCAGCCAGTGGTTCAAACTAGGCGCGCATCGAGTAGGCCTCATGCCGTTCTTGCTGCGTCTCACCGCGGTGACGTTCTGGCTTCGCTTCATCGCGGGGCCTTTCTTTGCCGTCCCCCAGGCCCTGCTCCGCTACGACGTCTCAACCGGAATTACTGTTGCAGAGAGCCTTGTGAGAGTTGCTGGGCAAGTGGGCCTAGTTCTGAAAGGCGGCGGGCTGGTTGCCCTAGTCGCGTGGAATCTCGTTGTCGGGGTCGTTTTTCTTTTCATGACAGGTGGGGTCGCCCTGGCGATGGTGCCGGGCCTGCGGATAGTAGCGATTCCCTCGTTGGATGGCCTCCGTGAGGTCTTCGGATACGGGCTATACGCATTTCTTGCGCAACTCGTCGGCATGATATGGCGATATGCGGACCGAGTCCTGCTGGCCGCTTTTGTCGGAGTGGGCGCCGTAGCGCAATTCGCTGTCCCACAACAGCTAGTCCTGCGTGTACTTGGTCTTGCCAGCGCGGCTGCCGCGGTATTAATGCCAAAATTCAGTGCGTGCGACAAGCAGAGCGATTTGAAGAGCATGTATTTGCACAGCACGAACGTCTTGCTTTCGGTGTCGGTAAGCATCTTCGTGCCGCTGGCGGTTTTGATGCCAGATTTCCTCAAGCTCTGGGTGTCGAGCGATTTCGCACTGGTCAGCGGATACGTTGGAACAGTATTGGCGGCCAGCTGCTTGGTGCGTGGCGCCTTCATGCCCTATGAGGCGCTCTTCCGTGGCTTGGGCAAGCCGCAGTACTACCTTGTAGTGGT
>CAYSAG010000575.1:0-1844 GCA_964428935.1 uncultured Planctomycetaceae bacterium | reverse complement strand
GACGAGGACGAGGCGAGCCGCTTGGCGTTGTTCGCCACGCTGCGTCGCTGGGCCCAGGATCGCGAGCTGAAATTCACCTGGCACGACGCCGTGGTGGTTCTGGAGCTGGTGCGAGCGAACCGGAGCGACCGCGGCCAAGCCACGGCAAGCGGCGGGGAGCCTGTGGGACCGAACCGTCTGAAAGGGTAGCTCAAGCACAAAGCGGGGAGGGACGACAGAATGAGTTTGCCCGAACGAGACGCTTTCGACCGCCTGGTGGCACTGCTGGACGAACTGGACCTGAATTGTGCTGCAGAGCCGGAGTTGCTGCGAGTGCGCGCCGACGTGGGGTGCACCCACGGTCTGTTCCGAACCGTGCTTCAGCTCACGCCCGGAGCCCGGTTTCTGGTCATTTTGAGCTGGGTGCAGTGCCGCGTGCCGGAGGCCAAACGCGAGGCAGTGGCCGAGTACCTGCTGCGAGCGAACCACGGCCTGTACCTGGGCGGGTTCGAGTTCGACTGGGACGCCGGCACGGTCGTCTACAAGACGGTCTTGGACGTGGAGTGCGGTCAATTGACCCGGCACGAGTTGAGGCGGGCGCTGTCGGCCAACTTGTCGACCATTGACCGCTACTTGCCGGGACTCATGCTCGTCTTGTGGGGCGACGCCGAGCCGAAGGACGCGGTCCTGCTGGTGGAGGCTCCTGACGACGAGGCACAGTTGGACCAGCACCGGCCCGACCAGTTGCTCGACTCGGAGTCTGAGGGAGCCGACCCGGACGACTCCGACGAGCCGTCTTGAGCCGTGTCGCTTCGCACCGGACGGCCCGGTCCGTCTGGCTCGAGCCACGGTCCGACAAAGCAAACCGCCGCAGCTCCAGGGCTGGCGGCGGTTTTTTTCTTGTGGGACGGTTTGGGCGAGGAGCTCAGCCGGTCGTGGCAGCCGGTCCGAGCGACGGTGGCCGGCTCGCCGTCGGTTCGGTCTGTCCGTTTGGCCTGCCGTCGAGCGGCCCCGGCTTGCGGTCAAGCCGCCTCGGCCGCCGAGCCGAGGTCGGCGTAGCGGCCGACGCGGTTGATGCGAGCGTGGACGTCGTTCAGAACCCAGTGGAACAGAATCAGGTGCACCGACTCGACCAGACCCATGTCGTCCAGGGGAACGTGCAGCGACTTTTGAGCCAGCCGAATCAGACGGCCGCCGCTGTAACCGGTGACGCCCCACGTCAGCAGCCCGTGACGGTTGGCCCATTCGACGGCACTGAGCACGTTCGGGCTGTTGCCGCTGCCGCTAATGGCAATGAGCACGTCGCCCGCGCTGGCGAAGTTCTTCAGCTGCTCGACGAAAACCCGGTCGAACCCCTCGTCGTTGGCCCAGGCCAAAATGTACGGCGTGTTGTCGGTCAGGCTGAGCACCTTCAAACGTTTGACGGAGTCGTTGGTGAAGTCTTTCGGGTCGAGCGTGCTCTTGCCCAGGTCCTCGCAAAGGTGCGACGCGTTGGCTCCACTGCCGCCGTTGCCGCAAATGAAGACAAAGCGGCTCTGAAGGTAGGCGTCGTAAATGTCGGCCGCCAGTTGTTGAGCCTGCGTCGGGTCGAGCTGGTCGAGCAGTTGTTTGCACCGGTCCAAGTACGCGGGAAGGTCGAGGTGAATTCCGAGCATGAGTCGCTTCCTTGCTGAATCGAGTTTCGTGAGGAGTGGACGGGTTGGTCGTGGGTGGACGGGGTTTGGCCCGGAGGGCTCAAGGGTCGGCGAAATGTAGCACGTTTGCGGCGCACCGGCCAAGAGTTTTTCACGGCTGCGGGACTGGGGGCCAAATGTCGACACGCTGGTGCGGGCCTCCGCCGGTTACTCCCACATGTCCACGGCGTC
>CAYSAG010000574.1:0-1868 GCA_964428935.1 uncultured Planctomycetaceae bacterium | reverse complement strand
TTCACTTCCGCCCGATCAGCCAACATCAGTTCGTCGCATGGCGGTAAACAATTACGACAACGCTCGCCGCAAAGGCTGTCGGCGAGCGGCTCAGTTGCGCAAAGGAGCGTGTGCGGGTCAGGCGGCTTTTCTGGTGGGCGACGCCGCAGGCAGAGCCGCTGGCCGGGTCAGGCGGCGGTACAGGTCAGCGACTTGCTCGGCGCAGCGGCTCATGCTGAAAAGACGATGGCAGCGCTGCTGAGCTCGACGGCCCATGTCGCGCCGCAGTTCCGGGTTCGAGACCAGTTGCTTGAGCGCGTGAGCCAGGGCCGTCACGTCGCCGGCTGGCACCAGCAGGCCGTCCATGCCGTGACGCACGGCCTCGCCGACACCGCCCACGTCTGAGGCAACGACGGGCAGCCCCGCTGCCATGGCCTCCAGCACGACCAGCGGGAAGACCTCGGTGTGGCTGGGCTGAGCGTAAAGGTCGAGCCCTTCGTAGAAGCGTCGCATGTCCGTCACGCAGCCGACCAGCAGAACGCGGTCGGCCATTTCGTGGTCGGCAATCCATTGCTGGTAGTCGCGGCGTAGTGGTCCGTCACCGGCCAGCTGAACGCGCAGGTTCGCGTACTCCGTGCTCACTCGCCGGGCCGCTTCGAGCAGCTCCAAATGAGCTTTGAGTGGAATGAACCGTCCGGCAGAACCAACCACGACTCGGCCGTTCAGTTCAGCGACCCTTTCTTGTCTGTCACACCAAGTGCGTTCCAAATGAATTCCGTGGAAAACCGTCGTGCAGCGCGACGGCGGAACGCCAAACTGTTTAACAGCATGTTTGCGAGCAAATTCACAACAGGGCACGAAGTGGGTCTTGGCAGTCTGGTACGCTGTTTTGACCAACATTCGTCTGGTTCGAAAAACCAGATGCCGCGACCGCCACCACGGCAGCGTACTGTGAATGTGTGCGACGTGGCGAGCGCCGGACAGCCGACACGCCAAAGCTGCGACCAAGTCGGAGCTCCACAGGTGGCTGTGAATGACGTCGGCGCGGAAGCGAATGGCCAGCTGCGCCAGCTGACGGACCGAATGGGTCAACGAGCGGACTGGCAAAGGACCGTCCTTGAACTCCAGCGAAACAATTCCACGGCGAAGGCGGTAGGAGTCGTACTGCTGTTCTGCTTTTCGCAAAATGACGACTTGCACCTCGGCCAAATCGGCTCGTTCCAATTCCTGAGCCAGTTCCAAAGCAAAACGCTCCGCCCCGCCAAAAGACAGGTCGTTCACCAAGTGAATGACGCGAGGTTTGTCGTTCATTTGAGCAGCGCTTTTCTCTGTGGACTCGGGCAAACGCGTAACCCGAGGCGGTTTAGCAGCTCTTGCGGCCGCTGCGAGCTACCAGGGCTGCGGCCGGCTTTTGGGAAGCCGGTCGGCGTGGAGGTCGGCAGAGCGTGAACGGGTCCAGCGCCGGCTGGCGAAATGTAGTGGATTGGTGTCCGGCGAAACAAGGCGGGTTTGGAGCTGCGACGAGGTGGCCGACCGGGGCGGGCGTGCGCGAAGCAGCGAGCAAGGACGAAGGGGGCGGTGCGGAAAAGGAAGTCCGTGCGCGGTCGGCGGGCCGCTACGCGGCGTGGGACGACGGAGCCGCTCGGCGCGGCAGCCACACGCGGAACGTGCTGCCCCGGCCCGGTCCTTCACTTTCCGCTTCCATTCGGCCGCCGTGGTCGCGGACAATGCGGTGGCTAATGCACAGGCCCAGGCCCGTCCCTTTGCCGACCCGCTGCTCGGTGAAGAACGGCTCGAACAGATTCTCGAGCACCTCAGGGGTCATTCCACAGCCGTTGTCGCGCACGGTCAGAACGACTTGGTCGGTGCGCTCGTGCAATTCGATTTCC
>CAYSAG010000573.1:0-1871 GCA_964428935.1 uncultured Planctomycetaceae bacterium | reverse complement strand
CCTGCCGCCTGCGTCGCTCTGTCTGCACGTCTCTCAACCGGCTCCTGCTCCGGCCCCTCCATCGGATCGCCTCTTCCGACGGATTTCTCAACCCGGCCGCCTGGCTCGAACGTGCCGCTCTTCACCCGTCGCGGCGGGCGGCAAACCGGCGGCGCAAGGTGAGCTTGACGACCGAGCCACCGCACGGCTGCGGACCGGCAAGCATGCACTTCCCGGTCAAGGACGGCCTTGTGCAGCTCACGGTTCGCGCTGCTGACTTGCGGAACGGCGGCGTCTTCTAGCCCAGAACATGTATCCCAGCACGACGAGCGTCAGGCAGAGATTTAGCCAGAAAAGGTACCTCCGCATTACCGACGCACGGCGAATAGTGACTTCAGACTCGCCCAGCGACGCCCTCTGCACCTTGCCGTCTGGCAGCCGGATAACGATCTCGTTGCCAATCTGCTCACCAACCAAAAACCCTTTCGGGGGACGAAACTCGAACACCTCGCGCGGTATCTCGGGGTCCCTCACGACGCGAACGATTTGACGCTCATCAACCACCTGCTCACCGCTTTCTCTGTACGTCACCTCCCTCCAGGTCCGGGGGAACCCACTTTCATCAAAACTCTCCGATTCGCAAACCATCAGAGTTCTGCCGCTTCTCGGATCATGGGCCTCGCTACGATAGACCCGTGTCACGTCGTCGCTCGCCGTGTAGATGACTGCCGAGGGGTACGGCAGCCCACGCAGCTTCACCTCGTATCGATCTGTGGGCCTTCCCTTCAAGCTGTCCTCCTCGATCGTGATCGTCAATAGCGGATGAGTGCCATTGATCAGCGCCGATAGCTTGTCCTCATCGGGCTGGAGCCTGCGCTTGTCGCGACGGATCAGCGTGGCCAACAAACTGAGCGTCTTGCAGGTGAACCCACGCAGCATCGCCCTTGTCGGTTCTCCAACTGTCCCAATGCGCCACACATGGTCGACGTCCCAAAAAGGCTGGCTCTCTCCAGCCATCCGATCGGCTTTTTGCAGCTTGTGGTAATAAACGTAAGACTCGTAATAACCGTCGGCATCCGGGCCTACGTTGACGTAAGTCTCAGTCCAGGGTGTTTCTTTTCCAAACGTTGCCTCGGTTTGGCGTGCCAGGTCTTCCCTGTAGAAGCGGCCGCCGTCCGTATAACGGATTCTCTTCCGGAAGTACCTCGGTTTGCCCTCCAGTGCGAGGGCAGCTTGCAAAGTAAGCTCGAAGCTTTCCCTCCAGCTCTCGTCGTCACCCCGATCCTTTACAGCCCGACCGTTCGGACCAATGACCCACGTATTGTCCCGCATGGACTCAAAGAGCGACTTTATTTGCCGCTGCACATCCTCCTTCGACCTCGGAGGATACACCAGCTTCTGGAAAAACTCGATGTCCATACTCGACGGCGGCTCCTTCCAGACCTCTTGCAGCAGGCGGCGGATCTTGCCGCGTGCTCGGTCGACGCCTTGGGTCCGAGCCGCCCCAAGCCCCGTTGCTACGATCCAGGCAGCGCCCACGATCAGAAAGAGAAACCCGCACACGTTCGCACGTCGGAGCTGATGACGACCGCGCCTCGCACCGCCTGGTGGGTCAGCTGCTCGCGGTTTTCGGCAGAACAAGATGTGAAGTCGCTCTGACTTCGCACGCGTCATGGTTGTATCCTCGCGCCAAGGTAACAACGCCGGCGGCTCCGGATCCGACAAAGCGGGAACTCGTCTTCACGGCTTCCCGTCGCACTGCCTCAGTCGCGGCCTAGGCCCTGCGCGACGTTGCCTTATGCGCGTAAGAGCCTGTCTTCAAATTGACATAGGACGCAAAAAAGCTACGTCTCCGCTGCGAGAGGAGGGCGAACAGAAGGAAATGTTCACCC
>CAYSAG010000572.1:0-1878 GCA_964428935.1 uncultured Planctomycetaceae bacterium | reverse complement strand
ATTGTACAAACCCGGGCGGGGCGTGTCGTCCCGCCGGGCGGGACTGCGGTGGCATCTTATGGAATTAATTAGCACTGTCAAGCAGGTTTCTGAAAAACGCATCGTGCCGGACGACGGGGCCACGAGAGCGTTGGACCGCCGGGCGGTCGTGAAGAGGGCAGGTTTCGATCGGCCGGAATTCTGCACTTTTCAGCTCGCGGCTGCGCGGAGTCGAACGGGTTTGAGAAAAACTTGCGTGCAACGGCTTGAAATTGTGACGTTAGGAATTAAAATGTCACACAAAGCAAGTTTCGCGGTTCGGTTCTGGAGAACGAGTTAGGGTTAAGGAAGGAAGGAGTGAACACGAGACTGAATTGCGTCACCGAGACGCTCCGGCCACAACGTCGCCTGCTCACGGTACCGCAGGTCGCGGAAATGTTGGGCGTCTGTCAGCGAACCCTCTTTTCGCTCACGGCGCCCCGCGGTCCACTCCCCGCGGTCCGGATCGGGCGCCGCGTGTTGTATGATCCAAATGATGTACAGCTGTTTGTCAACCGTTGCAAGACCGGCGCAAGCGAGTCGTGCGACCCGGCGCACGACGAATGAATGACCATCCAAACAGCCGGGGCAGGGCCGCTTGCGGACGCCCGCGCCCTGGCCAGCCTGCCGGCCGGACGTCAAGCAACAAGTGGGCAGCGTCGCCCATTCTCACTCTCCCACGCCCGCACGTAACGGCGCGAGCCGACACCCGGTCTCTCCGGCGACTCTGGTGGCTAGGTCGTCGTTGGTAACCGGGTGGTCAGTGACGGGACAGCACCTGAACGCCTTGTCGGGATGCATAGTCCTGTCGGACGTCTGAACGGTCGGGCCGGGCCGATTTCCCGTATTGGTCTGACCGGCCTGGCCCGCTTGCTTCCCCATTGTCTTTTCCGACTGCGCGCACTCGGTCTGCGCGCATCGCGCAAATGGGACTCGCTTCGGGACGGTCTTCTGTTTCACCGTATCGCTTGGAGGTGCCCCGATGAACGGGAACGGGTGGAGACGAGTTTCGAGAGCTGAGCCATGCCCGGTTTGCGGCAAGCCGGATTGGTGTCTCGTCTCGGTCGACGACACTGCCGTGATCTGTCCGCGTGTCGAAAGCGACCGCCGCGCCGGGGAGGCCGGCTGGCTGCACTGGCTCCGGCCACCGAAGCGCCGCTCGCGTTTCCAGGTGCGCCGCTTTCGCGTGGAACTCAGTGACCCTGAGGCCGACCGGACGTTCGCCCGGCTGGCGCGGATGGCTCAATTCAAAATGAGTGCGGGGCGACGGGCTGAGCTCGCCCGCGAGCTCGGTGTATCGGCCGCAGCACTCTTGCAACTGAATGTTGGCTGGCTGCCCGAGCGACAAGCGTTCACATGGCCAATGTTCGACGCGCGCGGTCGCGTCGTCGGCATCCATCTGCGCCGCATCGACGGCCGCAAGCTCGCTGTGTCCGGGAGCCGCCTCGGGCTGTTTGGCGTCGCGGGATTGCCCGAGCAACTCCATCGGCTCGTCGTGGTGGAAGGAGCGAGCGACACGGCGGCCGCACTTACTCTGCGTTTGACGGCCGTCGGTCGGCCCAGCTGCACGGCTGGCCAGAAAGAAATCGCCAAGCTCGTCCGCCGGCTGCGTCCGTCCGAGATCGTGGTCATCGCGGACGCGGACGAGGCCGGGCTACGCGGAGGCTGGCAGCTGACGCGGGAGCTGAGTCTTCTCGCTCCTCAAGTCGTGCTCGTCGTGCCCGTGCTTGAAGATCTGCGCGAGTGGCTTTGCAGCAGCACCCGGGATTCAGTGCGGGCTTGCCTCGAGGAGCTGATCGAGCGCAGCGTTCCGTTCGAACCGACGCTCTCCCTGCAGAAACGGTAAAAGGAGCCGACGAG
>CAYSAG010000571.1:0-1884 GCA_964428935.1 uncultured Planctomycetaceae bacterium | reverse complement strand
GGTCAGCCCAGTCGGCCACAGGCGTGTCGTTCCGCACTTCGAGGCTGAGCTTCTTCAACCAATGCCGCTCGCCCGGCCCCCAACTTTCAGGCAGTCCCGGCAACGCCTGGCCAACCGTTTGGTTCGTCGTGCCTGTCAGGCTGCGCAAAGCGGTTCCGAGAGAGTGCAACAGACGCGACGCCGAAAACTCGGGCGAGTCGGCCGAAACCTCCCGTTGGGACCGTTCTCGAGCCAAGCCAATTAGCCGCTTCACCCACCTTTGCGGTTCCGAGCTGGTGCGCAGAATGGCCGCCAAATCCGCTGCCGAAAAATCGCTTTGCGCACCAAAAAGCCGCTCCGCGTTGTCCAGCAAAATGGCCTGGTGTAGCTGTTCCCGTCGGGTGCGCAGAGCCTCCAAGTCCACCAGCCGCATGATTTCGGCCATGCTGTAACGGTCGGCCGACCGCCACGCCCGACGCTGCTCCTCGCTCGCTCGTTCTGGGGCAAACATCCACAGCCAGTCCGTCCAGGCTGAGGCGTCCGAGAGGGCGGGAAAGAGCCGAGCGGTCCAGAGGCTGGGGTCGTCGGAGGGGCTCACGTCCGGCCAAACATCGGACAGCTCGGCGCCGACCTCGTCCAGCCACGTCAGGACCGGCCGGTTGCAGAACGTCGCCCCCTCACTGACGCGCCGTTTGAACGCGTCTGCTGAACCGTAACACAGGACGAACTGAGTCGCTTGCCCTTCCCGCGTTTGCCCCGGAAACACCGCCACGCACTGGCCCTCTTCCAGCCGCACAGGCCGCTCCACGTCCAGCTCGACCACGACGTTCCCGCCCCCGAACGCGGTCTCGGCGCTCACCCGGCACGACTCCAGCCACGCCCACTCGCCCTTTACTCGCACGCGGCCTCGGCCGACGCGGGAGTTCATGACCACGACCGTCCGCCGTGCCGAAAGGCCGTTGACATCGTCCAGCAGCTCGGCCGCGCTGGCCACCAGGTGGCGGGTCGTGCCGAAGTGCAGAAACCGGCAAGGCTTTAACACCCGCACCTGACACGGGAACGGCCGAAGCAAGTGGTAGAGTTGCTCGAGCAGTTTCGTCGGCCACGAGCTGCCGCTCCGCCACACTGCCCGAAGGTAGTCTTCCAGCGACGTCTGTTCGCCCAGTGCACAGCAGAGCTCGCGGTAAAAATCCAATCCGAACGATTTGATCGCGCGACCCGCGGCACCCGACCATCGAAGTCGGCCAGCGCTGCACTGCAGGCCGCTCCAGTCCAGCAGCGCGGCTGCCACGTCGCTGTCGAAGCTAATGATGCCCACGTCTAACGCCGAACGGCCGTCGAGACCAATCGCAGCGTGCTCTCGCTGTTCCTCAACAGACGGTTTTTGCAAGAACCGGACGACACGGCCGGCGTCGTTCAAGCAGTAGACCCCGTGGCGACTGGCCTGCCGTGGCCAAGCCAGACAGGCCAATCCCGTCACGCCTTTCTCGAACGGCTCCAACCCGGACGGGTCGAACTCGACCAGCACGTCGCCGGCCGCGATGACGCAGTGTCCCCCTGCGCCGTGCGGTCGAGGCAGACCGAGCAGGATGGGGACTTGGCGGTCGAACAGAGTGGGACTGACGGCGCTCCACCCATTGCCCGGAACCGGTACAAAAATCTTTCCGCAGGGACCGTAAGCCGGCAGACGACTGGAATCCCCACCGGCGTGAATGATCAAAATACGCAGATCACCCAATAGATGTCCCAGGGCGTCTGCAGACCAGCGGTTCAACCCGCGTTTCCGGTGTTCCCGCTCCAAAATACGCAGCAAGCACAGCAACGTGCTGCCCCCGCTGCCGATCCGTTTGTCCTGCAGGTCCGGCACCACCAAACAATGCCGCACCTGGGGCAGAAGTCCCAGCT
>CAYSAG010000570.1:0-1891 GCA_964428935.1 uncultured Planctomycetaceae bacterium | reverse complement strand
AGCCTTTTCCTCGCACCGCCCCGTTTCTCACACACCAAGTCTCGACACTGCCATGAAGTACGCCCTAATCATTCCGGACGGCGCGGCGGACGAACCCCAACCGTCGTTGGGCGACCGCACGCCGCTTCAAGCCGCCCACATTCCGCACATGGACCAGGTCGCTGCGGCGGGCGTGGTCGGATTAGCGGACCACGTGCCGACCGCTCTGCCGTCGGGCAGCGACGTGGGCACCATGAGCCTGTTCGGTTACGACCCGCGGCGGTACCACACCGGCCGAGCTCCGCTGGAAGCGGCCGCCCAAGGAATCAGCCTCGGCCCGGACGACTGGGCCATTCGCTGCAACTTGGTCACAGTGGAGCAGGGGCGAATGAAGAGCTTCACTGCCGACCAAGTTCCGACGAACGTGGCCGACCAGTTGCTGGCAGAACTGCGGAATGCTTACCGACACGACCCGGACTGGGAGTTTTACACGGGCGTCAGCTACCGGAACCTGGTGGTGCGACGGGTGCGAAACGGACAGGCTCCATTTGACCACACAACCGAAACCACCCCACCGCATGACATCATTGGCCAGCCGGTCGAGCCGCACCTGCCACGGGGCAAAGGGGCCGAGCTGTTGCGAGAGCTCATGGACCAGAGCGCTCGGCTCTTCCCTGACTTGCCGGCGAACCGGGAACGGGTGCGAGCCGGTCGGTTGCCGGCCACGCAAGTGTGGCTGTGGGGGTTGGGACGTCGTCCCAACCTGACTCCGTTTCACCAGCGGTTCGGCGTTCGAGCGGCTGTGATTACGGCGGTGGACCTTCTGCGGGGTTTGGCCCGACTGTTGGGTTGGCGCGTGCTGGACGTGCCGGGCGCGACGGGCTACCTCGACACCGACTACGCCGCCAAGGGCCGTGCGGCTGTGGAAGCCCTGGAACGGACGGACCTGGTGGTGGTCCACGTCGAGGCGACGGACGAAGCGTCTCACGAGGGCGACGCCCAGGCCAAGGTCGAAGCGCTGCAACAAATCGACCGGCACATTGTCGGACCAGTGCACGCGGCTCTGAAGGAGCACGGGCCTTACCGTCTTCTGGTTTGTCCGGACCACCCGACGTTCCTGCGAACCCGGACGCACAGTTACGGCTGGGTGCCCTTTGCAGCGTGCGGCACCGACATTGCTCCCGACAAGGCCACCTGCTACAGCGAAGCTGCAGCCTCCGACTCGCCGCTGGTTTTCGCCCCCGGCTGCGGGCTCATGCCGTCGTTTTTGTCGAAGCAGCCGTTCCGTTCGGAGCGCTGACCGGCGACGGGACGGAGTCGGCGAAACTCCCGCCAGGCACGGGCCGCTTCGCGACTGACGCGCGGTCGGTCCGTTGTCCATCGAGCTCGGGACCTGCTTGCGCCGCACAGGCCCTCAGTCCGCGCGGCCGCGACCCGTGTCTTGAAAGCCTTCTGAAAGCGGCGCTACAATGCGTGGTTGTTTGGTCGAGGAGCAGCACGGACGGGGCGCGACGGCCTGGTCCCGGTCGCGCGAGCTCTTCGGCAGCCAAGCGTTTGGTGCCGCACGTCGTCGGACAAAAGGTCTTGCGAAAGGCGACAACCGGCTTCGGCCGTTGCTTCTCTTTTTTTTCCGCTCCGGGCAGCAAAACATGGCTCAGACAATCGACTACTACAAGATTCTGGGCGTTTCGCGGAACGCGTCGGCGGAAGAAATCCGCAAAGCGTACAAGAAGCTCGCTCGGCAGTACCACCCGGACGCCCGCCCGAACGACCCGGAAGCGGTCGAGAAGTTCAAGCAGATTCAAGAGGCGTACTCGGTGTTGAGCGACCCGGAAAAGCGGGAAATGTACGACCGCTACGGGACGGTTTTTGAAGGAACGGGGCCACGAGGCCAGCAAACGTGGACGTGGTC
>CAYSAG010000569.1:0-1904 GCA_964428935.1 uncultured Planctomycetaceae bacterium | reverse complement strand
CGGTTCTGCGTCCGAACCGTTTTACCAATTGCGTAGACCAAGGCAAGCCCAAGCCGTTGGCCGGACCGAACCTCTTTCGGGAAACGGTCTGCGGCGGGCCACGACTTTCTTAACGACGCATGCCACCGATCATTTACCGCCTGGAACAAATCTTTGCTGGACTGGAACTGCGAACGACCGGCAAGTGGTTCTTGTTGTCGGTGCTGGTCGGCGTGGTGGCTGGTTTGGGCGCAACGGTCTTTCAGGTGCTCAGCCAGTTGGTCATTCGCTTCTCTCTGGTCGAATTGGCCGGGTTCACGCCGGGCGAGGCTGCCGGGGAACACCCGATTTTCGCTCACACGCCGGGAGACTTCGTGCCGTGGCTGGTCGTCGCGGTCATGGTGGTGGGCGGACTGCTGTCCGGTTTGATTGTCTACACCTTTGCTCCCGAAGCCGAAGGGCACGGCACGGACGCAGCCATCGACGCGTTTCACAACCGGCGGGGTCACGTTCGAGCTCGCGTGCCCATTGTCAAGACGCTCGCCTCGGCTCTGACCATGGGAACCGGCGGCTCGGCCGGCCGAGAAGGACCGATCGCTCAAATCGGCGCCGGCTTCGGTTCTTACTTGGCGACGCTGCTCGGCCTGCCCGCCCGTGACCGCCGAATCATGCTGGCGGCGGGCATGGGAGCTGGCGTGGGAGCCATTTTCCGAGCTCCTTTGGCTGGAGCGTTGTTCGCGGGCGAGATTCTTTACCGCGACGCGGACCTGGATTCCGACGTCCTGGTGCCGGCCGCCATTTCCTCCATTGTGGCCTACAGCGTTTTTAGCCTGACGTGCCCGGCCGGGCAGTCTATTGCGTTCGTGCCCCTGTTCGGCGACCACCTGCACTACCAGCTGCCTTCGGTGCACGAGCTGATTCCAATGGCCTTGTTGCCGCTGGCGTTAGTCGGCGCCGGCATTCTGTACGTCAAAACGTTTTACGGGATGCACCGGCTGTTTCAGAGCCTGAGGATTCTGCCGCACCTGCGTCCGGCCGTCGGAGCGGGTCTGGCGGGCTTGATTGCCCTCGGGCTGTACTACGGTCTGGACAACGAGGAGTGCTTGGGCACGCTGGGCACGGGCTACGGCGTCCTTCAGACGGCCTTGGAGGACCCGGAAGAACTGGGCATCAAACTGCTGCTGTTGATCGCCGCCGGCAAGATTCTGACCACCTCGTTGACCATTGGCTCGGGCGGCTCCGGCGGCGTCTTCGGACCGTCCATGGTCATCGGCGGTTGCGTCGGAGCCGCCGTGGGCATTGTTTTCCGTGACTGGTTTCACATCGACACCCACCCGGCCGCGTACACCATCATTGGAATGGCCGGTTTCTTCGCCGGCTGCGCCCACGCTCCCATTTCGACTATCATCATGGTTTCTGAGATGACCGGCGACTACAAACTGCTCTTGCCCACCATGTGGGTCTCGACGTTGTGTTTCGTGTTGTGTCGCCGGTGGACCATTTACCACGAGCAGGTTCCCAGCCGGCTGGACTCGCCGGCCCACCGAGGTGATTTCATCGTGGACGTGTTGGAGGGCATCAAAGTCAAAGACGTCTACCGCCGCGACCGCGACATCGTGCTCATTCCCGAATGGATGCCCCTGAAGGACATCGTCCACCGACTGGCTGAGACGCCGCAGCACTACTTCCCGGTCGTGGACAGCCACCACCGCATGGTCGGCATTTTTTCCGAGGACGACGTCCGGGCGTACTTGTTTGACCAAACGATTTGGGACCTCGCTGTGGCCCGCGACGTCATGACGTCGCAGGTCGTCAGTGTCACTCCCGAAGACGACCTCAACACGGCCCTCCGTCGCCTGACGTCTCTGAACCTGGACGGTTTGCCCGTCGTGTCGCCCGAGGACCCCGGTCGCCTGCTCGGCATG
>CAYSAG010000568.1:0-1914 GCA_964428935.1 uncultured Planctomycetaceae bacterium | reverse complement strand
GCCAATGTCGAGCATTCGGTCGGCTTCGTCGAGCACGACAATTTTCAGCCCGCCCAACTGCAAGACGCCGCGACGCAAGAGGTCGAGAATTCGGCCGGGCGTGCCAATGACGACGTGAGCTCCGGCCTGGAGCTTTTGAATTTGCGGGCTGAGTCGCCGTCCGCCGACCACGCAGCAAATGCGGCACGAGCTGGTCGACGCCAGCCGCTCGGCTTCGGCCGCCACTTGCTCGGTCAGCTCGCGTGTGGGAGCCAACACCAGCGCTTGCGGCTCACGCCGCTTCAAGTCCAGCCGCTCCAAAAGCGGAATGACGAACGCCGCCGTCTTGCCGGTGCCGGTCCGAGCTTGACCAATGCAGTCGCGGCCCTTCAGCGCTTCCGGAATGAATTGCTGTTGAATGGGACTGGGCTGGACGTAGCCGACCTTTTGCAGAGCTTTCAGCGTCGAGGAACTCAGGCCGAACCGAGCAAAGCCTGACTGGACGGCTTGAGCGGCCGCGCTTCCCCCGTTGTCCGACCCGACTGCCGGCCGGACCAAAGCCGCACCGCCGGCTCGCCGGGGCTTCCGCCCCAACGCGGAGCTCCTTTCGCGACGTCTTTTTCGACTTCCTGTCGCCGGCTGTTTGCCGCCGACCGACTTCTGTGAAACGCTCAGACTGGCACGCCGCGGCGGGGCTTGACGCGCAGCTTGTTGCACCGAACCTTTCGCCGAGTTCGCGTTCCTTTTCGTTTTCCTCATTCAGCTTGCCTTTGCTCCTTTCTGTCTTGCAGACGGCCGGGACAGACGCCGAACCGGAAACGGTCCGCTCACCTTCAGCAGCTCGGCCGACAAACGGCGACAACAAGCAACTCCGGCCGGCTCGTGCTTCCCAAGCCGAAACGACCTTCAGGCAGGACGGTGAGAGAAGTGACTGCGAATGCCCCTTGCCGTGCAGTCGGAAGACTGTGGATTCTACAAGCATTCCCCACTTGGGGCAAACAGCTTTGCCGCCACCGGCGAGCTTCGCGAGCAGCCGGACGAGGCGGCAAGCCAAAGCTCCGCCGTGCGGCGGGCTCCGACTGAAGCCGCTTGGACGCACGGCAGCACGCGGTTCGCAGGGCCGGCAGCAGCACCTCCGTTGCCCGGACTGGCCACGCGGCCGGTGCTTGGAACCGCTTCGCGAGCCGGCTGCACGGCTCACGTACTCGCGGCACGCAACGGGTGCTCGCGCAAAAACCGGCGCACCCGCGCGACGACCTGGTCCGTCGCGTCCTCGACCACGTAGTGTCCCGCGTCGGGAATGCGGTGCACCTCGGCCTGCGGCCACCACCGGAGGAACTCGTCGAGGAAGTCCGTCGTGAAGCACCAGTCCCGCTCGCCCCAAACCAACAGCACCGGCCGGGTGGAGAACTGCGGCAGCGCGTTTTCAATCCACGTCAGAGTCGGGTAGCTGGGGTGTCGCGGCGAGAGCGGAATGTCTTGCACGAAGCGAAGAATGGCCACGCGGTTCCGCCAACTGTTGTAAGGAGCGAGGAAGCCGCGACGCACCGAGTCGGTCAGTCGCTCGGGCTTGGCCACGGCTTGCCGAAGAGCGGCTCGCGCGAACGCGTTCAAACCTCGAACGGCCAACGGGCCCAGCACCGGCCACCGACACACGGCAATTCGCCACGGAATGCGCCGCGAGCGGAAGGCGGCCGTGTTCAGGAGCACGAACCGAGCGAACCGGTC
The DNA here is from genome assembly GCA_964428935.1 of uncultured Planctomycetaceae bacterium. Taxonomy (GTDB): domain Bacteria; phylum Planctomycetota; class Planctomycetia; order Planctomycetales; family Planctomycetaceae; genus JAADHY01. Next base: position 207 of record CAYSAG010000568.1, on the reverse strand, counting down.
GGGGCAGCGAGCGGCCACTCCCATGCCGATGGCTCCCCCCCAGTCGTGAGCGACCAGCGTGAGGTTCGTGAGGTCCAGTTGCCGCACCAACCGCTCCAGGTTCGACACGTGAAATTGCAGCGAGTACGGGGCGTCTGGGGGTTTGTCCGAAAACCCGCAGCCAATGTGGTCCACCGCGACGCACCGGTACTGGCTGGAAAAGGCCTT
>CAYSAG010000567.1:0-1915 GCA_964428935.1 uncultured Planctomycetaceae bacterium | reverse complement strand
CCGGGCATTGCCGTCGCGCTGCCGACGCTCCGCGGTCGCTCCGTCCTGATGGACGTCGGAGCCAACCCGATGGCTCGCCCCGAGCACCTCTATCAGTACGCTGTCATGGGCAGCATTTACGCTCGCGAGGTGCTCGGCATCGAACGACCTCGAATCGGACTGATCAACATCGGGACCGAGGACGGGAAAGGCACGGAGCTGGTCCGCGAGACGCACGCATTGCTGTCGGAAAGTCGGCTGAAAGACCGCTACGTGGGGAACGTGGAGGGACGGGGGCTGTACCAGGGCGACGCAGACGTCTTGGTTTGCGAAGGTTTTGTTGGCAACGTCATTTTGAAGGTGAGCGAGGGGATTGCGGAGTTTGTCCTACGCTCCGTGACGGAAGCGGTGGTGCCGCGTTTGGACGCGGAGCGTCCCAAAGCTGTGGAGGCGTTGAAAGAACTGAGCCGCAGCTACCACGCTCGCGAGGGCGGCGGCGCGCCGCTGCTCGGAGTCGAGGGCATTTGCATCATCTGTCACGGTGCCAGCGACGACGTGGCTATTGCGAATGCTCTGAAAGTCGCGACCACCCTGAAGGACCGGAAGATCAACTCCCAGATCGTGGCGGAACTGGCACAGTGAGCAAGATTGCGCTTCTATTTCCGGGGCAGGGAGCCCAGCACGTCGGAATGGGCAAGAAGATTGCCGAGCGTTACCCCGCGGCGCGTGAGCTCTACGCGCGGGCTTCGGACATTCTCGGTTACGACTTGGCTCGGTTCTGCTTCGAGGGTCCGGCCGAGCAGCTGGACACAACGGCCGTCAGCCAACCGGCCATTTTCGTCACCAGTCTGGCTGCATTGGAGATGCTTCGCGCCGAACGGGCCGACGTGGTCTTGTCGTGCGAGATGACGGCCGGGCTGAGCCTCGGAGAGTACACAGCGCTGGTCTTTGCCGGCGCGATGTCGTTCGAGGACGGATTGCGGGTCGTGCAGCGTCGGGGCGAGGCGATGCAGGAAGCGTCGGACGCCACCCCCTCCGGCATGGTCAGCATCCTGATGCTCGACCGGGAGAAGGTCGAAGAAATTTGCCGGGAGGCCGGCGAGTTCGGATTGATTCGCATCGCCAACCTTCTGTGTCCGGGCAACATCGTGCTTTCGGGCGAAAACGCGGCGTGCGAGAAGGCGGCGGAGCTGGCTGAGCAGGCTGGAGGACGTGCCGTTCCGCTGGCCGTGGCCGGCGCGTTTCACACCGAGCTGATGAAACCGGCGGACGCTCGACTGGCCGAGGCCTTGGCCGGCGTGCCCATTCGCAAACCAGACATTCCCGTCGTCAGCAACGTCGACGCCCGTCCCCACGACGACCCGGACGAAATCCGTGAGTTGCTCGTGCGTCAGGTGCTCAGCCCCGTCCAATGGGAAGATTCGGTCCGGTACATGCTGGACCGAGGCGTCGACGAGTTCTACGAGGTTGGTCCGGGCAAAGTCCTGCGAGGACTGATGAAGCGAATCGACCGGTCTGTACAAGTCGAGACCGTTAACGACACGACGATTTCTGGCTAGAGGTCGACGGTCTCCTCGCTCCCGCCCAGCGAGTGTCTCCGCTTCCAACCAAAGTCGCAGGACGGGCGGAGGAACTGCACCGTATCGAAGGGCGAGGCGGAGAAGAAGCAGGGAGAAAGGATCAACGAGGAAGCTCTGGTCAGGCCCAGAGAGCCTGGAAGACGCGCCAAGAGAGGCGTGCGGCACAGTTGGCGGCGGTCAGTTGGACTAGCGACGCCGCGGCAGCTGCGGGAGCGAGGACAGGCCGCTTCGCTCGCCGCCACTCGACTGGAGCGGGTAACAAGCACGAATCGGAGCGCCGCGTGACGGCCGGAGGTCCGAAGCGGCCTAGCCGAACCGGTGGACTCGGGAAACAGATCCGGTGACGCAACGACAAC
>CAYSAG010000566.1:0-1919 GCA_964428935.1 uncultured Planctomycetaceae bacterium | reverse complement strand
CACACTATCGCCGGTATGTAACACACTGTCTTTGAATGAGGATAAAAGGGGGCAGAGCTCGTATTCCTGTAAAGTGTAAGTCGGAAAAACACACACAAAACAGGAGGAGTTACCCCCATGACATCATTTCATAAATCGGTTTCCACAGCGAAAAAAGACCAAGAAGAAAAGAAGAACACCGCTGTAGCCAAGCTGGAGCAATTCTTGTTGGAGCGGCGTGGGGCACGGCAGCCAGTGGACGATCTCGAGGAATTTGAGCGGGAGTTGCATAGCTTGTTCGCTACGGCTGAGGCGGAAGCAGTTGGCCATGAGGTTAACCGGTTTGACATCGATCTGCCTTTTGTCACGGTAGACGGTATCGTGCACCAACGAGTGTTGCGCTGCGAGGATACCTACTTCTGTGCGTCCGGTCCGGTGCAGGTGATGCGGAGCTTGTATTCGACTCGCAAGGACTCAGAGAGGGCGATTTGTCCGATGGAGCTGCAAGCGGGACTGGTGGAAGGGCGTTGGACACCGCATGCGGCGAAACAAGCGACGTGGGTCGTATCTCACTTGACACCAGGTGAGGGTGAGGAACTTTACGGGATGTTCGGAGGACTCAAGCCATCGAAGAGCAGCCTGGACCGACTGCCCAAGCAGCTTGGCCAACGTTGGGAGCGGGAGCGGATTGAGTTCGAGGACATCTTGCGCGCCCAGGAACGTGTGCCGGCGGAAGCGGTGAGCATGGCGGTATCGCTGGACGGAGTGATGGTACCGATGAAAAACGGTCAGCGGCAAACTAAACGAGCACAGGCAGCCGAGGAGGGAAAGTACACGCGAGGACCGGCAGGCAACAAGGAAGTAGGCTGCGGGACGCTATCGTTTTACGACGAAGAGGGCGAGCGCCTTTCGACAATCCGTATGGCGCGGATGCCGGAGGTGAAAAAGGCAACGTTGAAGGCGATGCTGAGTAAAGAGGTGAACAGCTGCCTAGCCGAGAGACCGGATTTGAAGGTGGTGAAGGTTGCCGACGGCGCCAAGGATAACTGGACTTACCTGAGTGGCGAATTACCTGACGGAGAAGAGGTCATTGATTTCTACCATGCCGCCGGGCACCTCGACACGGCCCTGGCGGCTGCCTATGGCGACACCCATCCGAAGCGCAGTGCCCAGTTCGAGAAACTGCGACACGTGCTTGTTGAAGACGACAAGGGGGTGGAGAAAGTGATCCGTTCTCTCGTGCACCTTCGCGACACGTATCCGCGCCGAAAAAAGATTGCCCGAGAACTGAAGTATTTTCGGCGCAATCGGCATCGAATGCGCTACGCCGTGCTCAAGAAACAAAGTCTGCCGATCGGTTCAGGAGTCACGGAGGCAGCGTGCAAGACTCTAGCAACGCAACGCTTGAAGAGGTCAGGAATGCGCTGGGGCGAGCAAGGCGGCCAAGCCATTCTATCCTTCCGAGCTCTCGTGCAAAGCAATCGCTTCGAGCGAGCCTGGACCCTGCTCGCACATACCTACAAGGCGGAGGTCACGACTCTCGACAATGTCGTGCCGATACGCAGTTGGCAATGACCCTGCGGTGTCAGTATGAGAGTTACACCCAAACGTATTGCGGTCATCACCGCTGGGCACCTGTCGACGTGCCCGCGGATGCTCAAGGCTGCCGACGCGCTCGCGGAAGAAGGGCACGATGTGCACGTCGTGAGCACGCGCGCCACGCCGTGGGCGAGCGAAGCGGACGCGGCGGTTTTGAAGCGCCGTCGCGATCGTTGGCAGTGGAGCGTCGTCGATTACGGGAGACAACGCGCGCCGTTCAACCACGTCCTCAGCGGTGTGAAGCAAAAGCTTGCCGCGTCTGTACCGGGCTATCGCTCGACGGCCCCCTGCTCGATTCCGACGAAAGCACTATCCCGCGTCCATGCCCCACCCCCCCCCCC
>CAYSAG010000565.1:0-1932 GCA_964428935.1 uncultured Planctomycetaceae bacterium | reverse complement strand
GGTGCTCGCTGGTCGGAATCTGCCTTCCCGACGAGACGGCCCGCTGCCGTCAAGCGTCCCGGAGTTCACGACCACGCCAGCTGCGTCTTTTCGACGACGCCGACCTTCCGGCACCAGCGGACCTCGAACCAACTCTCCCCGACTCCCCAATGGACGGCGTGCGACGACTCATTCCCGCTCGCGACGACCTCCGGCCGCTTTACCTCAACACACAGGGCCTTTCCGTCGGCGTCTCCGGCAACGTGCTCAAAATCAAAGAAAAGGGCAAGGTGGTCGACGAGGTCCGCATTTTCGACATTTGCCAACTGAACCTGTTCGGCGCCGTTCAGTTGTCGGCACAAGCCATTCAGGCCCTCTGCCGCAACGAAGTACCCATCCTTTACTTTTCTTTTGGCGGCTGGTTCTACGGTCTCACGACCGGCATCGGGCTGAAAAACATTTTCCTCCGCCGAGAACAGTTTCGCTACGCCGACATTCCTTCGTTCTCTCTCCGATTCGCTCGCGCTCTGGTCGCCGGAAAGATTCGAAACCAACGCACCATGCTGATGAGAAACCACGTCGAACCGCCGCCGCGGGACCTCGCTCAAATGAAATGCATGGCCGAAGACGCAGAGCGAGCCACCAGCTTCGACGAACTGCTCGGAATCGAGGGAAACGCCGCACGCCTCTATTTCCAAAACTTTGTCGGCATGATCAAAGTCGACAACCCGACTCCGGACGGCTCCAACAACGGCGGCCCAGAATCCATGCGAGCCTTCAACTTCGAACAGCGAAACCGCCGGCCGCCGCGAGATCCAATCAACGCCCTCTTGTCCCTCGGCTACAGCCTGTTGACAAAAGACCTCACAATCACTTGCGCTGCCGTCGGGTTCGACCCCTATTTGGGCTTCTTTCACCAGCCTCGCTTCGGACGACCGGCTCTGGCCCTCGATCTGATGGAACCATTCCGCCCACTCATTGTCGACTCTGCGGTTCTGACGGCGGTCAACACACGCATGGTCACGCCACGCGACTTCATCCAGGTCGGTAACTCGGTGGCCCTGACGCCCAACGGACGCAAAGCCTTCATCCGGGCCTACGAACAGAGAATGGATTCACTGGTCACGCACCCGCTTTTCGGCTATCGTGTCAACTACAGGCGTCTCCTGGAAGTACAAACGCGACTGCTCGCCCGGTTGCTGACCGGCGAAATGACGACGTACCCCGTGTTTGTCACTCGCTGAGCCGCCTGGAAGCCGACGCCGAGCGGCGCAGGCCACGTGGACTGGGCTCTGGAAGCTCGAAGCGGGGACGCCGCACGAGCCCAGACCCAACTGTCGGCGAGCCGCCAAAGGACGCCTGGTTTTGTCCGTCCCACCGGCCCGACGTCTGGCGCTCGGCGGCGATTCGCCTCGCCGGGCCAACTCCTTTTCACGATTCAGCGACACCAACGCCGCTTGGAGGAACCAAGACCGATGACTGCCCGACCCTTCTTCTTTTCGGCCAACACGGGCACGCGAGCGGTCCGGTGGCGCAGCAAACCGGGGGGCCGCTCGCTCGACGCAACCGACGATTCGGCCCGGACTTACCAAAGTGGTCCCGGTTCGCCGAGCCCCTCAGTCGGCCCCCGGCCGGCGACCGCTCGCAACCCTCGGCGCAACTCCCGCCGCCCCCGGCACATCGGAGGCCGGCCTTCCGCGGGCTAAACACCCGCGGCCCCATTGAAGCTGCGGAGCGACCGCCAGCAGGTGGGCGGAGAGGCCAGCTTCCGCGGGCTAAACACCCGCGGCCCCATTGAAGCGGCCCGCGAGGCCATTGCTTTTCCCCGCGACTTCTCCTTCCGCGGGCTAAACACCCGCGGCCCCATTGAAGCGGGGAGCGAGCGCCAGCAGGTGGGCGGAGAGGCCAGGTGCTTCCGCGGGCTAAACACCCGCGGCCCCATTGAAGCTCTTT
>CAYSAG010000564.1:0-1941 GCA_964428935.1 uncultured Planctomycetaceae bacterium | reverse complement strand
ACCCGAACGTGGTCCTGCAGGTGGTGCAGGACCTGCTGCGTCGCGAGAACCGTTACGGCAGTGCCGCTCGCGTCAGCGTGGCTCCCCAAAGCCAGCAACTGGTCGTCGTCGCCCGACCGGAAATCCACGACCTGATTCGCGAGGCCCTGGACGGGCTGAAGACCGAAGAGCCGGTCTTGGAGGTCTACCAGCTCGAGATGATCGACCCCCTGACCGCACAGACGGCCATCCTCAACCTGCTCGGTACGGCCGACGTCCAGCCGCCCCCGGTTGTCGACTACGACTTGACCACGCAGCGGTTGTTTGTTCGAGCGACGAAGGAGCAGCAAGAGAAGATTCGCGAGCTGTTGGTGAAGATGGGCGAGGAGGGGTTGGCCGTTCGGACACAAGCGGGCACCCTGGGCGGCGGCCGCATGCGTGTCATTCCGTTCGACGGTGACACGGCCCAGGCCGTCAAGCAGATCCTCGAAATCTGGCCACAGCTCCGCAAGAACCCGATTCGAGTCATCCAACCCGGCCAGCCGTTCCAGTCGACGTTCGGCGAATCGACCGGCGGCCAGTCTTCCGACAAGGGCACCAACTCCGGGAAAGGCAACGGCAGCTCAGCCACCTCCCGTACGACCGGCACCAAGACCAGCTCGGCCGGCCAAGGCTCAACGCCGTCCGCAGCCGCCAGCACCAAGCCCGCCGACTCCAAGGCGAGCAACGGCTCGGCGTCGCACGACAAGCCGACGCCCCGAAACCGGCCGGAGCAACCGTCGCGCTCGGAACAATCGAAGAAGACGACCTCGGCAGGCACGCAGGCCTCAGTCGGTCAGCACGATGACGTTTGCCGGACGACCGCTCACGAGGACCTCGACAAAGCACACGTTCCTACACACAACGCGGCCGCCGTGCAGGAACCCCGCCGGCCGACTTTCCGCCTGGTCGGCCTGACCGAGCCGGCGGAGCAAACGGAAGGCGCGGAGCAAACGCAGAGCCGTGTTGACCAGACCAGCAACGAAACCGCCCCAAAGTCCAGCCGTTCCGGCTCAACCACAAACCCACCGGCGACTGGCCAGTCAAACCCGACGCAGTCGAAGCAGCCGGCACAGTCGGAACAGAAACAACCAGCCTCGCAACAGGAGGCTCCACCCATTGTCGTCATTGTTGGACCAGACAGCGTGACCGTGACGTCGGACGACCCCGAGGCGTTGAACCAGTTCGAGTCGCTGCTCCGTTCGCTCTCGGGCCGCGTCGGTGTCGTCGGCCGCAACCTGATGATTGTGCCGCTCCACAACGTGACGGCCGCGACGGTGGCTCTGACCCTGAACCGACTGTTCCGCAGCGACCGCTACGGAACCATTGCTACTGGGCCGGTCACGGTGGTCCCCGAGGAGCGGCTCAACGCGGTCATTGTCAGCGCCAACCGAGCCGACCGGGCCATGATTCGAACGCTGATTCAAATTCTCGACACCGCGGAAATTCCAGACTCGCAAGCCATCAAGAAAACGATCCTCATCCCGGTCAAGAACACGGACGCCTACCGAATTCTGGCCGTCCTGCGGAACATTTACCGCACCCAACTCACGACGCGACCGCTGGCGCAGCCGCTACCTCTGCCCGGCCGGGTGCCGTCGCGGCTGGCCGCAGCCATTCAGCAAATGAACGCCCTGGCCGCCGGGCCGCTCCTGACAATCGACGTGGAAGAACAGTCCAACTCGCTCATCGTCATGGGCCCCATGCCGCTGCTGGAGGAAATCCAGGAGTTGGTTGCCGAGCTGGACCGGGTGGCCAAAGAGGAGCGGGACAAAGAAATCCGGGTGATCACTCTGCAGAAGACCAACACGGAACGGGTGCAGCGGGCTCTGGACTTCTTACGAGGGTACCGCTCCAGCCGGTACCGCAGCTACCGAAGCTACAGCCGCTCGCGACAGTACTCAACCCGCTCGTCGTCGCGGC
>CAYSAG010000563.1:0-1942 GCA_964428935.1 uncultured Planctomycetaceae bacterium | reverse complement strand
ACGAAGTTCGAGTTCGGCTTGTGCAACGGGGAAATCATTCTGGTGGACGAAGTGCTCACGCCCGACAGCTCGCGTTTCTGGCCCGCCGACCAGTACCAGCCGGGCCGTTCGCAACCCTCGTTCGACAAGCAGTTCGTCCGCGACTGGCTGGAGACGACGGGGTGGGACAAGTCCAGCCCACCGCCGGCTCTGCCGGAAGACATTGTTCAGAAGACGCGCCAGAAGTACGTGGAGGCGTACAAACTTCTTGTCGGAGCCGAGTTTCCGTGGTAGCATCGGTGGGCTGGCCGGAGGCGGTTTTCGGGGCTGACGAAACCGGCTGCGTCTGACGGCGAGGCGACGCGAGGGGGCGGCCGCGGGCCTGCGAACGGCGTTTGGCTTCGGTCGGTGCGCCCGGAGCGCTCGGCTGACTTCTTTTCCTCTGGCGGCAAGACCGGCGGCAGTCTCGGGGCGGTCGGCCCAAGACTTCACGCGTCCTGTCTTCCAGGTAAGGGTTCACAGCAAGACACTTCGGAAGGGCTTTCGACCCATGAACGGTTCGTCCGGCCAACGGGAGCCGGCTGCGCGCAAGGCGCCGGTCAAGAGGGTCTCGCAAGTCGGCGACTTCAAGCTGCGGCGAAAGCTCGGCCAGGGCGGAATGGGCGAAGTCTACCTGGCCAAACAGGTCAGCCTGGACCGCGACGTGGCGTTGAAAGTCCTGTCGAAAGAACTGGCGAAGCGGCCGGGGTTTGTGGAGCGGTTCCTGCGCGAAGCCCGTTCCATGGCTCGGCTCGACCACCCCAACGCGGTGCGAGTCTACGCGGCCGAAGAATTCCACGGCCTGCACTTCGTGGCCATTGAGTACGTCGACGGCCGCAGCATGCAGGACTGGATGGACGAGCTGGGTCGACTGACCGTCGGCGACGCCCTGCACGTCGTCCTGCGCTGCGCCGACGCCCTGCGGCACGCCCACGAGCTGAGCATCATTCACCGCGACGTTAAGCCCGACAACATCCTGGTCTCGAAAAAAGGCGTCGTCAAACTGGCCGACTTCGGCTTGGCCAAGGCTTTGGAAGACGAACACGACGTCTCGCTCACTCAAACCGGAACCGGTCTGGGCACGCCCCTGTACATGGCTCCCGAACAGGCCCGCAGCGCCAAGACGGTCGACCACCGAGCCGACATTTACGCACTGGGCGTGACGCTGTACTACTTCCTCACCGGCAAACACCCCTTCCGCGGCGAGACGCTGGTCGACCTGTTCAAGGCCAAAGAATCGGGCCGGTTCGAAAGGGCTCGGCTGCACAACCCCGAGGTCCCCGAGAAGCTCGACCTCATTCTCGACAAGATGCTGGCCCGGGAGCCGGAGTACCGTTACGGCAGCTACGACCAGCTCATTGCCGACCTGGAAAGCCTACGGCTAGACAGCCCGGCGTTGAGCTTCATTGAAGGAGCGGTGCAGACGCGACGGGTGACGGCGACCGGTGCCGGCCAGACGTCCCGGACGACCCAACCGCCTTCGTCCACAGCGGCAGCCACCGTCGCAACGTCGGCCAGTCCGACGCCCCAACCGGCCGCCGCAGCCAAGACGCGCCCGCCGGAGGACCACTGGTTCGTCAAGTACACCAACGCCAAAGGAAAACTGGTCATTAGCAAAATGACCACGTCGCAAGTCCTGCGGGCCCTGAAAGCGAACCTGCTCGACCCGAAGGCCCAGGCGAAGAAGCCCGGCGACACCGATTTCCGACCGCTCGGAGAATTCGACGAGTTCGAGGCGGCGGTGTCGGCCCGAACGGCCGCTCTGCAGACCCAAGCCCGCACGCAGTCGCTGCACGAAATTTACAAGAGCATTGACCGGGCCGAGCGGTTTCGGCGTCGGTGGGGCTGGCTCATTCGCTTGTTTCGCGGGACGTTGGGACTGTTTAGCCTGCTGCTTTTTTCGACCAGGCTGACCACGTCGCCC
>CAYSAG010000562.1:0-1959 GCA_964428935.1 uncultured Planctomycetaceae bacterium | reverse complement strand
CGCCGCTTCGACGGACGTCGTGTTGGTAGGTCGGCCAGTCCGAAGCCCACAGGGCCGGCGCGGCCAGCGTCACGGTGACCAGCACCGAAACGGCTCGGAACAAGAGCCTTGCTCCGGGCCGAGGCGGCCGGACGCCGCGCTGTTCCGACCGTCGTTTGACGGGACGCTCGGCAAGCCCTCGGTCCCGGTCGCCCCCTTCCGCACTCAGACGGCCTGTCGAGCCGTCCCACCAACCGGCTGGTTGCTTGCACCCACCGCTCATTCTTCCCGCACTCCCTCTGTTTGAACAAAGCCTCGACAGCACCTGCGGACGCTCTCCACAAGACGCTCCCGTCGCCGTCGGCGACGACGCGTTGCGAGCGTACCAAACGGACGAGCCGCTCGCCAACATTGCCGGCTGAGAAAGCGACTGGTTTCTGTCACCAGCCGCCCTCGGCTGCCCATGGTAGTCCGCCGGCCCGTGCCGGTCCGCTGGCCTCTGCCGCCGCGTTTGCGCTCGCTGGCCGCCAGTCGAAGTTTCGGCCCGCAGCAGCGGGTCCTGCTGCTTCGGACCGTGCCACTACGAAGTCCCACCGCGGCGTCTGCGCGTCGGTCCGCCTCACCCAAACTTGGCAACAAAGGTGGCCGGATTTAAACTACTGCCGCGGCTCTTGGGGCTGCGCCGGTTCGGGTCGAGGGACGCAGCAGGGTCGTGTCGGGAAGTCGAGGGTCGGCTTGAAAGGCTGACCGGTGGAGAATCGCTACTCGAGCTCGAGGAACAGCAGCCATGGACCAGGACGAAATCCTGCTTGACGCAGAAGAGCGAATGGAGAAGGCGGTCGAGGTTTTTCGCTCGCAGTTGAAAGGCTTGCGCACGGGACGTGCCAACCCCGGTCTGGTCGACTCGATTCGCGTCGACTACTACGGGTCGCCGACGCCGCTGAAGCAAATCGCCAGCATTAGCGTGCCGGAGCCGCAGCAAATTGTCATTCGTCCCTTCGACGCTTCGTCGGTCAACAACATTGTGAAGGCCATTCAGACCAGCGACGTGGGTCTGTCGCCGCAAGTGGACGGCCGGCTGATTCGGCTCAACGTGCCGCCGCTCTCGACGGAAAGACGTCGGCAGCTTGTCGCCCGCGTCAAAGAGGTGGCCGAAGAGGCGCGAATCGCCATTCGGAACATTCGACGCGACGCAAACAAGCACGCCGACCAGGCGAAGAAAGAGAAAATCCTGAGCGAAGACGACTGTGAGCGGACGAAGGAAAAGATTCAGGAGCTGACGAAGAAGTACGAGGGCAAGGTCAACGAGGAGGCGGCTGCCAAGGAAAAGGAAATCATGGAAGAGTAGTCCGGCCGACGCCCGCCGACCGAGCGAAAGGACAAGCCAGACAGACGGGTCGACTTGGACGCCGCTCTTGGCACCTGCCGAGAGCGGCGCTCTTTGTGCGCTTCGACGACGGGACGCACCCCGGCCTTTCGTTGCACGCCGCCCGGCACGGTCCCCGTGTCTGCTCGACCTGTGCCTGTGCGCGTCCGGACGGGCGGCGGTCGACCGACGGTGACTACTCGCGGGCCTCCCGCGAACCGACTCGGCGCGTCGGCTGCTGGCTGCCTACGGCGGGTCGTAGCCGCCCGGGTGCCACGGGTGACAACGCAGCAGGCGCAACACGCCCCGAACCGTGCCCCGCAGCGCGCCGTACTTCTTGACCGCCTCAATGAAGTAGTTGCTGCACGTGGGGTAGAAACGGCACTGCCTGCCGAAAATGGGGCTCAGAAAGATTTGGTAGAGCCGCACGAGTCCAATCAGGCAGTAAGCCGGTAGTTGCACCACGTGCCTTCCGAATTGAATCAGCCGTTTGTGCATGTTGGCTTGCCGAGTGGACTGGACCGGCGGGTCGGTGCCGGCGGCTTTGAGCGTGTCGGTAGCTTCAGAGGACGAGGGCCCAGCTCCAGCCGCGCCGCGCAGCCCCCGCGGCCCGG
>CAYSAG010000561.1:0-1960 GCA_964428935.1 uncultured Planctomycetaceae bacterium | reverse complement strand
CGCTTTTTCTTCTGCCGTCAGCTTGGTTCCCAGAATCAGGTTGAAGAACTCGACCGTATCGTCCAGCGTCAGCAGACGGCCGTCGTGCAAGTAAGGAGGCGAATCCTTGATGCCCCGCAGTGGAAAAGTTTTGATGGGCCCGTCGCTGGCCGCCATGCGGCCGTTGATCATTTTGGGCTTGTAGAACCGTTCCGTCCGCAGGTTGTGCATCGAGTTGTCTGTGTAGTACGGAGCTGGATGGCAGGCGACGCACTGGGCTTTTCCGAAGAAAAGCCGTTCGCCGAGCAATTCTTGAGGCGTGGCCTTGGCGGGGTCGAGCCGTCCCAGCACGTTCAGCTTCGGAGCGGGCGGGAAGTCCAGAATCGCCTGCATTTCGGCCATGAAGTGGACTTGGCTTCCGCGCTCCAAAATGTTGACGCCTTTCTTGGTCGCGATGACCGGGTCGCCGTCGAAGTAAGCGGCCCGTTGCTCGAACTCAGTAAAGTCCTCGACCGACTTCAGGGCTCGCTGCGAGCCGAACAGTCGCTGGATGTAGACGCCGCGCAGGCTGGGTGTATCCAGGCGATGACGAAACGGCTGCGGTCGGATGTCGCCGACCAGGTGAATCGCGGCGTTTGTGTGGCCGTTGACGTGGCAGTCGAAACAGGCCACGCCCAGGCTCGGCTGCAGGCTCCGACGGTCCTCGGTCGCATTGAACTGCTGCTGCGGGAAGGGGGTGACAAGCAGCCGCACCCCTTCCAGCTGCTTGGGGTTCAGGATGCCGTTGAAGAGCCGATAATAGTTTGCAAGGGTAACCACTTCGCCTTGAGACACGTCACCGAGGTCCGGCCGAGTTGTCAGATAAATCGGCGGCGGATACTCCGGCAAAAAATGGTCCGGCATCACGTAATCCAGATCGAATCGCGTCAGGTCACGGCCGGTCTGCTTTTTTATCTCATCGATGTGGAATTTGGGGAACAGCATGCCGCCTTCGGCATGGTTCGGATGGGGCAGCGGGTAAAAGCCCTCGGGCCATAGACCGCGCTCCCGGATCTCCTCCGGTGACAGAGCGGCCAAGTCGTCCCACGTGACGCCCTCCGGCAGCTTGACCCGCACGCCGCCTTGCACCGGCTTGCCCCTCGACATGGTGACTCCGGGAACCGGCCGATCGGAGAGGTCGTAGCGCCGCTGAAGCAGCTCGCGGTGCCGGAGAACCACTTCCGTCTTCGTCCGCGACATACGCGATACGAGTGATGGGAAGTCCTCTTGATCCGCCACTGGTGCGTAGCTGGTCCGACCTCGTGGTAGCGCGTCGTCGGCGGAAGCCATCCAAACGGCCGTCCCGCCTGCTACGGCGAAAACCGGTAGCAACCTCACGAAAAGCCACGGAAGCGCGCACAACTTCTTCGACGTCATCGGTCAGCCCTCCCACCTTCTGAATGGAGATGCTTGAAAAATTGGTCCGAACTGCGCCACCGAGATTTGCAAGCCCGCCCGACCTGCCTCGTGGTGAGTCCGGCCCTCTTATGGACATCCCCGTACGCATTGTCAAGGGTCTTCGCCGAAATGAAGGTAGCGTCGGAAAAGCGTTCCTTCGCATTCCGGGGTGACGGTCTACGGTCTCCTCGGTGACCGAGGCCCCGACGCGCCGAGTCGGCGTGCGCTCGTATCGAGCCAGCTTGTTCGTTATTTTGGTTCTTCTCAGAACTGCGCGCGGTAAGCAATTCCCGTCGACGGCCGCGACCTCGGCTCGGGCTCAACAAATGGCGCCGCCCCGCCCGCCCTCGCCGGTGCCCCGCCCTGCAGTGGAAGGGTGAGAGGCCGAGGCGACGGCGAGACGAACGGGGCTGGGGGGCAATTGTCGTAACGTCTCTGCGGGAAACGAACTTCCAAAGCGTACGCAACTATGTGATGAGCCCTTTGGAAGACCTTGGCCGGATGGTGCCGTCAGGCCGGGCTGGGCGATGAACCGCGTCGGGTG
>CAYSAG010000560.1:0-1980 GCA_964428935.1 uncultured Planctomycetaceae bacterium | reverse complement strand
ACCCAGCTTCGTGACGGCGCTGGACGCGGCGACCGGTCGGACCCGGTGGCGCACGCTCCGGCCGTTCCGAAAAACCTCCTACGCAACGCCGATGATTCTGCGCGGTCCGGACGGCCGGGACCAGCTGATTTGCGTGGGCGGAGCCACGGGAGTGACCAGCCTCGACCCGCAGACGGGCCAGCCGAACTGGGGCACTCCCGAATTCCCTCTCCGCACCGTGGCCTCCCCCATCCTCGCCGACGGGCTGGTCATTGCCTCCTGCGGTCAAGGCGGCCGGTTTGGTGTGCTGCAAGTCGCCGTCGACCCGTCCCTGGAGTTTCGGGGAGCGAGGGAGCAACGAATTCGCTGGAAACGAACGAAAATCATTCCGTACGTGCCGACGCCGATTTACTGCGAAGGCTACTTGTTCGAGTGGACCGACCAAGGACTGGTGGCCTGCGTGGACCCGCAAACTGGTCAAGACATTTGGCGGAAACGCATTGGCGGAAGCTTTAGCAGTTCTCCTGTTTGCGTGGACGGAAAGCTTTACGCCGTCAGTGACGCCGGGGACGTGGTCGTCATTGCAGCCGAGTCGACGTTCCGACTGTTGGGCCGCACCTCGTTGGACGACTTGTGCCGGGCGACGCCTGCCGTGAGCAGCGGCCGACTGTTCGTGCGAACGGCCCACCGTCTGCTGTGCATTCAGGCTGGCCGTCCCGCCGCTGAGTGACTCGGCCGTCGCCCGCGGCAGTCGCGCAAGCCGTCCGGGTCAATTGGCCTCAGAGACTGGCAAGAGGCACTCCTTCAGAACGACCGGACGGCGGGAGCTCGTCTTGGCCTCGAGGCAAGCGCGCTCCGGCGGGCCGCCACCGCTCACCCAGACCAACGTCCGAGAACGCAAGAAACGGAGCGTCTGCCCTTCCGGACCCGCGCGTGCGTCGGTGGCTGGCGGCCGTCTGCCGTTCCAAGACGCGGCCACGTGTACCGGCGGACCCTTTCGGCATCTGTTCGGGCAAAATCACGAAAAATTCGCGCGAGCCGCTCTGCAATGCGGTATAATGCCAGGGACCTTGAATTCGGCTGGCGGGGAGCGGGCAGCCGGGCAAGGTCTTCGCGCGAACACCGACTTCGGTTTGCGAAACTAGACCACTCCGCCCTCTGCGGTACCTACACTTTCGCCGCCAATTGCGGGGCAGGAAGCCGAAGCGGGCCAACTCACTTGCCAACGCGGGCAAACACGACGAAACAGATTTGCGTCTTTTTTCGTTGGGTGCTGATTCGTTCTTCCTTCGTTTTGGTTGAGCCCGGATCGAAGAGCGGGGGACACCATGCCAGCTTGGCCCGGGGGACCGTGTCCGCTTTGCGGAGAGTACATGCCCAAGAACCTGATTCACTGTCAGCGGTGTCGCGCGCTGCTGAACGAAGACCTCGACAAGAGCAGCGTCGAGATTCCCGCGTTCGTCCCGCTTCAGGAGATCGACAGCATGGCTCAGTTGGCACCCGCAGGTTACTTCGTGGTCTGCCCGCATTGCAAACGCGAGCTGCGCATCAACAAGAAGTACCTGGGGCAGCAAGTGCAGTGCAAGCTGTGCCAAGGACAGTTTCGCTTCGAGCTGGGGTCTTCGGAGGTCCGGTCGCCGGCTTTCTACACCACCTGCACTTTCTGCAACCGGGAACTTCGCGTGGCCCACAAGTACTTGGGCCAGAAGGTCGCTTGCAAGCACTGCGGCGGGAAGTTGGAGCTCGTCAGCGAGCAGCAGGTTCACTGAGCCGAAACGGTCGGCAACAGACCGTCTGCTGACGAGCGGCTCGTCACCGTCGTCTGCCCGCGCAGCAAGCCGTAGTGCTCCTTCCCCGCGCTCGTTCGCTTCTACCCGAGGCTTCACCCACCCGCCTCGTCGTTTTCACACCGCGTCCAGCGCCGACAGGACGTCGTTGGGCAGGACGAACAGCTCGTCAATGACGTCGCCGTCGGTGTTAATGAGCGTGTCGGTGCCGGTG
>CAYSAG010000559.1:0-1994 GCA_964428935.1 uncultured Planctomycetaceae bacterium | reverse complement strand
TTCCGCACAGCACCGGGCACCAGTCGCAGTTCGGCAATCCGTTCGGCAGCACTGGTTTGCGGACGGCTGGGACGAGCCAAGGCATCGACACAAAGCTTGTTGTGCCGAAGCCGATCCCCAGCCGATTGGCTGCCGGCATCGGGGATCAGTCCCACGCGCCACAACTCGATTGCGGCCTGTTGCAGCGTCGGGCGCTGTGCCACAGTAGCCAGGTAGTCGGCCTCGTCTTCGGGGCTGGGGCGGGCGCGACCGCGTCCGAGCACTTGCCGCACCTGAGCGACGAACGTCCGCACCTCCTCCGGCAAGCTCTTACGAAGACGTTCTGTCTCTTCAGCAAAGAACCCTTGCAGATCAAAGACGGCGAAAGCGTTCATCAACGATCCGGCCGCGGCGTGCACGAAGTCCTGCGGGACAAACAAGCAAACCCGTTGTTGCTTGCGGTTGCGCAGTTCGATGGCGCGCTCGGGCGGGACGGTCCGATCTTGGTCGTCGGACTCACCCAGCAAATAGGCGGCGATGCCCTGGGCTGCGCGTCTCCGCATCTCTTGGCAAACCAAATTGGCGTCCGTTCGAGACAGATTCTCGACTCGCACGCAGTGGCCCACGTCGGCCCGAGCCAGCTCGTCGCACAAGACGTCGGCCAACCGCTCAACCAACAACGGTGGTAGACTCTCCCTTCATAGCATGCGCGCGTGGTGCGCGCGTGATTTGTGCTCATGTTCGGTCTCCACGACAACGTGAATGTGTTGAGCCGTGAAGTCGTCGGAAAGTTCTTCAAAAAATCCCATCTGGCGGAGACGCCGCTTCAACGCCATGAGGTTCTCCGTGGCGGCTGCTCTCGCCTCGGCAGAATCGGCAAACTCCGGGGGCCGATCCACCAAGATCCCGAATCGGGAGCGCAGAAACTGCAAGAAGTCCAAAATGCGCAGCGGCTTAGGCTCCCGCCGCTCGCCAAGCTGCCACGGGCCTTGCTGTGCCACAGCCGCCAAGTACACCAGAGCCGCCAGAAGCTCGTTGCCCATGGCGTAGCGCCAGTTGCGCCGCCCGCGCAAGTTGCCGCTCAAGATGCCGTAAGGCTTATTCAAGCCCGCGCAGCTCCAAAACCACCGTCCGCTGTTTCCGACGCCTTTTTGTCCTTGCGACTGGAGAAGCAAGTAGATCAGCTCGCCGAGAGAGTCAGGATCGAATCGCCGACGGATGTCACCGAAGAACTCCTCAGCCGCCCGCTTCGCGGCTTCTTGTTCCAATGCCTTCAGTGTCTCCTCTTTGATGGCCCGAATCTCGGCACGAGCGTCTGCTCGGACGTCCGGATCTGCGGAAAACTCGAGCAACTTCATCACACGTTCCGAGCCGCTCAGACCCGCCAGCTCGTCTTCCTTTTCCGGCAACTGCGTCACGAAACGCTCCAAGGTCCGCACACGCAGTGCCGTTTCCAAGTACGCTCGCATCTCAGCCAAGTCCCGCTCCACACACTGACGGGCCAGTCGGTCACTGACGGACTCTCTCAGGCCGGTGAAGTCCACGTAGATCTCCGGTGGACTGTCCCGCCACCGGTCCGTCATGGCCGGCGCCAACTGGCCGCGCCGAGCCAAGAAGTTGGCGGCGTGAAAGAGCTTGACCGTGTAGACGAAGAGCCAGATGGTGATCAGCGAGAGAAAGCCTCTCACTAACCTGCCTTGCGGCACACGGCTGGAATAGCAGACGAGAAACATGAGCAAGTCCGACGCCATTTGACGCGCGACACCGGGCAGAAGCGGGCTTTGCGGCGGCGCTTCCTTCCCCGTCGCCGCGGCCGCAGCAAACCCTTCCAGGAAATACAGACAGGCGAGCGTTTCCAGATCCAGTGGCGTTTTGCCGTCGTAGCGACCGTCGTATTGCGGCGGCGGCCCAATTTCGACGCCCCTCCCAAAGTTCTCGACGAAAATCTTGAACAGCTCCTCGCCGGGATCTTCGCAACCAAGCTCGGTCAGGCACTGGCGCATCACCGAATACAG
>CAYSAG010000558.1:0-1995 GCA_964428935.1 uncultured Planctomycetaceae bacterium | reverse complement strand
GCCGATGAGCGCTAGCTCACGGTTTACAGCATTCTCGGAGAACCGGACGCTAGCGGGCTGTTGGTTTAGTTGACGTTAATGATGGATTGGACGATGAGCTGGAGCTGGAAGCCCCTGTTTTTTGCGTCGCGCGACTTTGCCGCGCTCAAGCGGGGCGTGAGGCGCCTCAGGTCGAGCTGAGGCGGCGCATGTTTTCGCCTAGCCTCCCTAACTTGTGGGTTACCCGTTCAGTTTGCTTAGTTCGTCGCGCAGCTCCTCCCAACGACTCATCAGTTTCTTCAAGTTGAATGCCGTCGCGGCCCAGCGCCATTCCTGGCCCACCCCTTCGATCCCGCGAAGCAAGAAGCGTCGCAGGTCCAGGCAGGCCTTGATCACCGCGAACGGCGTCTCGCCAAAATGCTGACGCCGCGAGTATGCGACTTGCGCTTCCTCCGTCTTCATCCGCTCTCGATGACGACGGCGCGCTCCTTCGTGTTCGTCGTGCATCACTTCGCGACCACGCTTCGCATCAGGGTTTTTGCGACAACGGTCCGCCAATGGACAGCCCGCGCAGTCGTGGCATGTGTAAACTTTTCGCTGAACCGGCTTGCCGCTTCGATAAGTTGCGTTTTCGGTTGTGCGATGCGCCAGTGACTTGCCGGCTGGGCAGTAATAGCAGTCTGCTTCTTCGTCGTACACGAACGCCGACTTGTCAAAACGCTTGGTTTGAGGATTGATTGGCAGGCGATCAAGACCCTCCTCAGCGACAGGCTGGCTGGGATCTTCACGCACCGCCGGGTTGTCCTGGCATTTCGTTTCCGCCAGCGGACCGATCAGTTCGACACCCTTTTCTTCTGCGGCGGTCAGGTTCTCACCGTTGGTGTAAGCCGAGTCGGTCAGCGCCCGCTCCACCTCCGCGTCAAAGTCCGATTGCACCGCGTCGATGATCGAACTGAATTGATCGTGCTCGACGTTGCCAATCACGACATCAGCCATGACGATCAGCCCGCAGCCGGTCTCGGTCGTTGCCATCGGCGTGTAGTTCGCTGCATAACCGCCTTCTTTGTTGGGCAAGATGCGGCTGTCCGGGTCGGTCTTGGGAAGCTGAGCCGGACCTTTGCCGCCGTTCTTCTTGCGAAGTTCGTCCATGGCCTTAGCCGTTTCCATGTGAGCAGCCAGTTGCTCACGACGCGACTGCAAGTCGGCAACCTCCGCAGGCAGGCGGTCAGCCGAAATGTCGTCGCCGAGCAAGTCTTCATCGAGCGAATCATTGATCTCCAAGGTCGCGAGCGCCTCGGTGATCTGCGAGTCAAGTTGCTCAAGCGCCTTGGCCAGACGAGCACTGGTCCACGTCTTGTATCGGTTCGCGTTGGCCAACACCCGAGTACCGTCGATACACAGTTCAGCAAGGTGAGCGATCTTCAAATCAATCGCCAGCTTGATCATCTGTTTGAAGATGCCGCGTAGTTCCTGGCTGTGTTTGCGGCGGAATTCACTGATCGTCGTGTGGTCGATGCGTCTGCCGGAGGTGAGCCACATGAAGTCGATCGAATGCTTCAGCTCATATTCAATCTGCCGGCTGCTGCGGATTCGCCGGATCATGGCAAACAACAGCGTCTTGGCCAGCACGCTTGGATGAATTGGCGGCTGGCCATGCGAACCATGGTAGGCCGCCTCCCACTGCGTCCAGTCCAGCCGGTCGAGGATTTCATCGAGCAACCGAACCGGGTGGTCTGAGGGAATTACCTCTTCCAAAGCCGTGGGGATCAACACAAGTTGCCCGCGCGGCGCCGGAGCATCTTGCCAATAATGCAACTTCCCTGTTCGTCGGCTCACTTCGATCATCCTCCGGGCAAGCATCTACCAACCGAAATACGACGGCTGAAAGAAAATGTAGCTAGCTCCTCAAAAAATCACTACCCCCCAACCCCTCAATTTGTGGATACACTAAATCAACAGCCCGCTAGCGCGTTCCGGCTGATCTGCGCCGTGTTTTTGGCAAGACGATTCCCACCC
>CAYSAG010000557.1:0-2009 GCA_964428935.1 uncultured Planctomycetaceae bacterium | reverse complement strand
ACTCCTTTGCCGGTGAACGACACCCGCCAACCGACGGGACGGCCACTCCGGTCCAGACGCGCGAAGTTACCGTTCTCCAGCTGGTTCGGCCCGTCTGCGGCAACGCAAACGCCCGAAAAGAGCAGAAACGCCAACACGGCCACCGCACTGGTTTTCTTGTCGACCATTGCTTCAGACTCCTCCGCGCGCTCGCGCCAGCGCCTCGCGTCGCAGGGCCGTGCGCGGGCTCCCTTCGTCAGCTCCGAGCAGGACTGACACCTCGACGTCGCAAACGGCTGCCAGAGCGTCGTCGTGGGAACGGGCGTACGGTTCAGGCACGAGCCGCCTGCTCCGACCCGCCGGCTGCGTTCAACACAGCGTCGCGACGCGAGGCACCGCGGCGACGTCTACCAAACACACCTCGCAGCTCGAAGCGTCGTCACAGGACCCACCGCTTCTTCGAAACAACGTACAACCGAGGCCGCACTTTCAAAAGCGTTTTGAGCAAAAAGAGCACACTAGGCGACGTCGGCCAGTGCCCCAGGGCCGTCGGCCAAGACGGCGGTATGCTGTACAGACGTACCGGACCCTCCTAGGCGGAGCACCACACTTACCCGGTTCCGCTCAACACCCCGAAAAAACAAAAAACGCAGCGTCCTGAAGTTGGACGCTGCGTCGGTGTCGTTTCCAATCCAACGGACCGCCGGCCGCGATTTCGACAGCCCGAATGAAAGGCTCGCGGAACAAGAACCGCGCCGGCCACGTCGCCCGAAAAGACGTCGGAGCGACACGGATCGCCCAAACTGCGCTCGGACGCAGAGCCCGCCTACTTGCTTTCCGACTCGGCCGCCTTGGCCTTTTTCCTCTTTTTCTTGCCGACCACGACCTTCGCCACACGCACCTTGGGCAGACCGAGCGGACTTTGCCCTTCCTGCCACCGGTCCTCGAACTCCAGCCGGGCAATCCGCTCCGCTCGCTTGAGCACATTGCGAGCCCGAACCAGCCGATTCTTCCGCCTGAGGGTCTTGTCGATGGTCACCTCTTTTGCTCCGCCTTTCGCTCAGAAACTCTACAGCTTGGCGGGTCGCCCGACCGTCGGTCGGCCGACACCCCCAACGGCCCGGTCGAACCGGGTCTCGCCCGGTCCGTGAGCCTAGCGTCCTACACCAAGAAGCGCGGATTTTACGTGTCCCCCGCGTCACTTTGCAAGGACACCGGGCCGACTTCGGCACGCCTTTCGTCCCACTCGGTGGCACGACGAGCGCCGACAGGTTGCCGCTGCGGCCGTTGACGCTCGTCACCGCGCAGGCAATAATCAAGTTACGGCTCGCGAAGCCGCAAGGCGGCTTGCGCGGACTGGCCGAAGGGACTGAAGGATGCGGCTGGTTCGGTTTTCGGTGCATGTGTACCATCTTTCGTTCAGAAGGAGCCTTTTGACGAGGTAAGGCGTCCGCCGCGCCGTGTGGGCTCAACCGAACTCGTCGGAAGTCGCGGGAACCTTTTCGTCCGACAGTTGGTCATAGAGTCAACCGGGCGTCGGAGATTGCCGAAACTTCTTTTCAGACCTAGAACATTCTTTGGGGGCGATTGGTTTCGACTGGATCGCCGCAGGTTGAGGTGGCGTGCCGTGGTTGGTCAGCGGGCCACGTAAAAAGCTGACCAAACAAAAAATGCCAATCGGCAGTTTGCTTTGGCTGCCTGAATGACGGCAGCCCCGGCTTAGGAATCCCCGCCTGAGGAGTCCGAAAGCCGGCCGGAAAATCAGGCTGGCGTCGAGTCACTGCCCGCTACGCTCGACGCGAGACTCCGTTGCGGGCTGGCCGCGTAAGGCTTTGTTTGTTGGGCCGAGCGCGGCGAGAACCAACCAACAAACTACGCACGTAGAAGCCTCAACCGAGGGATCCCAGGACGCGGGTTCGATTCCCGCCGCCTCCAACTTGTTGTGTGGCAACAACTGGCATGAGTTCGCAAGCCCTTGCACGGCAAGGGCTTTTTTCTTTTTGGGCGGACGGGCGTTCGTCTGGATGCGG
>CAYSAG010000556.1:0-2009 GCA_964428935.1 uncultured Planctomycetaceae bacterium | reverse complement strand
CGGAGGGCCACGCTCCGTCGTGGCCGCCGTCGGTTCGGAATTCGGGACACGGAACGCGACGCAGCGCGTCCCTCCGGAAAAGAACGGGACAGTTCCTCGCGTTTGTCACCAAATCGGCGCCCACAAGGCCGTCGTTCCGCCTTCCCAGGCGACTCCGTCGCCCCGTACGACAAACCAAGCCCCAACAACAAAGCACCAAGAACCAAGCACCAAGAACCAAGAACGACGAACATGGGCACCGTCGCCGTCACGGAACAAGGAGCTCGCGTCAGCGTCGAAGGCGACCTGCTGGTCGTCTCGAAGGAAGGCCGTCCCCTGCGCAAACTCCGGCTGGCCGACGTGGACCAAGTGTTGCTGTTCGGCCGCGTCGAACTCAGCTCCGGCGCCGTCGCCCGGTTGGCCCGACGGCGTCTGGACGTGGTCTTCCTGTCGGCCAACGGAAACTTCCGAGCTCGCTTGGTGTCTCACACCTCGCGAAACGTCGCCTTGCGGCTCGCCCAGTTCGAAAAAGCCTCCGACCCCGCCTTCTGCCTGGGCGTCGCTCGGTCCATTGTCGCGGGAAAAATCCAACACCAGCGGCAGATTCTGCTGCGAGCTCAGCGGCGACTGCAAGACCCCAGCCTGGCCGACGCTCTGGCCCAAATGCGGCAACTCTTGGAACGCGTCCCGCGCACCGACCACGTCGACTCCCTGCGCGGCCTGGAAGGACAAGCCGCGTCTCTCTACTTCGCCCACTTCGGCCGCCTGCTGCTCAACGACCAATTCTCCTTCCACCGCCGCACCCGACGCCCGCCCCGCGACCCCGTCAACGCCTGCCTCTCCTTCGGCTACGCCCTGCTGGGCACCGTCGCCGAAAGCGAAGTCGCTCGCTGCGGACTGGACCCCATGGTCGGCTTCTTCCACCAACCCGCCTACGGCCGACCCTCGCTGGTCCTGGACCTGATTGAAGAGTTCCGACCGCACGTCGACATGCTGGTCCTGCGGCTGTTCAACCTGCGCCAGCTCGCCCCAACCGACTTCCGACGACTCGACACCCCGCCCGTCGAAGCCCTGTTGGCCGGACCCGACGGCCCGGCGACGGACAGTCCCGCGGAACCGTCCCCGCTCCAGACGGCCCAGCCGCCCACCGCGGACGTCGGCCCGAACGCCGACCACCCCCAGGAAACCGACCCAGACGCCGAACAAGAAACCGAACTGCTCCAGCCGGACGCCGACTTCGACGACGCACCGTCCGACCCCGAACCGCCCGGTCCCGGAGTCTACCTGCAAGACCCCGGACGCCGCGTCTTCCTGAACGCCTTCTTCAAACGGCTCCGCACCCGACTGTACTACCCGCCCCGACAGGCCTCGCTCGAACTGCGCGACATCCTTCGCGAACAGACCTACCAGTTGGCGCGAGTCGTCCAGGGCCAACAGCAGCGGTACGACCCGTTCGTGCCCAAATGACCCCGTCCCACGTCCCGCTTCGCGCTTCCGTCGTCCCGTGTGCCGCGTCTCGCTCTTCCGCCGAGCGGTCTCGGCAAGAACACAGACTTGACGCCTGTCCGCCGAACAGGCAAACTGGTTTCCGAGCGCCAGAGCGTCGACGAAGCCGGCTGGCTCGGGGCGCCGCGACACCGACTCACACGAAGGACCGCCGAACGTGTACGTGGTGGTGGCGTACGACGTGGTCAGCGACCGCCGACGGGCTCGGTTGCTGAAGAAAATGAAAGGCTTTTTGCCGCACGTCCAGAAGAGCGTCTTCGAAGGCGAGGTGACCGAGGCTCGGCTGCAGCAGCTGCGACACATGATTCTGGAAGAAATCGACCCGACGGAAGATTCGGTCCGCATTTACCGTCTGTGCCAACGCTGCGTGCCCGGGACGGAGGTTCTGGGCGTGGGCGTGTACGTGGAGACGGAGGACGAGGACGCGGTGATTTGACGGCGGGGTCTCGCGCGGACCGCCGCTCGGTTCGGGCCGACGGCGAGCGGCCGGTGTCGGCGTTCGGCGACCGCCACGGCCGCAGGCC
>CAYSAG010000555.1:0-2015 GCA_964428935.1 uncultured Planctomycetaceae bacterium | reverse complement strand
CGAGCCGCTCGGCCCAAGTTCGACGACGATGCTGGCGTCGCGCAGGATCGACGGCGATGTACGCGATCAATGCGGATGCCTTTTCGGCTTTCTGAACGTAAACACGGGTCTCGATCTCGCCGCGAAGCCTCCACCAGATGCGTCGAAGCGCACTCGGCACCAGTTGAGGTGGCCGGTGGGAGCGCGGCGGCCTTTGCTGGCTCGATGGCTGCGGAGGTGGTCGCCACCTTGAGGTTCGGCGACTTGCCGTTGCCGGCTGCACAGGTGACGAGACGGATGAATAGGACGAGCTTGATTGAGTCGGTCCATTCGAGGACTTTGGCGAAAGTGTCATCATAATCTCTTTGCGGAACGCCGGATTTTTCGAGTTTGTACAGCTGCTTATCAACTGACAGCCGACGCAGGCTGTAACTCCCACGGCAAAGACCAGACGAGTGGTGCCTTCGGCCCCAACGACCTGTCGCTTTAGAGTAGCGATCTCGCCCGCCGGGCACGTAAGCTCTCGGTCTGTCGAACGTTTCCAACTCGGATAGCGCGCCATGACGGGGTCCCACTCCAAGTTAGCCAGATCCAACGAAGCTGAGGCTGGTGCGGGCGAGGCTGGCGCGGGCGAATCCGGCGGCGAACCGGTCGGTTTTGATGCCGCCACGACCGCCTCATCCTTACTCATCGCCGCAGCGCTAGCCTCACCGTCACTCGCCGGCGCCAACATTTCTGGTGTCTTTGGTGGCAAGCCCGCCGCATCGCTCGCCATGGACTCAAAAGCTGAGTTGTGGCCGAGGCCAGCGAGGCGAGCGCCGTTCATGATCCGCTGGTTCCAGACGTACATGCCAACAGCTGTAACAAAGGTCTGGCCTGCCAAGCTCTGACTAAACACCCGATTGAGCCCCATCTCACGGTTTTCTTGCGCGAATCGGTTCTCGATCTCATTGCGCCCATAGTACAACGCCACCGTCTCTGCCGCTGGCCAAGCGGCCTCGTTGAGATCGCCCGCAAATAATTCGTAGTGCCAACCGTCAATCAAGATCCCGGCACCGTGCTTTTTCCCCGGTTTTTCAGGCTTATGGCGGCTTACGATCATCCGCGGTGCTACCGGCCTATAGGTACTGCCGTCAGGCCTTCGCGTCTGAGGGCTAGGCTGCCAGGGCCAGATCCCCAACTCCAAAGCCTCGCGTCGAGGCCCCGACTTTGAATCCGTGACCGGCCGCCATGTGCTCTCGCCGAGGTGTTGTTGCACGTCCGGGTGCTTTAAGATTCCATAGCGTCGAACACGCGTTAACACCCGCAACCCCTCCGTCTCAATGGCGGTAATGCACGGTACATTCCCACCCGCGCCATCCACCCGAACGACCACCCGGTCGAGCGGAATGGCAAGATCTCGACACACTCGAGCAACGTCAGCGGAGACGGTCTCCAGCGCACGCGCGAGCGGAGTATTGCCGGCCACGACAGATAGACTGCACCACAGGCCGCTCCCTGACATTTGTGTACGACAAGCGCTGACCATGACTTCGCCACGCTTTCGACCGGTGTAGCCGGGAGCCGCCACTTCCGCAGCGCGGCGCTGCGGCTGAGGCAGTTCTTCATCCTCAGGCAACGCCCGCTGCCGCACGGCGATGACCGTCGGGTCGACATCCACCACACACCACGGCTGCCCGCAGCTGTCGTACCAAACCGCCAACTTATGCGCCGGCAGCCCCGATTCGGTGAAGCCCGCAGTTAACATTAACCTTTGAATTTTATCGACATGCTCCGCCGCCATGCGGGACAGTGCGCGTGACACAGCGGAGGAAGATGGCAGCGTCTCGCGCCCCGCCATAGCCGCGAGTCGGTGACGCCAGCGGCCGATGTGCTCGCTAAACCCCCGCAGTCCACCTTTTCCGCCATCACAGAAGAAAGCCACTAGAAACAAGATGATGGAAGGTATATCCGCCGCATCTGCACGACACTTCGGGCCCATCTTCAGATCGGAAGAGCACACGTCTGAACTCCAGTCACCTGAAGCTATCTCGTAT
>CAYSAG010000554.1:0-2037 GCA_964428935.1 uncultured Planctomycetaceae bacterium | reverse complement strand
CGTCCCGCGTCTCGCGTCCCGAATCCCGAACCCACGGCGGCCGCGACGGGGCGCGTCCGGCCCTGACGGCCGAGCTCCGAGTCGGTCGCGGAGCGACCGCGTGCCGGTAGCCGGGCGTTTCAACGCCCGGTCAACTGGTGCCGGCAAAACCCACGCGTCGCGTAGCGACGCGGTGAACGGACCGTTTCCCTCTGCCAATTCACCCCGTCGCTACGCGACGGGCAGAACGGCATTCGGTTCCCCATTCCCGGCGATGAATCGCCGGGCTACCAGCCGAGCGTCGCTACGCGACGCAGGCCGGCGGGCGTCGTTCTGGTCGCTTTCTCCGGCGTGTTTGAGTTCTGGTTCACGGCTTGGGAACCACGGCGAAGCGTGGCCCTCCAAGGCGCAACGTTCCCCCTCTCGGGCGCTCCCTCACAAGCTCCACCCCACCCGGTACGGCCGGTGGACCAGGTCGTTCAGTTCCGGCGCGTTTCGCACCGTCGTGGACTCGGCGTCCCACTCAATCGGTCGGCCCGCCCGCACGGCCAGGTTGCCCAACAGAACCAGCTCGGTCAACGGTCCGGCCACTTCGAAGCGGGAGCAGGCGGCCGGTCCTCCCTTGCACGCTCGCAGCCACTCCTGCTCGTGCCGCCGCAGGACGACGAACTCACGCGAGTCGGGCACTCGAGGCAAGCTCGGCTTCGGCGGCCGGTAGCTTCGCATGAGCGACTCCGGCAGCAACCGCGGGCCTGCCTGTCCGGGGTGAGTGCCCGCGGTGACCGCTCCGTAAACCAGCTTGCCCTTCGTCCCGACAAAAATCGTGCCGCCACTTCCGACAAATTCCCGCGACGCCGGCCACTCCTTCGGCCTCGGCGGTCGCCGACCCCCGTCGTACCAGTGCAACGTGACGGGCGGCTGGTCGCCTCGCTTCGGGAAGTGGTAGTGAATCGTCGAGGCGCGCGGGTAGCTCTCGTCCGTCACGCCTTCGACGTCCGCTTCGACCGTGACTGTCTTGGCCTCGGCCAACCGCAAGGCCCAGTACGCGCCGGCTAAAACGTGCGTGCCAATCGCGCCCAAGGCTCCCGTGCCAAAGTCAAACCACGCTCGCCACCGGTAAGGGTGGTAGGCCGGGTGGTAGGGGCGTGCGGGAGCCGGTCCGAGCCACAGGTCCCAGTCCAGTTGGTCGGGTTTTGGAGGCCGGTCCTTCGGACGACGCAGCCCCTGAGGCCAGACGGGCCAGTGCGTCCAACAGTGGACCTCGCGCACCTCGCCAATGGCTCCGTCCCAAATCCACTCGCAAACGCGCCGCACGGTCGGCTCCGAGTAGCCCTCGTTGCCCATTTGCGTGGCCACGCCGGTCTGTTTGGCCAGCTGCACCAGTCGCCGCACCTCGCCAATGTCGTGAGCCAACGGCATTTGGGTGTAGACGTGCTTGCCCTTTTTCATGGCAGCCGCCGTGACGACGGCGTGCGTGTGGTCGGGAGTGGCCACAATGACGGCGTCCATGTCGGGCTGAGCGTCCAGCATTTCGCGGAAGTCTTTGTAGCGCTTGGCCTGAGGGTACCGGCTGAAGGCGTACGAAGCCAATTGCCAGTCGACGTCGCACAAAGCGACAATGTTTTCGGTTTCGCACGCCCGAAGGTTTTCCAGGCCCGCCGCGCCCAGACCGACGCAGGCCAGGTTGAGCTTTTCGCTGGGAGGCGTTCCGCCGCGGCCGGCCACCACGTGCGACGGCACGAGGACGAACGAGGCCGCCGCAGCCACAGCCTGTCCAAACTGGCGGCGCGAAAGACGGCGTGAGCAGCGAGCCGGCGTCGTGCGGCCGCGCTGTCGCCGTTCGCTTGCCGAGTGCTTGATTCTCATGGCTGTCTCTCCCGTCGAACGCTCGCTGTGCGGGCTAAATGGAACCCACGCTGCGACCGAAGCGCGTCGGGCGGCGAAACGACTCGCTCACGCTTCGGGTTAGTGCGGCGCTACCGCTCGCAGCGAGGACCTTCTAGACCCTCGTTTGGCGAAAAACGTCAACAACGTTCGCGCTTTCGTCGGGCGAACTTT
>CAYSAG010000553.1:0-2044 GCA_964428935.1 uncultured Planctomycetaceae bacterium | reverse complement strand
GACGAAGCCGACCGAATGCTCGACATTGGCTTCCGTCCGGACATTGAAAAGATTCTGCGACGCTGTCCCAAGAAGCGCCAAACCCTGTTGCTGTCCGCCACGGTGCCGCCGCCGGTCGAAGAGCTGGCTCGTCGTTACATGACCGACCCGGTCCGAATCGACGTCTCGGGCGACAAAGTGGCCTCGGACCAGGTCGAGCAGTACTACATTACGGTCGACGAAGACCGCAAGTTCGGCCTGTTGGTTCGGCTGCTGGCCGAGCAACGCCCGCGGCAGGCCATTGTCTTCACGCGGACAAAGGCCCGCGCCGAGCAGCTTTACCGCCGGTTTGCCGGCAAGCTGCCTCAGGTCGCCCACTTGCACGGCGACCTGCCCCAAAGCCAGCGCGACCGGGTCATGCGTCAGTTCCGCGAAGGCCGCATTCGCCTGCTGATTGCCACGGACGTAGCCGGTCGAGGTTTGGACGTGGGCGGCGTCTCGCACATCATTAACTACGACATTCCCGAGTACTGCGACGACTACGTCCACCGAATCGGTCGGACCGGACGCATGACCTCCGACAGTCCGGGCTACGCCTTCACGTTCGTCACGCGCGAGCAGGGCGAGGAGCTGACGCGAATTGAAATGCGAATCAACCGGGAGCTGAAGAAGTACGAGGTCGCTGGGTACCAAGCCTACCGTCCCGGCCCTGGACCGAAGACGGCCGCGCCCCTTGACACCAGCCGCGGCTACGTCGTGCTGACCGACTCGGCCTGAGCCGCTCGCGACTCCCTTCCCCGCGGGCCGACCTTGTGACCAGCCAACGCTTCGACCCGTCGCGGCTCTTCGAGCCGGCACGCAGTGAGGCTCCTCGGCCCGTCGCCCTCGGCCGTTCCGTTCCGCGTGGCGGCCTTTCTTGTCGGCTGCCCGCGCAAAGTCCGCTCCCGCACAGACCGGTCGACCGTCCCACAGCCGCTCGCCTTGGACGGCTTCGGCCGTCGCCGAGCTCGGCCCCCGCCTACCCGCCGTCGCGGCTCGACCAAAAGTCGTCGTCCGGCAACCGTTCCCAGACGGCCACGCGGTCGGTCTCGACTTTCACCTCGTCCGGGCGGTTGTCTCCTCGGTTCCAGCTTCGAGCGGCGTGGTAGTTGGCTCCCAAGTTTTCTCGGTCCCCCCAGCCAGTCTTCGACAACACCAACAACTTCTCGCTCAACGCCAGAAAGTACCGGCGCGGGAACGGCGGCTGCGGACGGTCGTCGCGGTTGGCGTCCACGGGCAACCACCCGTAAGGCGGAACGTACACCTCGACCCAGCGGTGGAAAACGCGGTCCTCGTAACGCCCGACCCGGGCGGCTTGGCCACGGCCGCTGGCGTCGGTCGACTTGCACACGGCTTCGCCCTTCGACCGCCCCACCTTCACTGCCGGTCCGGCCCGGCCGGTTGGTCCAGGCGGCTCGGACCGCCGCGGGCTCCCCGTCGGCACCGTTTCGAGCCGGTAGGCCGTCGACCCGACGAACCGCACCGGCAGCCCGCTGGCTCGAGCCAACGCCGCGAACGCGTAGGAGTACTCCGAGCAGGAACCGGTGCCGCGTCGAAGGACGACCGGAGCGGCGTCCCAGCGACCGTCCCGCACGTAGCGAACGCGGCTCAAAACGTAGTCTCGAATGGCAGCCACCAGCGCCAGCGGTCGGTCGGCCTTCTTGGACAGCTCGGCGGCGACCCGCTGAATTTCCGGCGACTGAAGCTTCAGCACGGGCGCGTCTCCGGTGAAAAGCCGACGCACTCGGTCGGGCACTTGGTCCGGCCGGCCCGTCGTCTCCGGGTCGGGACAGTACCGAATGGCCCACAGCGTGGCCGTCGCCGTCCACGACACGCGGACGGTCTGGCCCGGAGCCACCTCGGGAAACCGAAAGACCGCAATTTTCTGCCCGAACCGGTCGCGGCGAATTTCGCTGGGTTTCGGCTCGAACTCCAACTGCTCGAGCTGTTGCCGCGGCGTTTCGGGAGGCACGGCCAGTCGAAAAACGACGTCCCGCAAAGGGTGCGGCGATTGGTTCCGAACCGT
>CAYSAG010000552.1:0-2066 GCA_964428935.1 uncultured Planctomycetaceae bacterium | reverse complement strand
TTCGCTTCGAACCGTCGGGGCAGACCAATCATCCGAGGACCCGTCGGCGTCGGCCTTTCGCAAGGCCGACGCGAACGCGGACGGAAAGCTCTCGCTCGACGAATTCCGCCGCCTCGACGGGTTTCGGCCTCACACCCAACAGCGTTTTGTCCGGGCGGACCGCGACAGCGACGGAGCGGTCTCGCTAAAAGAATTTTGTGCGTGGAGCGAAAGACGTCGGCGACGCGACCCCGACTCGCGGCGCCACGCTGATTCGGCACGCAAGGAGCAAAGACACACGTCGTCGGCCGGCCGGTCGCCGGACCCGACAAACCGTCCCCAGCCACCCTCGGTTGCCCTTCCGTGGCCGCGCGACCGGCGGCGGCCGAACATTGTCGTCATTCTGACCGACGACCAGGGCTACGCCGACGTGAGCTTCAACCCGCACCACCCTCCGGAAGTCCACACGCCCCACATCGACGCGCTCGCGCAAAGCGGGGTCGTTTGCACCCAGGGGTACGTGACCGGTCACGTTTGCTCGCCCACTCGCGCCGGCCTCATGACCGGACGGTACCAGCAGCGGTTCGGTGTGTACACAGCCGGTGAAGGTGGCTCCGGAGTCCCGCTCAGCGAGGTCTTTTTCCCCGAGTACTTGAAGCCGGCCGGCTACGTCAGCGCGGCATTTGGTAAATGGCACCTGGGCCTGACGCCTCCGTACAATCCTGTGCGCCGAGGCTTCGACCACTTTTACGGCTTCATGGGGCGTGGCGCGCACGACTACTTCAGACTGGACGACCCGGAACACCCGATTTACCGCGACCTGAATCCAATTGAAGACTACGGCTACCTGACAGACCGAATTACCGAAGAGGCGGTCCGTTTCATTTGCCGCAACAAAGACCGACCGTTTTTCGCTTACGTCGCTTACAACGCCGTCCATTGGCCGGCTCAAGCCCCGACAGAAGACATTCGTCCCGTCACAGAGGACCCGCTCCGCAACACGCTCATGGCCATGCTCAACCATTTGGACGACGGCGTCGGACAAATTGTTGACGCTTTGAAACGAAGTGGCGTCTGGGAAAACACACTCTTGTTTTACCTCTCCGACAACGGCGGAGCTCGCAAAATGCACGCTTGCAATGCCCCGTTGCGAGGCTTCAAACAAGAAGACTACGAAGGCGGTGTGCGTGTTCCATTTGTGGTCGTGTGGCCGGACCGGCTCAAAGCTGGAACGACTTGCGACGTGCCGGTCCTGTCGATTGACATTTTGCCGACCGCGCTGGCGGCAGCGGGAATCGGGCCGGTGGAGCCGAGTCGCCTGGACGGAAAGAACATGCTTCCGGTGCTGACAGGCCAGGCCTCGGGACCGCTCCACGAGGCACTCTATTGGAGTTCGGGAGGCCGGCAAAGGAAATGGGCCATTCGGCGTGGCAAATGGAAGTTGGTGGTCCAAGGGGACCGGGTCGAATTGTTTGACCTGGAAGAGGACCCCGCCGAGTCTAGGGACGTGAAGAACGACTACCCTGAGGTGGTGCGGGAGCTTTGGAGAGCCCACGACCGCTGGCTGGAGCACATGGCTCCACCCCTAAGCGGGGGCCCAAAGAAGTGAGCGGCGTCTTGCAGGCTCAAACCTTCGGCTCCCTCCGTTCGCCTGAGGCCCGCTGGACGTCGTGACGCTGCCAGAGGGCTGCCGAGCCCGCAAGCGGCCAGAAAAAACGGAGCGTGGCCGCAGGAGGCTGGTGGCGAGCCGAAGGGAGGGCACGTGAGTCGTCAGAAGAGGGACACGGACCTGTGTGTTTTCGGACAGCCATTCAGGCCAGTTGAGGGAGTGCTGTGGAAAATGGTTTGGGAGCAGCGTTGGCACCCATTACGTGAAGAGTGGGTCATTGTCGCCGCTCACCGAAACGCTCGGCCCTGGACCGGCCAGACGGTCACGCCGAGCGGCGCGGAGGACCCTGACTACGATCCAGTACCAACCCAAACAGTAACAGTTGCAGACTCAAGTGAAGGCAGAGGAACGACTACCACCCGCACCCCATTCCTTATTATATTTTTGTAATACTTCACAACTCATAATTATACACGGC
>CAYSAG010000551.1:0-2071 GCA_964428935.1 uncultured Planctomycetaceae bacterium | reverse complement strand
AGTATCGATGAAAAACCTGCGTGTTTCGTCGAGGTTGGGCACCGTCAATCCAACGTGGTGCACACCTTTAGTCAAAGCTGCATTGGTATTCTCGCTCATTTTCGAATCTCCCTGTTGATGGTCGCGTCGCAACCGTTTGATGACTTGGCAACTTGAAGATGTCAGCACGTTACCGTTGACAGCGGTCGATGCTCAGCTCGATCCGGAACGGAGTCCTTTGGCTCGCGGCGCCCCAGCCCGCCCATGGGCCGTGTCGTTTGCGGCCTCTACGACCCCGTCACCTGGCGGGAACGCATCATCCGCCGGATTCGGCAGAGACACCATTGCAGCTGCCGGCGTTAATCTGAAGAAGCGTGTGGTGGCGTACTGAAGCGCAGTGGCGGGACCAGGCGCGTTGGACCTCACCCAGAATTCGATCTCGAGCAACAGCGGCGTTCCGGCCGCGTAGGCCTTGGCCGTGAACCGCTCGAGCGCCTGGACGGTTTCCACGGGATGATACTCCCCGTCGACCACTACCCCGGTGATCGTCTTGACGTCCAACTGGTACGCAATGACGAAAGAGCCCCGGTAGCCAAACGTGCGTTGGGAGCTCGCGATCTGCGCCTTGTGCGCGGGTCCGAGGCTTTGCACCTTGGTAATCACCGGGCCGGGGAACTGACCGAGTTCGCCATCCTCGTCACTCCACATCTCGATAGTCATACCTAAATAACCGTCGTAGTATTCTGCGGAAACCATCTCGTCCGCTTTCCAGCCTTCCTCCAGAGTGACGTCGACGCTAGCAACCTGACCCGCGCGGATTAGAAGGAAGGTGGCCGTGTCACCCACATCGTAGCTATTCAGCACTCGCACGGCCTGGGCGGCGTCGGTCACGGCGATGTCGTCTATCTTGAAAATGACGTCGCGGACGCGCAGCTTGCCAACGCTGGGCCCTTTGGTGGGCTCTTTCGTGATAATGATGGCAGCGTTGCCATCCGGTACCTTGAATACCTCGGCTTCGTCTGGCGTTAAGCTACTGATCAGATTATCAATACCCGCGTCGCCCCAGCTCGGCGGTCCGGCACGAAGCTGCGCGGCCACTTTTTTGACCAGGTTGACGGGGATCGCGTAACCGATGCCGACGTTGGTGCCGCTTTCGGTGGACGCGATCGCCGTGTTGATGCCGATCACTTCGCCGTTACGGTTGAACAACGCTCCCCCGGAATTGCCAGGGTTTATCGCGGCATCGGTCTGCAGGTAGAGCGTGGTGCCGGCCAGGTAACGCTTGGTGTGGGAGATGATGCCGCGGCTGATCGAGTCCGGATTATGGCCGAGTGGATTTCCGACCGCGTAGGTCTCGTCGCCCGGCCGTACCGTATCGGAGTTGCCGAGCTTGGCCTCGGATATGCCGTCACAGCTCTCCATGCGTAGTACGGCGATGTCGGAGCGTGGCGTGGCGTTGACCACGGTTGCCCGGATGCCGGAAGCGCGTGCCCACTTCCTTGGGAACACCTCGATGACCGCCGCGCCGGCGATCACATGTTCGTTCGTCCAGACCTCACACTCGTTGGATGATACCAGGACGCCGGAGCCGGCCCCCATGTCCCAAACGGAGTCTCCGAGCTTGTCGGTTCGAACCTGCGAGATCGTCTTGATGGACACCGAAACATCGAGCATTACCTCAGTGTCCACGTTGGCTCCGCCCTCAATCGAATGAATGGCCACAGGGACTATGGTGAAAAGCAGCCCCAAGACCGCCGTAGGCCACAACAATTTGCTTTTCACGCTCATAGCGCTCTACCTCTAGATACCGACTCCGACGACGTTTCCATTCGGCTTTCCGTCATCTTGCAGTCTCTGAACTGGAAGGAAGCAAAAACCGTGCCGACTTTCACTGCACATGCATCGACGTCGATTTACTTCACTCGTCCAGGAAAGAACAGCCTAATAGAATTGCTAGAGATTCAGTGGGTTATTGGAGGAAGCACCGGCACTTCAGCGGATGGTGACGGGTATGTAGGCGTCCAGTTTTGGAACATTCATGTCGGCCATGACAGGCCATGTGGACGCCTCAATCTCGATATGTCGTCGCGGG
>CAYSAG010000550.1:0-2075 GCA_964428935.1 uncultured Planctomycetaceae bacterium | reverse complement strand
CAGCACGGACACGGCCGCAAGGGCCAAGAAAGCCAGCAGGCCGACCAGACCCAGCAGCCCGGCGTTGGCCCACACGTCCAGAAACAGGTTGTGTGGGTCGGCAATTTCTTCGCTGGACTGAGGCAGTTTGTACTGCAAGTAGTGCAAGCGAAAGTTGCCGGGCCCGACGCCCAGCACCGGGTGGTCTTTGAGCAGCGAGAGCGTTCCGTGCCAGTACTCCAGGCGGTAGCGCAGCGACTTGGGAGCTTCGCTGAGGACGAACACGTCCAGCAGGCCGCTGCGAACCGCTGCGACGGTCCCCACCACCAGGACCGTCAGCACGGCAGCCGCCGCCAGCCACGGTTTCGCTCGAGAGCGGTCGGAGCGAGCGGCCGAAGGGGGCGGCGGACCGCTGGCGTGGGCGTCCGTCGGCGGTCCGGCGGCGTTACCGAGCTGCTCGGGCGGACGCGCTGGGGCCCTCGAGGCGAAACGTCGTCCGAGCCACCGGCCGGCTCCCCAGCTCGCCAAAGCCGCTGCCGTTCCCACCCACGCCGTCCGGCTTTTGGTCAACACCAGACACAGGCCCAGCAGCGCCGTTGCGGCGGCTCGGACCAGAACCGGCTCGCGGCGTCCCGTTCCGCCCGCCGCCAGCTCGAGGGCCAGCGAGTCGACCAACACGACCAGCCAGACGGCCAGCACGCCAGCAAACGTGTTGGCCAACGCGAACAGCCCGAACGGCTCACGGCTGGCCTTCAGCCGCTGTTCCCACAGGAACCGCTCCGGCCCCTCCAGTGGAATTCCCTGCCGGACGAATTCGGCCTGCAATTGCCGCAGACGTTCGGCTTCGCCCGAAGCCAGCTGGCCGTGTTCCGCCTTTTCGGACAGCCGGTCCAGCTCCGCCCGCACCGCGTCGTACCAGGCGGCCGTGCGTGGGTACCACACGAACGACTGCCACAACCCGAGACCGGCCAGCCCGACGGCGGCTGCACAGAGGAGCGTCACCAAGCGGTCGCGAGCGGCCCCGGTCTGAAGCACGCGACGCAGCAGCCAGAACGACACGCCCAGCCCGACCCACTCCCAAACCACGTTCACAGCCGCTCGCTTGTCGCCTGGGCCCAGCAGAACCGCCACCCCCGAGACCAGGTGCCCGGCGACCAGCGTCCAGACGGCGGCGTCCAGCCAGTCGGCCGGAACCGCGAAGACCCCGCGACGTCCGCAGTCCCAGAACCAAATGAGCAACGCGGCCAGCCAAAGCTGAGCCACCCACAGCGTGTCGCCCAGCGCCGCTCCTTCCGTCGGCGCCAGCAGACGACTCAGCACCAAAAGCGCGGCCAGAAACGCGACCAGCCACTGGAGCGGCTCGGTCGAAGCAGCCAGCGAGCCGGCTTCGCCCCCGGAGCCGTCCGGCCGGTTGCCGGACGCCCGCGTCGTCTTGAAACGTCGCTGTTGCCGCGAGGTTTTTCGCTTGCCCATTCGGTGTGTGCCGTCAGAGGACCGGGTCGCGAGGGCTGGGACGCTCGTCCGGGCGGCCGCGCCGCTCGAGCACAGTCTGACCGTCGACCTCCGGCCGCGTCCAGCTCAGCCCGCCTGCCGGCCAACCGTCTCCAAAATGGCCACAATCCACAACACGAACAGCACCAGCAGCACCAGCAGGCCGGCCGACGCCCAGTCCGCCACCCGGTACAACAGCAGGCCGGCCAGCCCGGTCGTGACCGTGGCCAAGTGAATGGTCAGCACGGCGTCGCGCGCCGAGAACCCCATTTCGACCAACCGGTGCGAGAAGTGGCTCTTGTCCGGGTGGAAGGGGCTTCGTCTCTCGCTCAGCCGAATCAAAATGACCGAAACAAAGTCGTACAAGGGCACGGCCAGCACGCACAGGGGAGCCAAAATCACGTGCTGGTTTCGTCCGCCCGTCGACTCGAACTCGTAAAACGTTCCCAGCAGCGTCGCTGCTGCGACCATGAGTCCCACAAAGTAGCTGCCGGCGTCTCCCATGAAAATGCGAGCGGGCCGCCAGTCGAACCACAGAAAGCCCTCCAAAGCACCGGCCAGCACCAGCAGCACACCCGCCACGAACCACAGCCGCCGACCCGACC
>CAYSAG010000549.1:0-2077 GCA_964428935.1 uncultured Planctomycetaceae bacterium | reverse complement strand
ACGGGACGGTTTTTGAAGGAACGGGGCCACGAGGCCAGCAAACGTGGACGTGGTCCACCGGGACGGGCACCGGCGGTGGGCCGAGCGGTGGAGCGACGGTCGATTGGAGCGAGTTGTTTGGCGAGTTTGACCTGGGTGACCTTTTTGGCGGCTTTGGCTTCGGTCGGAGCACGCGGGAAGGCTTCTGGGGTACCCGACGAGCTCGCCGGGGCCACGACGTCCACATGCAAATCGAAGTGCCGTTCCTGGTCGCCGCCGAAGGTGGAACGCAGGACTTGGTCATTGACCGCGGCGGAAAGCGGGAGCGGCTGAGCGTGAAGATTCCGGCCGGTTTGAAGGACGGAGCCGTCATTCGGCTGGCCGGGCAAGGGGAGCCGGGGGTCAACGGCGGACCGCCCGGCGACCTGTTGCTCACCGTCAGGGTCGCTCCGCACCCGTACTTTCGACGAGAAGGAAACGACGTACTGGTCGACGTGCCGGTGACCGTGACGGAGGCGGCGCTGGGAGCCAAGGTCGAAGTGCCCACCCTGTCCGAAGGTCCGGTGCTGGTGACCATTCCGCCGGGAACGTCCAGCGGCGCCAAACTGCGACTGCGCGGCAAAGGCATTCGCGACCCCAAGACGGGCATTCGCGGCGACCAGTACGTCGTGGTGAAAGTTGTGGTGCCCAAGCAGTTGACGGAGCGGGCGAAGTCGCTGTTGAAGGAGCTGGCGGAAGAAGTCCCCATGAACCCGCGACAGGGCCTGTGGTAGGACGGCTCCGAGGCGCCAGCGGCTGGGCGGCCTTCCGGCTGCCAGACGAGCGGCCTTTCGGGCTCGCCGCCCGTTCGCGACCAACCGGCGACGCGTTGGCGAGACGTTTGAGGGCGCGGCCGGAACAATTCCTCTTGCTGCGGGGCGAGCGGCAGAAGCTTTTCTCGAACCGACGTCGGTGGGACGCCGGGCGGCGCTGGGACCAGGGGGACGAAATTGAAGCGGCGAGACAAAGAGCGGCCACGAAGCGGCAGTGTCGGGCTGAGGCGGGGCGTCGGAGCAACCGGTCTGGTCGTTCTGCTGCTCCTAGTTGCGGCTTCGGGCACCACGGGCCAGACGTTGCGAGACGACGAACCGGGCGGCTCCGAGCAGCTCACCGCGGTGGGCGAGCCTGCGCCGTCGGCTTCGGAGGCGGTCGGCCCCAGTGGGGAGCGGCAGACTGGTCCGGACGGCGCGGAACCGGCGGCGGAGTCCGTAGCGTCGGAGCGCCCAGCGACCCGACCGGACCGACGGCAGTTGCCGCGGCAGCCGGTCTTTTTCGCCGCTCTGGCCTTGGTCGGAATTCTGCTTTGCGGACTGCTGGTCATTGTGTTGGCCGTTCTGTGGGGACGGCGCGTGCGGCGAGCAGCTTGGGAAGGCGTGACGAGAACACGGCCGACGGACGAGTTCTGGTTCCTGCGACCACGGAAAAAAGGCGAGCGGGGCCGAGCGGGCGACGGGCCGCCGGCCACGCCGTCTGAGGACGGTCCCGCTTCGTCTTCCGACGACGTCGACGACGAAGGCGGAGAGACTGGCTCGTGAAGTACGCTCTGCCGCGCAAAGCTCGGCTGAGAAAACCGGCCGACTTCAAACGCGTCTACGAGGCGGGCTACCGAATGGGAGACCACTGCCTGTTGATTTTCATGGCTCCCAACGGTCGGCCGCGCAGCCGCGTCGGCGTGACCGTGTCGCGCAAACACGGAAAGGCCACCCAGCGCAACCGCCTGAAGCGACTGCTGAAGGAGGCTTTCCGGCTGTGTCAGTACGACATTCCGGCCGGTTTCGACTACGTCTTGATTCCCCGGCCACGGCCGCAGCCGCCGCAGTTGCGCGAGCTGCAGGCGTCACTGAGACGGCTGGCTCGCCGGTTGGCTCGAAGAATTGAACGGCAACAGGCGAGAGCGACAACGCAGGCGGCCGCTTCGGCCCAACCAAAACAAACGCCTTGAGCGACCGACCGCCGCTAGCAAACCGGGACGGCCGAAGTCGACCCCGCGACGGCGTCGCACTGCCGGGCCGCGGGGGCTGCGCGGCGCGGCTGGAGCTGGGCCCTCGTCCTCTGAAGC
>CAYSAG010000548.1:0-2104 GCA_964428935.1 uncultured Planctomycetaceae bacterium | reverse complement strand
ACCACGTGAAGACGCCCGAAGGCAAAAAGGGGAAAGGCAGGAAGTCTGCTCGGCCACATTACGATCCGGCGTGGAACCTGTGCATCGAGACGACGCAACTTCACGAAGAGAAATGGTCCGACCCGCCCGGCTCAAAGTGGGTCACTTACGTGCGACCGGCGGATTGTTTCGACCCCGCTCGACGTCGACCGCGACGGCGTACCACGCAGCGGCCGCGGTTCCAGGTGGCCCGTTATGCCCTCGATTCGACCGTTCTGCCCCTGCTGACCGAAACGCTGCCGGTGGCCGAGCAGGTGCGCTTCCAACTGATGGGCATCTACGGGCGGTTGACGGAACGGGACGGGGTGCGAGGCAAGTCGGCGATTTTTTCCGGCAAAGACGAAAAGGGCAACAAGCTGACCGGCCACGGACATGCTTATTACCTGCCTACCGATGAAGACGGGGACGGGCGGCTGGATCATCTGACCGTCGTGGCCGAAGACGGGTTCGACTCCGACGAGCTGAAATCGCTCGATCGGCTTCGAGTGTTGAAGCGCGGCGAAGACGTGCCCGAAGTGCGTCTGCTGCTTTTGGCCCTTGGACGACAGGAAGAGCTGACGCCGGGCCCGCTGCAGCTTGCCCAGCAGTGGGTCGCGACCACGCCGTTTCTGGTCACGCGCCATCCGAAAAAGAACGGGCGTAAACGCGATCCGGTCGAGCTGCTCCAAAATCCGCACGCGTTTATCATGCAGGTGCTGCGTGAAGAGATCGAGCGGCTCATCGAGCGACGGGGCTGGCCGTTTTCGGCCGAAGACGTTGGCATCGAGCCGATTTACGATCCGCCCGGCGTGTTCCGCATCCAGCCGGTTTTGTGGACGCCCGGCGCTACCGGGCCCAGCTTGCGGCCGATCCAATTCAAACGGTTTCGGCAGAAGCGCAGCGACGACGGCGGTCGCCGCCTGTCTGGCGCGTTCCGGCTCACGTTCCCCGAACCCGTCCGCGGCCCGATCGCACTGGGCCATTCGTCCCATTTCGGCCTCGGGCTGTTCCTGCCGGCTTCGCTGTGACATACTCAAGGGCGTCCGGGAAGTCGTTCGCTTTTCTGCAGGCTCGCGAGCTTCGAGTGACTGAACGTGTCTGCCGGTGCCGGCGTCGGAGCACACACCGTCGACGGCCACGACGGAGCGTGGGCCTGCACAACTCCCGGACACCGTCATAGACTCAGCAGACAGTGGTCTCTCGCCAAGTCGCCGAAACAATCACATGCAGCACCGAAAGGCAAAGAAAGGCAAGCTATGGCCAAGAAGTACAGGAAGAAGACCGCCTCGAGAGGAAGACGCGGCCGTGATTCACGCATCGAGCGGCTCCGCAAGGCGCTTGCGAAGCAACCGAAGAGCGAACTGGTCCGATTGGTGCTCGAACTTGCAACCCGCGACACGAGGACGCTGAACGAGCTGGAAGCCTGGCTCGGAGTCGAACCGGCTGACGAAGATTTGGTTGATTCGATCTGCGAGGCGATCGCCGACGCCACGGCCCTCGACGAGCGGCACATCGGTTACGACTTCGACTACGACTACCGTGCGTACGACAAAGTGCGTCGCGGCTTGCAGCGATTGGTCAAAGCGGGTGCGCTCAGACAGGCCATGGACCTGTGCGTCGAGCTGATGCGGAAAGGGAGCTATCAGGTCGAGATGAGCGACGAAGGAATAATGACCTACGACATTGAGGGGTGCATCGAAGTTGTGGTCGGCGCTCTCAAGCAAAGCGATCTGCCGCCGGAAGCGATCGCTCGGTGGTGCGACGACATGCTGGCTGCCGATCGCGTCAGTTGCATCTGCCGCGACCAACTGCAGACGCTCCGCAAGCACGCGGCTGGCTGACCCAAGGCGGCCCAC
The DNA here is from genome assembly GCA_964428935.1 of uncultured Planctomycetaceae bacterium. Lineage (GTDB taxonomy): Bacteria > Planctomycetota > Planctomycetia > Planctomycetales > Planctomycetaceae > JAADHY01. The sequence continues at coordinate 230 of CAYSAG010000548.1, read as the reverse complement.
CGGACGACCGACGACCACTCACCGAGCGGCCACGTGACGGTAGCGGGACGCGATCCCGTGCGGATAGGGCTCTGACGGTAGACGATGGAAGCGTTGCAAAGCAACGCTGCCATAACCAACGCATGCAGACTTGGCCATAGGCCTAGAAGGAAACGACCATGACCCCAGCCAACAGCCAGAAACCACTCCGCTGGACCGACCAACAGGATGAGGCAGCGGTGCGAGAAGCG
>CAYSAG010000547.1:0-2109 GCA_964428935.1 uncultured Planctomycetaceae bacterium | reverse complement strand
GTCCGCAGCGACGAAGACCTGGACCGCCTCTTCGACACAGCTCGCCAGACGTTCGGCCAAATCGACTTCGTCGTCCACTCGGTCGCTTACGCTCCAGCCCACGACCTGAAGGAGCCCACGTACAACGTCAGCCGCGAGGGCTTCCTGCTGGCAATGGAAATCAGCGTCTACAGCCTTTTGGCGGTGGCGCGACGGGCGAAGGACGTGCTGAAACCGGGCGGCAGCATCTTAACGTTGACCTACCTGGGGGGCGAGCGGGTCGTGCCCGGTTACAACCTAATGGGGTTGTGCAAGGCGGCGTTGGAGCGGGCCGTGGGCTACCTGGCCAACGAATTGGGACAGAGTCACCAAATTCGGGTCAACGCGCTCAGTGCGGGGCCGGTTCGCACTCTGGCGGCGTCGGCTGTCGGCGAGTTCGACTTGATGATGCGGCTGTACGAGGGCATGGCTCCTTTGAGACGAAACATTACTCCGCAAGAGGTGGGCCGCACGGGCCTCTTCTTGCTCAGCGACCTGGCCTCGGGCATTACCGGTGAGGTGCTGCACGTCGACGCTGGCTACCACGCCATGGGCGCCCCGCCGCCCGACTTCTCCATGCAACCGCCGGACGGTTCGTGAATTGGAACCAGCTGACCAGGCACGAGTTCGCGGCAATGAACGCCGGGTCCGCAGACCGACAGAGCCGGCCAGTAGAGCGTGTGGGTGTGGCCGTCGTCGAGCACGAAGGGTGTTACTTGGTCGGGGTTCGTCCGGAGGGCCGTTCGCTGGCGGGAATGGCCGAGTTTCCCGGCGGGAAGTGTCGGCGCGGCGAGTCGGCTCGCGACTGCGCCGTCCGCGAGTGCCGGGAGGAGACGAACCTGCGAGTCGAACCCGTGCGGTTGCTGCTCACCTGCCAACACGACTACCCGCACGCTCGCGTCGAACTGCATTTCTGGCTGTGCCGGCCGGTCGGGTCGGACGTTCCGCGCGACGGGTCGGTCTCTCGCTTCCCGCCTGTCGCTTCGCCTTTCCGTTGGGTACGGCTGGCGGAGCTGACGAGCCTGCCCTTTCCGCCGGCGAACCGAGCCGTCTTGACGCTGCTTCTGGCGAACGAACGTGTCGCCGGCCACTGAAAGACGGGCCGGTCCTGACCCTGGTGCGTTCCTCGTCCGCCGGCGCAGTTCATTGGCCCTGCGGAGTCCGTGTGAGGTTGGCACACTAGGGCGGTCACTCGCCCGCCGTCTGCGCCGTTCGTCCGACCCCGGCGCGACGCGGCTCTTGACAGACCGTGCGCGGGCGTGCCACCAAGAGCACTGTCTGTCCGGGGTCTCGGCGAGCAAGACAGCGGTTCCGCAAACGGATTGACGCAGCTGGGCCGCGGGGCCACTTCGTCGCACCGGACCGTTCTTCGTGGACGGCGGACAGCCACAAATCTCGAGACGAGCCGTTCCCATGCAAGCTCCCTTCTCTTTCCGCTCCGCGGCTGCTCGAATAGCACAGCGCCTTGGTCTGCGACGGCCTGGTTTGGCCGAGGGACCGACCGAGGAGGCTCGCATTCCCGAGACCGCCCCCTCGGTCATTCGCCTCATGCTCTTGGCCTTGGCTGTCATTCTTGTCGCCGAGTCGGCCATCATGTTGTGCTCGACGTCGCTCGTGCCCGGGCACACGGCCAAACCGGTGCGAGCCCTGGCCGACGCTTCCCTGCCGACCCTGTTGCTCGCCCCGGCGGTGTGGCACGTCATCATTGCGCCGGCCCGTCAAGTGGCGTTGTCCGAGCGGGCGAAGGTGACGTCCATTGTGCAGACGGCCGCGCACGCCATTGTGACGTTTGGAGTAATTGTCTACCGCGTTGGTGCCGGGAGGAGGAGTGGGTTTGGGGACGTGAGCTGGTCGTGGAGGAAGCGGATGGGGGAGAGGCCGCGTTGGACGCACGTTTGAAGGACCGACATCAGAATCTGTTGCGCCTCGGCTCCGAGCCACGTCCGGTTGCCGCCCCACACCTTCCGGTTCACCACCGCCGGACGAATCGCCCGTTCCGCCAAGCCGTTGGTGGCCGAAATCCCCGGATGGAACAAGAACGCAAACACGCTCTCCACCTGCTCGAACAAGAATGGAGCGAACCGCTCGCTG
>CAYSAG010000546.1:0-2111 GCA_964428935.1 uncultured Planctomycetaceae bacterium | reverse complement strand
ATTGGTCGATTGATTCGCATGCTTGCCGGATCGATACGAATTAGAATCGGCGCGCCGACCACCGTCGAATAGTAGCGTGTCCGCTTTTGCACCTCTCTCCAAACACTCTTGGGAAGTTTGCGGGTGTCGGCGGCCGTTAGCCCGTCCGGAAACTCAGCCCGAAGTTGGAAGTTCGTATATCGCCCCTCCACCGGCATCCAAGTTCCGTCCGCTGTCTGGGCGAACTTCAAGTTCTCGATCAAGAGGTCATTGACTTTCACATCCACCCCACGCACATGGAGAAGCACGAGCACCCGCCTGGGCAAGAACCCGTGTTTCGCGTCGACCCAAACGCGCAGCGTGCACCGAGTCGGCCCCTCCGGCCAATTTTCGTTCGCGCCTTCCAAGTACTCGCGCTCAAGCGCGTAGATCCCGTTCTCGTCGTCCACCTTCCGAACCAGCCTCATGCCGTCGCTTAGCAGATCAGCCAAATGGCGCGCTGGGTGGCTCGCGATGTTGTACCCAAGAAGCCAAGTTATGGTGGGGTACACCAGTAGAGGATAGGGCGAACGTAGAATCTGCCCGCTTTGCGTTTCCACAGAGAACGTGCGGAGTTGCGAGCCGTCGTACGCTCCCCAGAATTGCTGATAGTGGACACCAGCACCGTCGCGGTTCTCAAACAGCTCACGGCCGCGGGCCATGAGCCGACCGGTCTGACGCTCCCATGCACACTGGAAATCTTCGTACATGATCAGGCCGTTTTCGTCCAGCTCGGCGCCCGACGGTATCACGCCTTGTGCATGCGAATCCGTATAAGGCTGAAACGTTTTCACATGTCCCTCAAAAGAGTGCACAGCCTCAAGAGCACCACGACAAGGAGCGGCCAGGGCCTCCGCTCTTTGGGCATCCTCAGACTCCGGCTGTGTCACATTCGCTGGGCCGCCCAACGCGCTGCGCAAGCAGCTGAGCAACGCGACGAAAACGCACCAGAGTGCAATCTGAGCGCGAGACGTTTCGGAGGTCATCGTACAGTCCTCATCGGGGGCAAGCCTCGCCGTTCTGCGGCGCAACCGTCGCTGCGCCCTACCATCGGTCTTGGCAAGAATGGCGCAGCGACTCGGGCTGCCTGTTTCAGGGCCGCGGGCGTCTGCCCAGTTCGTCACTGGCAGGGGCTAGAGACGAAGGGCAAACATTCTGGTTCCTTGCACGAAAGGCCTGTTCGAATGGGGTTGACGCCGACGGCACAACAGCCGCTGACGCTGCCCCCGCCGTTTCGGCACTCCTGCTGAATCTTGCGACCGCAATCGTAGTACCGCCAGCCGCTGATCCCAGTGGCTGTGCAATGTTGGTCCGGGCGGCCGCTGTAGTAGCACAAGTCCGTGGGCGAGGACGACCCGGTGCAGGTATAGCAGTGAGATGAAGCAAGGCAATTTCCCTTGGCATCTTTTTGGCAGCCGTCTGTCCACCCGTCCGACGTCGGTGTCACTTCAACAGCTCCATTGCACGCAGACAATTTGCAACAGGAGTTGTTCTCCGACGGGGGAGCGGCCAACAGCGGAACGACCAGGGTATCCGCCGCAATCATGCAGAGGTCAGCCGCGAAAATGACGGCAGCTGTCACCTTCAGAGGACATGCCGAAACCTTCGTTCTCGCTGGGGCTCGCATCATGGCTTTGCTCCTCGTTCGAACACGGTTACAATGATCCACCCTTCAACTCTGCGACTCGCTACGCAGACCGTCTTGCTTCTCAAGCATACCCGTGTCTCGTCCAGCAGGCGTCGAACGCTCCCGTAGTGGCGGAGTGCCCACTCCAACCGAACGACCAATATCGCGGGACGCGAGCCAGCTCGAAGAATGGTTACCATCGCTTCGAGCACCGGCTCAGGCGTAAACCTCCTGTCGAAAACCTCTGGGGGCACAAGCACTTGTCCAATCACCGGGATTGCGTGGCTCACTGAGCGTCCGCCCTTGTCCGGCACCGAAGCCGCCAGCAACGGGATACTCTGCCCCCAATCAAAGTTGCTACCCAAAAGGTGCTTCCAGCCGTTTTCCGGGCCGCCGGCCAGCTCGTTGAAGTAAGAGGCTGTCTTCAAATTCGAGCCCGAATGGCCGCGAGGCGTTTTGACATCAA
>CAYSAG010000545.1:0-2126 GCA_964428935.1 uncultured Planctomycetaceae bacterium | reverse complement strand
CTAGCTGCGCTCGTATCTCCTGCCGGTCATAACTGCCTGTCTCCGAATCATACATTGAAGCAATTGCGTCCAGCCAGAAATCCGATCGGCCGATTCCGATAGTCATCCAGTTCTGAGGCAACGGTTTGGTGGGTTTGATAGAAGCGCCTTTTTCGAGGACGTATTCTCGGAAGGCTGTCCAGAACTCAAGCTGCAGTTTCTTCGCGTCGGTCAACTCGCCTCCTCGGCCGGACGCTCCCGCCACTATGTCGCGTGACCACTCGTTAGGCTTGCTCACCACGTTGAATCTGGGTGCGATGGGTGAGTCTTCTATTTGCCATAGCTCCACTTCGAGGGCGAAAAAGTTCACCCTGTCGTCGGTGACGTCGTTCAACCAGTCCAGGACCGCGCGGTGTTGGTCGGTGAACTTTCCGGCGACCCAAACAACGGTAGTGGCCTTCAGTCCCGCGGCGTAAGTCAGGAGCTGTCCCAGATGAGTGTGGTCTGTTTTCTCCAGTTGGTTTTCGATGACCACCCAGTCGCCGGTCGAAGTGTCCTTGCACAAGATGTCCGCACTGAAAGGTCCCACGTCTTTCTCTGTCGACTCCAACTCAAGCTCAATCCCTATTGCGTCGCCCAGCAACTTCAGGTTCTCTGGCTGTGCCAGCCACGGCGTGAAAGATGCGCTTTCGGATGGCCAGACCGTGCGAAGCTGCACTTTGTGCAAGCGACCGAGTCTCATTTTCGTCTCCTCCCCGCGCAGCCGGCCAAGGAGGCTGCCCACACCATCACGTAGGCCGATTCCGGTGCTTGCGGGACAACTCGAAAAGTTCGCTCGGGCCGAGAGCCGTCGCAGGACCGCGGCGCGGCCAAATAGCTCGGCGCTGCGAGCGTAGCGTGACGCCGACCGGAAGCGTCCGGGAACAACGCCGGTTCCGTGCCGCGGCGTGCTGTGGCCGACGGTGCGACGCTGAGGGTCATCCGAACAGCAACACATTGTAGCGGGGTTCCGTCTTGTCGGTCGAGCGGCTCGGCCGTTTCTCCGACGACGCCGAGGCGAAAGATCGGGGCAGCGCGAAAATTGGTGCAGCGGGCGAAGAGCCGTGTCCCGTGGACTGGTCTCGACGGCGGCCAGCTGCGACGCAGAGGCCGCTTCGTCTGTACGGCTTCTTGTTTCGGGTTGGTCTTCCTGCGCGCTCGAAGTCGGCTTGCCGTTGGGTTATGCTGGTCGGCACGAGCGGCTAAGAGCAGGATTGGTGCGGTCGCAAAAATTGTCGGCCACAACAGCGAGTCCTGGTCAAGTCGCTCGGTCTCCCGCCCTGCCGTTGGTCACACCTGGTGCTGCCTACCCATGACCTCAACTGAAGGAGACCGCTTCATGTCGACACCTCGGAAGCCGTCTGCGACGGTCACGAAAGAGTTGCCTTCATTGGTGGGAGGATCTTCGGGCGTGCTGCTGGCTGAAAGCTCGCGCGGCGCTCGCCAGCCCCTTGTTCTGCGTGGCAGACGCACGAAACAGCGGGCTCGCAAAGAACAGCCCCAGCAAGGCGAGCGGCTCGGTCTTGAACCTTGCGTGTGCCCGACCGAGCGGCCACGACGACACACCGGTGCGGCGCTGGCCATTCTGCTGCTCCTGGCCAACGGGCTGTCGGTCGCTTGGAGCGCCGAGTTGGAAATTGTTCGCGACCAGTGGGGCACGCCTCACGTCTTGGCCCAGTCCGACGAAGACGCCTTCTACGGACTCGGCTACGCCACGGCCGAAGACCGGGGCTTTCAGATGTACTACAACTTGCGAGTCATTCAGGGACGGTTGGCCGAGCTGTTGGGGGACGTCCAAAAGACCCGCCGCCAGGAATCGGCCGTGCAGAGCGACCGGAAAATGCGAACGTTCGGCTTCTACCGAGCGGCTCGACGAGTCGCCGAGCGGCTCGACCCGGAAACTCGCCGTCTGCTGCAAGCGTACTGCGACGGCGTCAACGACTACTTCCGCCGTCACCGAGCCGACCGCCACTACTTGTTCGACCGGCTGGGCCTGGAGCCGGAACCGTGGACGCCGGCCGACTGCATTGCTGTCTGGTGGCGTCTGGCGCAGTTCTTCGGCCCGGACGGCACTCGCGACTTGGTCGCGCAGCGGGGTCGGCGGCGGC
>CAYSAG010000544.1:0-2132 GCA_964428935.1 uncultured Planctomycetaceae bacterium | reverse complement strand
ACAAACCCCCGATCCAAGACATTTTCCGGCGTGGCAGCGAGGTGTTGGTGCAGGTCATCAAGGACGGCGTAGGGACAAAAGGCCCCACCTTGTCGACCTACATCAGCATTCCCGGTCGGTACTTGGTGTTGATGCCGGGTTTGCAACGAGTGGGCGTCAGCCGCAAGATTGCCGACGACGAAACGCGGCGGAAACTGAGGCGGATGCTGAGAGAACTCAACCCGCCCGAAGGCCTGGGGTTCATCATTCGGACGGCCGGAGTGGACCGAACGAAGAAAGAGCTGCAGAGGGACTTGAACTACCTGCTGCGGCTGTGGCGCGTCATCGTGCGGCGGATCAAGAAGTGCCCGAGCCCCGCGGACATCTACGAAGAAAGCGACATGATCATCCGCACGATTCGGGACATCTACACGAACGAAATTCAAACGGTCTGGATCGACGAGCCGGAGGCTTTCGAGCGAGCGCGCGAGTTCATGAAGATTGTCATGCCGCGGCACGTCAACCGGGTGAAGCTGTACGAAGGCAAGGAGCCGATCTTTCAGCGGTACGGAATCGAGGACGAGATCTCGCGCATCCATTCTCGCGAGGTGCCGCTGAAGGGGGGCGGTTCGATCGTGATCGACCAGACCGAGGCTCTGGTGGCCATCGACGTCAACAGCGGCAACTTCCGAGCGGACGACGACGCTGAAGAGACCGCTTACCAAGTGAACATGAGGGCCGCCGAAGAGATTTGCCGCCAGATCCGCCTGCGCGACCTGGGCGGTGTGATCGTTATTGATTTCATCGACATGCGTGAGGAGCGTCACCGGCGGTCGGTGGAACGGGCCATGCGAGCGGGGTTACGGCGAGACCGGGCTCGCACCAAAATGCTCCGAATCAGCCCGTTCGGACTGGTCGAACTGACGCGGCAGCGCATCCGGCCTTCTTTGCGCCGCAGCATTTTCGAAAGCTGTCCCGCCTGCGGCGGCACTGGGTTGGTCAAGACCGCCGAAAGCGTCGCGATCGAAACCATGCGACTGCTCATGTCGGCCGTACACCGAGACGACGTCGTGGCCGTCAAGGTGCACGTCCACGCTCGGGTTGCGGAGTACCTGTACAACAAGAAGCGTCGGGACATCAACCGGCTGGAGGACGAAAGTCAGGTGACGATCGAGATTCATCCGCGCGTGGACGTCAGTCCCAACCACCTGGCGCTGTTTTGCACGGACGCCAGCGGTTTGGAGAGCCGAATTTGGCCGCCGGAATACTCGCAATCGCTCAACTGAGCGTGTAGAATCTGCGGCTCTTCGCGCAGCGGCGTGCTTGCCATTCCCGAAAATGGTCGGACCACGGCGACGTTGGACGACGGGCCGCGGCTCGCCCAGCGACGCGCACAACGTTCGTCGGCACGCCGCAAGCAACTGCGGCAGCAGCGCCGGAGCGTTCCGTTTGTTGGATGAGGTGAAAACCGATGTTCGCGGTGATTGAAGACGGCAGTCATCAGTACAAGGTGACCACTGGCGACCGTTTGGCCATTGACTACCGGGACGGCGTGCAGAAGGGCGACACCCTCACGTTCGACCGCGTGCTGCTCCTGAACGACGGACGTGAGAACCGCATCGGCCACCCGTGTGTGGAAGACGCGGTGGTCGAGGCCGTTGTCGTCAACCCGCTGGTGAAGGGCCCGAAGCTGGAGATTCAGAAGTTCCGACGGCGGAAAAACTCTCGTCGCCACACCGGCCACCGTCAGAAGTACACGGAAATCGAAATTACAGCATTGGTGCTCGAGGGGAACCGGCTGGTGGCCGAGCCGGAAGAAGAGCGAACGGAGCAGCAAGCGGCTTCGGCGGACCAGGCTCCTGGCGGCGAAGAGTCGACCGCGCCGGAAGCGCAACCGACCGCCGAACGTACCGACGCCGTCGCTGAGGACAAGCCCGAGGCCCCTGCGGAAGCACCGGACCAGCCCGCGGAGGAGGCAGCGACAGACGCTGGAGACGAGTCCTCCGGACCAGACGCAGCCAACGAGCCCGACCAAGCTTAGACCCTCATTGGTTCGAAAACGCGAACAATGTTCGCGCTTCTTGGAGTGCGGCAGCCTTCTGCCGCTTTGGATCCAAAGCGGTGCAGGAGCACCGCACTCCAAACCGCGTCCA
>CAYSAG010000543.1:0-2154 GCA_964428935.1 uncultured Planctomycetaceae bacterium | reverse complement strand
GGGAGGTGGCCTCACTCATTCAGAAAATCGACCAGGAGGCCTCGGAAGCGGTCAACGACATTAAGGTGTTTCCTCTGAAAAATGCCGTAGCCGAAGAGCTGGCCAACCTTTTGAACCAAGCCATTCAAAGCGTGCTCAGCCCGCCCAGCTTTGCTTTGGGAGCGGCCGGGCTGGGGCAACTGGGTCTGGCGGCCACCGCCCGTACCGCACAAGAGCTTCAAGAAACTAAAAGCGCCATTTTGCAGTTTCTTTACGCCGACGGCGGCAAGGAAAAAGTTTACCGGTCCGGCATTCTGGCCGACATTCGCGTGACGCCCGACCCAAGGACGAACAGCGTCATTGTCACGGCTCCACCCGAAAGCATGGGTCTAATGGAGGCGTTGATCACCTATTTGGACCGTCCGGCCGAACAAGTCGCTCAGGTCAAAATCTTCACGTTGCAAAACGCTCAGGCGTCCAGCGTCGTCGACATTCTGAACAACTTGTTCCAGGACTTGCTGACCGTGCAGCAAGCGCAGTCGGGAGTTCGTTTGGCCGGGACGGAAGACGCGACCAGCACGCTGATTGGCCTTCGACTGGAAGCCGACGCTCGGACCAACAGCATCATTGCCGTGGGCGGCGAGGACGCGCTGAGCATGATTGAGGCCATCATTCTCCGATTGGACGAGGGAAACTTGCGAGAGCGTCGCACGGAAGTCGTGCGGTTGAAGAACAGTCAGGCCGAAGACGTCGTCGCGGCCATCAACGAGTTTCGTGACTCGCTGAGGGCACTGGAGCAGTCCGAGCCGGGACTGATTAGCCCGTACGAATTGTTGGAAGAGGAAATCATTGCTGTCGCCGAGCCGGTCACGAACAGTGTGCTGTTGAGCGTCACGCCGCGGTACTTCGACGACGTCTTGAAGCTGGTCGAGAAGCTCGACAAGCCGCCCGAGCAGGTCATCATTCAGGCGTTGATTGTCGAGGTGGAGCTGGACGACACGGACGAGTTCGGCGTCGAGCTGGGCTTTCAAGACCCCATTCTGTTCGACCGCAGCCTGGTGGTGAACGGCGTCCTCACGCCGGGATTCAACTTCAACACCACGGACCCGCTGGGCAACGCGCCCGGCACCAGCCGTACCAGCCGCATCGGCGTCCAGGGCATTAGTAACTTTGCTCTGGGACGGGGCAACACCGACCTGGGTTTCGGCGGGTTGGTCATTTCGGCAGCTTCTGACTCGGTCAACGTGCTGGTCCGAGCCTTGGCGTCCAACCGGCACGTTGAAATTCTGAGCCGTCCGCAGATTCGGACGGTCGAAGGCCAGGAGGCGGTCGTCCAGGTCGTGTCGGAGGTTCCCCGAATCAACGGCTTTTCTTCCAACGCTTTTTCGGGCGTCGCCGTGCCGCTGGTGGAGTTCACCGACGTGGGCATCATTCTGCGTGTGACGCCGCAAGTCACGCCGGACGACCGAATTTACTTGCAGGTCGCAGCCGAGAAGAGCCAGTTGCTGGAACGGGGCATTGTGCTCACTACGGACGCGTCCGGCCGTCCCATTGAGTCGCCGGTCAAGGACACCAAGACGGCCATTGCCAACATCATTGTGGACAACAACCAGACGGTCGTTCTGGGCGGAATCATTACGAACGAGGACACCACGGTCACGCGGAAAGTGCCTTGGCTGGGAGACGTACCGGTCCTGGGACGGGCCTTCCGATTCGACCGGGTCGAGACGTCGCGGAAAGAGCTGCTGATTTTCTTGACGCCCCGAGTCATTCACAACGACGAAGAGGACGAAATGATCAAGCAAATCGAAATGGAGCGGCTCCACTTCGTCCAGGAATTGGCCGAGGAGTTGCACGGACCGCTGACCGGCGTTTCTCCGCCAAGCCAGTGGCAGACACCGTGGCCCGCCCCGCCGGCACCCGAACCGACGGAGCCGCCCCAGTCGCCGGCGCCGCCTCCCAGTCACCCCGAGCTGCCGACACCGCCGGACGCCTCGTCGGACCAAACCTCTGCCAACCCGCCCCCACAACCGACTCGCTTGCCCAAAACGCCGACCGCCACCCCACTGCCGCAGCGTCAGACAGGCCAAGTGTCGGCAGCGAACGAAGCACGGCAGTTGGAACAAGCCCGGCTGACCGTAGTCGGCGCCTACCAAACCGACGAAACGAAGCACT
>CAYSAG010000542.1:0-2161 GCA_964428935.1 uncultured Planctomycetaceae bacterium | reverse complement strand
TTGCCCGTCCGAATGTGGTAGCCAATGGTGCCCAGGACTGGGTGGTCGACCGGTGGCATTTGGTCGACGGGCAGGCCTTCCGTTCCGAGCAGCTTGTAGACGGGGTCGGCGTTCTTGGCAGAAAGGAATTCGCCGCGCGGGTCGGCCCACAGGTCCTGCTGGGCGCTGGCCACGTAGACGGGCCGGGGAGCAATCAGTGCAATGAGCTCGTGCTGGTCGACGGGCAGCGCGTCTTCGTTGTCGTTGTACTTGTTGAAGTTGTCGCAGAACCAGTGAGGGAAGGACGTGTTGATTCGAGCCACGGTTTCGCCGAACCGCCGTCGGCTCAGTGCCGCGCCGCCGCACCCGGAGTCGTTCGAAATGACAATGGCGAACCGTTCGTCTTGAGCTCCGGCCCACAGAGCCGTCTTGCCCAGTCGCGAGTGCCCCAGGACGGCCACGTGTTTGTGGTCGATGTCCGGGTCGGTCTCGAAGTAGTCCATGGCCCGGCTCAACCCCCAAGCCCAAGCGCCGATTGAGCCCCACTCGTCGGGCGCCGGTTTGGTTTGTCCCGGCTTGTAGAACAGCGGGTGAACGCCGTTGTGGAAGCCGTCGTCGTAGTCGGGGTCGATGTCCCCGTAGTAGGCCGTGGCTAGGGCGTAACCGCGTGCGAGAATTTTCTCGACGGGCCAGCGGCTGGCAGCCTTGCCACGCGACTCGGCCGTGGCCAGATTGTGGACCACGCCCATGCCCTTGCGTTGCCGCATCCACTTGCGAGACAGCGTGATTCCCGGGTCCGGGTGAATGGCGTGGTTGCCGGAGAAGTTCAAACCGAGGAACGTGGGCACGGGCCGCGGCGCGTCCTTGGGCAGGTAAATCAGTAAGTCCATGAAGGGGCCGTCGGGGTGGCCGACGAACAGAATGGTCACTTCTTTTCGCACGGCCTTGCCGTCCAGTGCGTTCGGGTCGACCGACGTCACCACGAACTTCATTTTCTCCGGCCTTCCGGGACTGCGTCCGTAAACCTCACGGCGGAACAGTTCCAGAAGTTCCGGCCGTCGCTTCTGGAACCACGTCTTGGCGTCGGTGACGCGTTGACCGTCGCTGCAGACCAGCGGGTCGGGCAGCGTGTACTTCGGGACCTTCGACTCGTCGTAGTTGGGGCGGAACTTTTGCGCGAGGGCGGGCGAGGCGGCCAGCGCCGCCACCAACGCCACAAACAGAACGGAAGCTCGTCCTTTCATTGTTGTTCCTCCTCGGGCAACACCACCACTGTTTGGTTGACCTGCGGGGCTGTGGCCGGCCACACCAGCCGTTGGTCGTCCACGGTGGCCGACACGTAGTACTCCAGACCCAAACCGGTCGCCGGAGGCAGCTCGACCACGTACACACCTCGCGCGACGTGCCGAGCCGGTCGGACGGCGAACTGGCCGCGGCCGAGCGGCCGGACGTGCACTTGCACGTCGCGTCGAGACCGCCGAGCCAGCACGAGGATTCGCAGCGAAAGCCGCTCGTTCTGTTCCGCGTGCGTGCGCACGGTCGGCACGACCAGTCGGGCAGGCCCTTCGTACTGCTTCGGCAACTCGGTCAGCTCCGGCGGCAGCGGCCGTCCGGCCAACTTCGAAAGCTCCGACGCGGTGTCGTCCAACAATTGCGGAATGACGTGCTGCTGCCAGTTGGCCACGTTGCCCAGGCCTCCCCACATGGAGACGGCTGCCAGCAGGTGTCGCTGGACCTCGGCCAGGACGTCAATCATTTTCCGCCGGAGCGGGAACAGACGCTCGACGGCCAGCCGCTTTCGCCGAGCCGCGTCCTTCTCGCCTCGGACCGCTCGCACCTGACGTTGGTACTGGCCCCACAAGCACGCCAAGTGGCCAACCGCTCGCAAGTAACGAAACTGGCTCAGCCAGTAGTCGAAGCGTTCCTGGTTGCCCGGGCCTTCGACCTTGGAGCGCAAACGCTCCAGCTGGTCGACGAACGCGTAGTCCGACTGCACTTCGTTCCACGGGCGCGAGTCGGCCCGCAGGCCTCCCGGGCCCCGGACCCACGTGGACGGACGCGGCAGGCAACCGGCACGCCGCGCCTGCCTGTCCGGCCCACGACCGCTGTCCAGCCTCGCGAACAGGGCCGCCACGTCGTCGGCCACTTCGTCCAGCATCTCGTCCAGCAGGAACGCCTGGCT
>CAYSAG010000541.1:0-2162 GCA_964428935.1 uncultured Planctomycetaceae bacterium | reverse complement strand
CCACCCCCAGGACGAGCACTCAGGTCCGACAAGCACGCCGAGCCACTCGAGCGTCACTCTTTCCCGGGACGCGTCCCGCGACGGTCCCTGCACCGCGGGCCATTCTACTTCTTTCGAGACTCTTTATGAAGCGTGTGCTTGCGGGAACGCGGACAATACTTCCTCAATTGCAGCCGGTCCGTGCCGCGTGTCTCCTTTTGGACGCGGTAGTTACGAGCCCCGCATTCCGTGCACTCCAACCAAACGTACTCTCGTGGCATGATTCGCTTTCCCGGTCACGGCGTCATCGACCCGACGCTTCTGGGACTTCAAACAGCGGGATGCTCGTAACATGTGGCCACGAGCATCCCGCACTGTTTGTGCTCTTAACCAGCAGTACCGTTCTACCCCAGAATCTTGGCAACGACTCCCGAGCCGACCGTGCGACCACCCTCGCGGATTGCAAAGCGGCTCCCTTCGTCCATGGCGACCGGCTTCAGCAGCTCGACCTCCAGACGCACGTTGTCGCCTGGCATGCACATCTCCGCGCCGCCGAGCAGCTTGACCGTTCCCGTGACGTCCGTGGTCCGGAAGTAGAACTGAGGCCGGTACCCGCTGAAGAACGGGGTGTGCCGGCCGCCTTCCTCCTTGCTCAGCACGTACACCTCGGCCTCGAACTTCGTGTGCGGGGTAATGGTGCCCGGCGCCGCCAGCACCTGTCCTCGCTCCACTTCGTCGTACTTGATGCCACGCAGGAGGACACCAACGTTGTCGCCGGCGATTCCTTCCTCCAACGTCTTGTTGAACATCTCAACGCCGATGCAAGTCGTCTCTTGCGTCGGACGAAGGCCGACGATCTCGACCTTGTCGCCCACCTTGATCGTGCCGCGCTCGATTCGCCCGGTAACCACCGTGCCGCGGCCAGCGATCGAGAACACGTCTTCGATGGCCATCAGGAACGGCTTGTCACGCGGACGCTGCGGCTCCGGAATGTAGTTGTCCAACGCATCCAGCAGCTCTTCGATGCACTTGGCCGCTTCCGCATCGTCCGGATTGTCCATCACCGCTTTCGCGCTGCCGCGAATGACGGGCACTTCGTCGCCCGGGAACTCGTACTTCGACAAGAGCTCCCGAACCTCCATTTCGACCAGCTCGAGCAACTCCTCGTCGTCGACCAAGTCCACCTTGTTCAGAAACACCACCAAGGCGGGCACGTCGACCTGCCGAGCCAAAAGGACGTGCTCACGGGTCTGCGGCATCGGTCCGTCCGCCGCCGACACCACCAGAATCGCACCGTCCATCTGGGCGGCACCCGTAATCATGTTCTTGATGTAGTCGGCGTGACCGGGGCAGTCGATGTGAGCGTAGTGCCGCTTCTCGGTCTCGTACTCGACGTGACTGACGTGAATCGTAACCGTCTTGGTCTCGTCACGGACGGTGCCGCCCTTGGCAATTTCCGCGTAGCTCTTGAACTTCGCCAAGCCCTTTTTTGACTGCACGGCGAGGATCGCAGTCGTCAAGCAGGTCTTGCCGTGGTCGATGTGACCGATCGTCCCGACGTTGACGTGTGGCTTTGTTCGCTCAAAGACTTCCTTAGCCATGATTGCTCCCTGGTTTCTTTCTCCGTGCCTGAAACACCACCTCGGCAGGACCAACCCCGCCCAACCACGCCCGAGCCGCCTTCCTCCAGCAGCCAGGCTCACCCCAGAAATATAAACAGCTCGCGACGCTCACGCCGCGGGCGCTCGAAAGCTGCTGATGGGACTTGAACCCATGACCTCGTCCTTACCAAGGACGCGCTCTACCACTGAGCTACAGCAGCACTGCTGCCGAAAACACCCGCGGACGGGACTCTAACAAAACGCAAGAGCGGGTGAAGGGAATCGAACCCTCACAACCAGCTTGGAAGGCTGGAGTACTACCATTGTACTACACCCGCGTAATCTACTCCAATAAAATGGGGGTAACAGGATTCGAACCTGTGAAGGCTGAGCCATCAGATTTACAGTCTGACCCCTTTGGCCGCTCGGGAATCCCCCCGCTGTGCACGCGCCCGGCGTCCGGTTCCTTCGCGGCACTCTCCACAGGTCGGCGCCCGGGCCGTCGGGGTTCCCGGCGCCTGCCTCGCGGCATGCACTCGGGGTCCCGTCTGGGGGCGACCGGACCGCTGGCGGAGAGCGCTC
>CAYSAG010000540.1:0-2174 GCA_964428935.1 uncultured Planctomycetaceae bacterium | reverse complement strand
CACGGGACCGGATTCCGCGTTCATCATCGTGAATCTGAAGCAGGGGCGCCGTTCGGCGAGTACGAGCACCTATATTGAGCGGCTTCGGGCGAAATTGAGTCAGCAGTTTCCGCGGGAGAAGTTCCTGTTCGTCAGCGGCGGGATCGTCAAACTGGCACTGAATGAAGGGGTGCCCGTCCCGATCGACATCCGGATCACGGCCGGAGCGTCGCTGGAGAAATGCCGGAAACAGGCGGAGCGGATTGTCCGAGCGATTCGGAAGATTCCAGGGACGGCCGACGTCCAAATCGCCCAGGCATTGGAGTACCCCCAGCTGGAGGTCCGGGTCGATCGCACGCGAGCCAAGTATTTGGGCGTGGACCAGGAGGAAGTCGCCCAGACGATCCTGTCGGCTTTGGCGTCCAGCGTCGGTTACGCGCCGACGGTGTGGGTCGAACCCAGCACCGGAATCGACTTTTGGATGGGTGTCCAATACGAGACGAACGAAGTCGACTCGCTCGAAGAGATCAAGAACATCCCCTTGTCGCTCAACACCAAGGACGGCCCGATCACGGTCCCGTTGGGGAACGTGGCGACGGTCCGTCGGGTCACCATCCCGGCCGAGATCGACCACGACGACATCGCCCGCTGCTACGACGTATACGCCAATGTCGTCGGACGCGATTTGGGGTCAGTCGTTGCTGACGTGGAGCGGGTGTTGGCCCAACTGCCTCAGGAACCGGGCGTCACGTGCACGCTGCGCGGACCGGTTCCAGCCATGCGACGGGGCATCCGAATGCTTGGGCTTGGAATCGCCGTCGCTGCGGTCCTGGTCTATTTGGTCATGATGGCTCAATTTCGCTCCTTCCTCGACCCGTTCATCATCATGTTGGCGGTGCCGGCTGGATTCTCAGGCGTCTTGCTCGCCCTCTTCCTGACCGGCAGCACGATCAACATCCAGTCGTTGATCGGCACATTGATGATGATCGGTGTGGTAGTGAACAACAGCATCTTGCTGGTTGAGTTTGCGAATCAGTTGTGTGAGCGGGGACTGCATCCCAAGCAGGCTGCAGTGGCCGCCGCCGAGATTCGCTTGCGTCCGATTTTGATGACGACGCTGGCTCTGGTGGCCTCGATGATTCCGTTGTCGATCCAGTTTGCCCCGGGCGGCGAAGCCATGGTTCCATTGGCCAGAGCGTTCATCGGCGGAGTGCTGGTCTCGACTCTTCTGACCCTGTTCCTGGTGCCGTGCGTCTACACGCTGGTGAAACGTGCCCCAGCGATGCAGCCAGCGGCGAACCAGTAGGACGGTCGCAAGCGCCGAGGGGAGCGGCCTTTTATTGCTTGCCTTGGCCGAAGGGAAAATGAAGGGCTACCGCCGCCCGGTAGCTTGTGGCCGTCGGTCCCCACCAATCGGTAGGACCGGCTCGGCCGGCGCCACCCGAATAACCCCTGGTTCCGCTAAAGTTTGCCTAATCGTTCGGCCGATCCGTGTACCGGGCCTTCTCCGGCGGTCGCCTGCAAGGCTGCGGCGCAAGCCCGACGGCAGGCCCGCTCGCCGCAAACCGCCTGTAGCAGTGACGCGGCGACGGCTCCAAGAACAACGAATCTGCGCAAGTCCCGTCTTGCAAGAGACTTCCGTTCGGCTGCCGTGTTCCGGGTCGGAGATGGCCGGCACGGCGGCCGCAGTCCGTTTCTCCCCGTTCAACGGCAGCCACTCGACGCTCGCAGCCGGACTCTACCGTGAGCCACGGCACTGGGGTCGGCGGAACGAGCACCGGAAGGCATGCTGCCACGGTCCCACTTCTGAATACAGCACCGTTAGACAGCCTGTATTCACTTGCCTAGACCGGGGAGTTCGTCTGTAGGTCTGTCTGGCTCGGGTCGGCGGATGGCTAGACTGCGGCGAAACCGCCCCCGGACCGTGTGAAGGAACACCCTGCGGAAAGGAGCCTCAAGAAATGGAGCCAACAGACACTCCACACCCTCCGCGCGTGGCCACTCAACATTCAGCAAACCATCCCGTCATCCTGTCGGGGACAACAAGCTGCCAAAACGACGTCGGTCCGGTGACAGGAACGGATCTTTTCGGCTTGGACGGCAAGCAGGCATCAGCCATCGTCGCGTCAGCCCCTCACTTCGGCGGTTCGTCTGCCCGACCGCGGCGTGGAGCACGGAGACCGCACGACAGTCTG
>CAYSAG010000539.1:0-2187 GCA_964428935.1 uncultured Planctomycetaceae bacterium | reverse complement strand
CGCACCGACTCCGGCGCCGCCCTCCAGAAACACCAGCCCGACAGCAACACAGGCAACAGCCACAGACAGCGTCGCAGCCAGCCGACGCCGAGCGTCTGCCGACGGACACGCGGCCGTTGCGGGCGCTCTTCCAACGGTTCTCGCCGCTCCCCAGCGCTCATGGTCCTCGCCTCCGTCGAACGATTGTCCGATTCCCAGGCGGCGTCTGCAGGATCGTCGCCGCGAGAAGTCTGGTCGCGCGAAGTGTCTGCCGCCGGTCCCGCGTTAAGACGCCGACTGGCCGTCCCTTGAGTCCTCGTTGCCAGCCTGCGGCCTGAGAACCCGATGACGCGAGGCTCCGCCTCGCCATCCTCCAGCCACTATGCCCGGATCGCTCCTTCGACCGTTGACCTCAGCGAACGCCGACCGGTAGCCGGAATCAATGAGCCTTCGTGGGCCGGCGCTCGCTCCGCGAGCTTGTCCCATCCTGGAAATACTGGTTCGCAATGAAGATCGCCGTCGACCGTCAAGCCGTCCAGGGAAATCTCGATGTTCACTTCAGAACCTCAGGGATCGGCAGCTTCGGGAATACGGATACCAGCCAAGGGCGCTCCACAAGCCGGTCCCGCCCGAAGCCCTTGATCGCCGCATGCGTTCTAGCGAAGGTTGGTCGCAATCATGCAAGGCTGCAGCCAGCCACCCGCAGGCGGTGCAAGTCACGGATGGATGACAGCAACTTCACAGCTCCGTTTCCCATCCGTCGTATTCTCCGTGGTGCTGCGCTGCCAAGTTTTCCAAGAACTCGACCGTTTTCTCGAACTCTTGCTGAGACTGCTTCTGTCGGCGTGTCACCAACAGCAGCCAGTTTTCTAAGTCCCCACCAAGTCGACAGGTCACATCGAATCCTCGCTCCTTCAGTTCCGACGCGACCGACCGAGCAGTCGACTCGTTTGGAAAGTACAAGTAGTGCTGCACCGGTTGTGGCCGGATCCCACATAGCTGTTTCTCCGGCTTGTCATCCGACGCCGGTTCGTCTCCGACTGCCTCAGGCTTTCTGTCGCCGCAGACGTGCTCGTCTTTGCCGGCACCCGCGCGTTCTTGAGATGGGCGCCACCCAGACGCGATCCTGTTCAGAAGGAAAGCATGGTTCCAAATCTCAGCCATCGGGAGTCGACGTTCGTCTTCGGTCAAAGTTTCACGCACGATTTCTTTCCCGTCCGCTGTCTCGATAATCCAACTCGCCTCTACTTCTCCAGACGATGTGATGGTCGCGTTCCTGTGCAATACGTCTGGAACTTTGACTCCTTCAGGGAGCGGAGATCTCCCAACACGCGTTACGAGCCCTTCTGATAAAGCAGCGTGCAGCGGATAAAACGCGATGTAGCCCTCTTCTTCACGTAACCCTGCAAGGTCTGGCTCCTTTTCTCGGTAGCAGCGGGGAATAACCCAAATGGCGCAGCCGCAGGTTGGATGTCTACCAACGTACTGAATGTAACCATGCCAACCAGGGCCGTCCACGCGAAAGACGTCGCCCACTCTGATTGAGTGTCTAGCTCGTCTCTTCGCACTCATGGCCAGAGTCCGATTTTCTCCAGGATTCTTCTTCCCTGCTCCACAAGCTCGTCGTACTTCGGATTGTTCGGGGAAATGCTGTTGATCTTGTTCATAAGCTGACCACCTTGCTTGCCCAGCCCAAATTTTTCGATGAGCGCTTGTTCTACACCACGGGCTTGCGAACGAGTCTCAAGACTCACAAGCTTCTTGATGTTTATTCCGGTCGTGCGCAAGTGCTCAGCTGCTCGCCGTTCGATGTTCTTCGTAATCCCGACGTAGCGAACATTGCCAGCCTCGTCGAGGGACCAATATACCGAGCAGTTATTATGCGCAATTAAGGCGGCTTGCCCCGCAGAGTAAACATGCTCCCCGGCGACCTCCAGGTTATACAGCGGCTCCGGTGGGCCGCGGGGGGTGATGGAGGTGACGAAGACTTCTTTCGAGAAGAGGTTGCCCAGGCGTTCGCCGCGGCGGAGCTGCCCGGCGGGGACGAACTCCTGCCGGTCCAGGCTCCAGAAGGGGTGATTGGGCGTCACGCCGATCTGCTCGCTCCGGCCGTCGGCGGTCGAGACCGTCAGCGTCAGGACCTCCGCGGCCTGATGCCGGAACGTGCCGGTGACGACGCAGCCGGGGCCGGGGGCGATGGGCGGGCAG
>CAYSAG010000538.1:0-2188 GCA_964428935.1 uncultured Planctomycetaceae bacterium | reverse complement strand
CGAGACTCTGGCGGCCGGAATCAACCTTCCCGCTCGCTCGGTCGTCTTGTCGACGCTGCTGAAAGGAGCGCCCGGCAAGAAGTCGCTCATTACCGCCAGCTCGGCTCACCAAATCTTCGGCCGCGCCGGGCGTCCCCAGTACGACACACGCGGCTACGTCTACGTTTTGGCCCACGAAGACGACGTCAAAATCAAACGCTGGGAAGAGAAGCTGAAACAGATTCCCGAAGACACCAAAGACCCCAACCTGCTGCGGGTGCGCAAGCAGTTGGAACGGAAGCGGCCGACGCGACGCAAGAGCGAGCAGTACTGGAACGAGGCTCAATTTCGAAAGCTGCAACAGGCCTCGCCGGGCAACTTGGTGAGCCGAGGGCCTTTGCCTTGGCGTCTGCTGGCCTACCTGCTGAAAGTGTCGCCCGAAGTGGAGCGGCTGAAGGAGTTCTGCCGCAAGCGGCTCATGGACGCCAAGCGAATTGAACGGGGACAGCGTGAGCTGGTCCACATGCTGGTCACGCTGTGGCACGCCGGCTACGTGGACCTGGAACCGGAGCCGCCGGTGGCGCGAGTCGAGGCGGAAGCTCCGGCGGCCGCAGCCGCGTCGGCCGAACCGGCTCGGGCCGAGCAAACCGGCTCCGCAGCCGACCAGCCCGCAACAACCAGCTCCGGCGGACCGGGAACTTTGGGCGCCTTCCTGCGGGACGCAAACGTGTTCGCCGACGAGCCGGCCGAGGCCGAGTCGTCTGGCCCGACGACGCCCGCCGAGCCGGCCGACTCGCTGTCCCACTACGAGCCGGTCCTCGCTCACGCTCGACCCGAAATCGACCAGCTGTTCATTTTCCGCAGCGTGAATCCCTTGTACGGGCTGTTTTTGGCTCGGGAGCTTCCGGCGGGCAGCCGCGAGGAACGCATTCAAGCTTTGGAAAGCGTGCTCGAAATGCCGTCGTCGCTGCGAGCTCAAACCCGACCGCCACGCTACGAGGAACTTCCGCCCGGGCCGCTGGCGACCAACCGCTTGGACCCCGAACTGCTGCGACGAGGACTGGCCCTGCCCGAAGAACTGGCTCCTCAACCCAAAGAAGACCGCACGTTCTGGGACGAACGACACCGAGTTCTTTCGCTGGCCGAAAAGCTGAAACGGCTGTTCGACTCGGAGCTGCCGCGTGTCCACAGCCTGCGTGTTCAACCAACGTGGGTGGCCGGCGAGCTGCTTCGCTTTGGCGGCGACTTCGACAAGTACGTCCGTTCCCGCGACTTGGTCAAGCAGGAAGGCATTGTCTTCCGCCACCTGCTGCGGTTCATTCTGTTGTGCGGCGAGTTTCTGCAACTGTCGGCTTTTTCCGAACAAGACACAGAGTGGCTGGAGGACCTGCGCGAGGTGGCGGACCTGGTCACGCAAAGCTGCCGAGAAGTCGACCCGCTCAGCACCGACAAAATCATTGAGGCCGCTCAGCGGGCAGCCGACGTGGTCACGGGCGAGTCGCAAGCCGAGGAAGTGGACCAGTCGCTGGTGGAGCAGGCTGTCAGTGAGGACGTCGAGCTGGACGACTTCGGAGCCGGCGTCTGGGACGACGACTGACGCTCACGCAACCGGCCCGCAGACGGCTGGCAGCGCTGGTGCCGTCAGAGACGCGGGCCCAGCCGCGTCCTGGTCGCTCGAAGAACTGCCGACCGCGTCGGTCGGCCGCGGCCAGGTTCGTCGGGTCTTCCAGCCCCGACGACCGTCAGCTTGGAAAGGCTGACCCGCAGGAAGTGCCTCGACACGCGAAAAAAAACGGACCGGCCGCGAGAACGGAAAACGTCCGTCCCCACCGCCGACCCGCTGCTCGTCACACCCTCGACCGGCCGAGCGCGGCTGGTCACTTCGACCTGCCGGCAGACCGGTCCGTCGACGCCTTCAGCAACACGTTCGCGCCGGACGCGCCGACACGTCCAACGTGTTCGCAAGACCGACAGGCTTTACTCGCTGAACGCCGCGTCGAACGCTCGCTTCGACGGCTCGAAGTCCAAGTTCTTGACGAACTGGCACGCCTCGCGAGCTCCGTGCTCGCGGTCCATTCCGCTGTCTTCCCACTCCACCGACAACGGCCCGTTGTAGTTGACTTCGTTCAGCGCCCGAATGATTTCCTCGAACCGAACGCCTCCCCGGCCCAGGCTGCGGAAGTCCCACCCGCGACGCGGGTCGCCGAAC
>CAYSAG010000537.1:0-2201 GCA_964428935.1 uncultured Planctomycetaceae bacterium | reverse complement strand
CGTCGTGCTCGCCACAAACGGTATCCCGAATCTTCGATTTGACAGACCACTAGCCAGCCGCTGAGCGGACTGCGTCCCGAAGGACTCGCAACAAGTCGCACGCTTGCACCAGCCCGACCAGGCGGTCTTCTTCGTCGACCACCGGCAAGCATTCGTGACCGCCCGCCACCACCGCCCGCACAGCTTCTCCCACCGACAGATCGATTCGCACCACTGGCACGTCCTGCCTCATGACCGACGCCACCTTCCGCCGGTCCGAGCCCACCTCCTTGACCGACTGGTCCAACCACTTCATCAATACCTCCTGAATCCGCGTCAGGTCGCTCAAGTCCTCGACCAACTCATGCGTCCAGGCAGCCAGTTCCTTGAGCGACACCAAGCCAACGTACCGGCTCTCGCGGTTGACGACGGGAACAACCGACTGGTTCCCTTCCAGCAGGACGTGCAGGGCTTCGTGGACGGGCGAGTGAGGCCGCAGGGTCGAAAAGTCCGTGCGCATGACCTCGCGCACCGGTCGCCGGGTCACATCGGTCGCCATGGTGGTTTCTCCCGCATCTTGCCCCGCATCTAAGCTACCCGCACCGCAGCAGCCGTCAAGACCAAGTTGGTCGGACGCCGCAGCCCCACATAGCCACCCACACACATGTGAACCTACTGCCCTTAGCGTCCTCTCCTCCGCGCCAAACAGCCGCCCGTTCGGCCGGCAACGGAGCGCCGTACGACAACGCGGCGCGCCCCCAAGCTCCCGGTCGCTGCCCTTGCGGCCCTTCGCAGACTTGGTATCGTTAGCCATTCCGTTCCTCGTGGCGACGGTCGTGTGCAGAATCTTCGCCGCGGCTCGCAGGGAACCCTGCCGCGGCCGAATGGCAATGGATGGACGATGAGCGACAAGACTTTCGGGGTGATTTTCGACATGGACGGGGTCTTGGTGGACTCGTACCAGGCCCACTTCGAAAGCTGGCGGCAACTGGCTCGGGAACTCGGTCTGACCATAACCGAAGAGCAGTTCGCCAGTACGTTCGGACGAACGAGCCGCGAGATCATCGCCGCGTTGTGGGGCGACTGCCGCTTCACAGACGACGAAGTCCGCCAATTGGACGCGCGGAAAGAAGAAATCTACCGCCGGATCGTTGCCGAGAATTTTCCCGTCATGGACGGAGCGCTCGATTTGCTGCGCTCGCTGCACGCCGCCGGCTTCCGTGTTGCAATCGGGTCGTCGGGACCGCCTGAGAACGTCGAGCTGGCGATCGACAAACTGGGCGTCCGTCCTTTGCTTGACGCCGTCGTGACGGGAGCCGACGTGACTCGTGGAAAGCCCGACCCGCAGGTGTTCTTGCTCTGCGCAGAGCGGCTCGGACTGCCACCGCACCAGTGCGCGGTCATCGAAGACTCGCCTTACGGGGTCGCGGCCGCGAACGCGGCCGGCATGACCAGCGTTGCTCTGACCAGCCAGCCGACGAAGCCCGAGTTCTTCAGTCCGCCCGACTTGCAAACGACAACTTTGCGAGCGCTCTCGCCGGAACGGATCGCCGCGTTGATCAGCCGAAAGACTGAACAGGCCGAACGGGCGAACTGAGCTCCGCGCCAAGACGACTTGGCCGCTGTGACGGTGCGGCAGAAAAGCCCGGTGGTGTGCCGTTCGGGCACCCACGACGCCCCGAGTCTACCGAACGAGCGACCTGCACACTTGCCGTCAGAACGCAAGTTGGTAGGCTTTTCAAGCTGGACGCACAAGGAGCTTCCTGGCCCGCCGACGACGGGCCAGGAACTTGAAAAAAACGGGCTTGAACCAGCCGGGTCCGCTGGCCGGCCTCCGGGCGGAAACACGTCCAACATGCACCCGTAGCTCAATTGGATAGAGCATCGGACTTCGGAGCCCTTCTGACGCTCTTGAGCTCTCCGCCAGATTTTTCAGCGAATTCTTTGCTCCTCTTGCGCTTACGTTTTGCGCTTACGTTGGCCGAGCCGAATGTCTCCGAGTGTCGTGCATTGGGCCGAATGAGCCCCTCGGAGTAGTAAACTACTCCCGCCGGTAGAGGTGCGGAGCACGGGCTCCGGTGTTCGGCGACCGACCGGCAGTAACGGTAGTAAATCGGAGTAACTCGTAAGCTGCAGCGAAGGGCAGTCGGACGCGGTTTCCGCGGGTCCTCAGGAGGGCACGACTGAGACCTCTTTCATGAGGTCGGGGCAGCGGGCCTGAC
>CAYSAG010000536.1:0-2209 GCA_964428935.1 uncultured Planctomycetaceae bacterium | reverse complement strand
TCGCCGGAGGCGACGGCGTGTGCCCAAAGCCGCATTCCCAATCAGCCGCCAACTACGCGCTGTGCCCTCACGGGACCCCCATCTTTGCAGGGTTGTCCATTCCCCACAACCGGAACTCCGCAGGACCAGGCGCTACATCATACACACCTCCTACCGGAAACTGGTAGTAACGGTCATGCTGAGAAACATGTAGGCCGGCGAACTGCAGCCACCGCGCTTCGCGAGAAGCTGGGCAAACTGAGCTCCAGACGCTGTTTTCTCGGTTTTCTCGGCGCTTGTCCTGACCGACCCCAGGCGCCGTCCGACAGCGTCGCTGAGCAGACTCGATGCCGCCAGCCCGGCAGCTTTCCTTCGCCGCCACGCCTCGTCACCAAAGACGCTCCCGGTCGCCCAGACGGCCCCTCGCGAAAGAGCTCCGACGCAGAACAGGCCTCGCGGCTCGCAAGGCGTTCGGCAGCAAGCGTCTTGGTCTTCCTTTCACGAATTCCCCGCCCGACGGAAGCGAAACTTCGGAAATTCCTTCGTAGTGACTTGGCCGGTCCACGAAGCTTCCTGTTCGCCAACCCCGAGCAAATTGTAGAAACTTTGGGATAATTGCAATATTTCAGGGTTTCCTAATTGACATGCCAACTGCGGGGATGGTAATTTGGTGAAGACTGGTCACCGACATGGTGGGTGGTTTGTAGCTTGAGAGGTTTCCTACCAAGTCTACATGGCCGATGGGGCAGCAGCCCGTGTCGCCTTGCGGCCGTTCGGCAGGTCAGCGGGCGTCGGGTGGCAACGATCGAGCGGACTGTGGCGACGGCGCAGTCGCCGACCACACGCGGGTGCGCGGTTGCTCGAAGGGTGCCTTGTGGGTTTTTGGACCGAGTGATTCCAGCCAAAAGGAGGACTCGCGATGGTGAGGACTGCATGTGCTACTGGGGTAGTCCTCGGGCTGTTGCTGGTCGGCCAAGTGGCGACAGCCCAGGACTACGTCGGCGACCAGACCTGTCAGGTCTGCCACGAGAACTTTCCCGAGCAGGGGTTCTTCGATGCGTACATGAGGTCGGGCCACCCCTGGAAGTTGACCCAGGTGGCTGGCCAGGAGCCCGCGGCGGACTTGTACCCCTGGACGCCGCTGCCGCAACTGCCTGCTGGCTTGACCAATGGCTGGGCGGACGTGGAGTACATCATCGGCAACTACTTCTGGAAGGCCCGCTTCGTCAAGCGGGACGGCTACATTTACACCGGCGACGACGCGCAGTTCAACCTTGCGACGCAAGAGTTCGTCCCGTACCACTCGGGCGAGGTTAAAGCCTACAACTGCGGCCGTTGCCACACGACCGGCTACGACGAGAACGGCCACCAAGGCGGCTTGGAAGGAATCGTCGGCACATGGGCGCAACCAGGCATCCGCTGCGAAGCCTGCCACGGCCCCGGTAGCGAACACGCTCAGAACTTCGGTGCGGTTCCTCCGCCGGGAGGCAAGGACTGCGACGATTGCCACTACCGCGACGAACAGTTCCGAATTCCGTGGAAGGGCGGATTCGAGCGGCACCACCAGCAGGCCGAAGACCTGTCTCACTCGCCCCACAAGAACTTCGAATGCGATGTCTGCCACGATCCGCACAAGTCGACCGTCTACGAGGACGGCGGTTTGATCAAGGAATGCGTGGATTGCCACGACGCCGACGAGTACGAACTGACCGGGCCAATGGCCAACCTGGAATGCGAAGACTGCCACATGGCCAAGATGGCCAAGTCGGCCGTCGCTTTCAACGACTACTCGGCTGACATCCACAGCCACCTGTTCCGCATCATGACGGACCCGATTGCCGCGGCCGACAACACCTATGAAGTGGAAGGCACGACTTACTGGAATGTCGACGCCCAGGGCAACGGGTACATTACGCTTGACTACGCTTGCTTGAAGTGCCACATCGGCGCCGAGGGTATCGTGCCGGCCCACGCCATGACTCTGGAAGAGGCGGCCGAGGAGGCGGAGGGCATCCACCAGGCCGCAGCTCAAGAGCTGACTGTCGACATCAAGGTCAACGAGGAAGACGACCTGTTGCTGGCGACGACGGCCGACAACATTTCGATCGACGTGTCGGTCCAGCCCGGCGCAAGTGACGGCGTGGCCGCCGACTGGTGGATGGTCACCAGCACGGTCTGGGGTTGGTACTACTGGGATCCGTTCACCGGCAACTGGTTCCCGGGCTTCTAC
>CAYSAG010000535.1:0-2220 GCA_964428935.1 uncultured Planctomycetaceae bacterium | reverse complement strand
CAGCCAAGTGCGGGCCGACGTGGGCGCTCGCCTGAAGCTGCTGGACGACGTCGAAAACCGCGTGCTGGACCGCGAAGTGACGTTGAAAGAGCGGCTTTCAGAGGAGTTCGACACGGACATGACTCAAGCCCTGGTCGAACTGGTTCAGCAACAGCAGGCCCTCGAAGCGACGCTGACCCTGACAGCTCAGACCTTCCGCCTGAGTTTGCTCTCGTTCCTGTAGCGCCGTCGGCGGAACGCGGCGTTGAGCCGGAAGCGGAAGGCCTTTCGCGCCGGCCGTTGCGCGGCGAAGCGTCTGACCGGTCCGCCACCGCAGACGCTCACCCACTCTGATGGTCCAGCAAGCTCAGCAGCACCGGGTCGTTCAACCCCGAGGCGACGTAGTCGGCCGGGCTGAAGTCGTGCTCGCGGCTGAACTGGTGCGGCACGGCCACGACAAACGCGCCGGCCTGGGCAGCCGCCTTGGTTCCCGCTTCGCTGTCCTCGACGACCAGCACGTTCTGCGGCGGCAGTCCCAGCCGCTCGGCCGCTTTCAAGTAAATTTCCGGGTGCGGCTTGCCATTCGTCACGTCTTCGGCCCCCAAAATGAACGCGAAGCGGTCCAGCAAACGGACGCGTCCGAGAATGTCGCGAGCGTAGTCCCGAGGCGACGACGTAGCCACCGCCTTTGGCAGTCCCGCACGCTCAATTCGCTCCAGCAGCTCGTGCAGCCCGGGCATGGGAGCCAGGTGGACGTCCAACAGCTGGAAGAAAATTTCCCGCGACTCGCGCTGGAGCTCTTCCACCGTGTCGTTCAGCCCCAGCATTTCAATCATGGCCGTGAACGCCTCGCGCGGCCGGCGACCCATCATTTCCTTGAAGACGTCGAGGGTCATTTCCTTGCCGCGGCGTCGAGCCAGTTCGTTGCCGGCCTGCTGGAAAACCAGCTCGGTGTTCACCAGCACGCCGTCCAAATCGAACACGACGCCACGAATGACCGGACGCCGCTCCGACAAGACCTCCGCCCCACTCGTCTTGTTCGACTCTGCCATTAGCCGGTTGGTCTCCTTGCTTCGACGCCCACTTCGGCTCACTTTGCCGCTCGCGGGCAGCGACCTGCACGTGCCAAATGACACGCGCTGCCGCGGCGCGGTTCGCCCGCCGGCGCTGAGGCCGTCCGGGCACTCAGGCCGTCGACCAGCTCGCCAACAGAAAACCCAAACTCCGTCCCGTCCGTCCGTCGGCCAGACGGACCGCAGAAACCTCAGCCCGACGCCAAATTGCTCAGTTTGAACAGACGACGCTCGGCAGTCCAGGAAACGGCGTGCGTTTTGGCGGCCAGTGTGGCGTTTTCCTGGCAGAAGGGACCGCGCGGGCAGCGGTGGAGCGGTCTGCGGTTTGCCGTCGAGCGGCCTTTTCGCTGACGACGCGTTCGCCCTCGGCGACCGTCTGCCGCGGAGCGTCGTCCCGGTTGCCCGGACGCGTTTGCCTGTGCTCCCCGTGGCGTCGGTTTGCGGCCCGCTCGGCCCGGTCACAAGAGCGACAGGCTCTCACTTACTCGGCCAAATGTCGGCCGTGCGGGCTTCGACGTCGGGCATGGGCGGAAGCGGTGCGCTGGGCAGGGGCTCGTACCAGAACGTCGCACAGCTCCAGTCGTCCTGCGTCTCCACCAACCCTCGCTGCCAGGCAATCTGCTGAATGGTAATCCTCGCTTCCTTCTGCCAGACAATTGGGTCGGGCAAGTGCCAACGGTACATGGAAACGAAGTTGTTTTCGTTCAAACTGCAGCCGTTGTAGAGGAACGGCGTCTGCTGCATTCCCCAAGCCAGGCCGACGTAGTCTTCGCTGCCGGTACCGCAAATGGTGGGGAATTCCTTGTCGCCGTCCATGTAGACCTTGAATTCGCCTTCCCCCCACCAACGCTTGGGGTGCAGGTTGCGGACTCCAATGACCGAGCCAATGAACCGCCCCTTGTTTTTTCGCAGTGGCAGTAGTTCGAAGTCTTTCTTTTCGGTGGTCGGGTTTTCTCGCCGGAACAGAACGTGCAGGCGACCGACGTCGTCCGGGTGACGGTCGCCCAGCGTGTAGTCGATTTGGTAGTAGAGCGGAATGGGCTTCTTGCCTTCGTTGGTCAGCGTGAACTTCGCTCGCTTCAGGAAAGGCATGGGCAACCAAATGTTGCGGCCTCCGGTCTGTCCGACGGAGTGCACGGCGGAGTGGTAGGCCGTAATTTTTCCGTGG
>CAYSAG010000534.1:0-2221 GCA_964428935.1 uncultured Planctomycetaceae bacterium | reverse complement strand
AATTTGACGCTGCAGCCGACAGCCGGTGGAGCGTTAGGCTTGGACCGTCTTCGAGGCGAGGGACGCCGACGCTTCTCGCTGAGGTGCCTGCTGTCAGGCTGAAGCGGGCCGGCAAGGAGTGATCGACTGGGACGATTGCTCCGGGTCGGCTATTCGGGCCGACCCGTTGCCGGAGTGGCGGAACTGGCAGACGCGCTGGATTCAAAATCCAGTGGGCTTCGCGGCCCGTGTGGGTTCGAGTCCCACCTCCGGCACTGCCTCTCACGCGAACTCTTCCGCTCGTACCGGCTCGCAACTAGTTTCAGCTCAACGGGTTCCGAGTCGCTCCTTTCGAGTACCCGTTCGTCGTGCTGCGAGTCGGTGGAGCAAGCGGGTGCCCTGAGCGGGTGACCACATCTTTGGCGATCAGGCGTTGACGGTCCGGCTGGAAGTCTGTTACCTTTCCAACCCGTCCGGCTTTGTTCTTCCTGGCCGTCTGCGGGCCCGTCCTCGCTGAGGCCGTCACGTCGCTGTTGCTCTCGGTTTCCGCAGTTGCGGCTTTGTTGGCGGTGACTGCCGCCAGCGCGCTCGCCCACCACTCACTTCGCTGTCTTTCGTTTCTTGGAGCTGGTCGGCCATGTGTGGAATTGTCGGCTACGTCGGGTACCGGGACGTCACCGAGCTGCTACTGGAAGGGCTGCGGCGGTTGGAATACCGAGGCTACGACAGCGCGGGCATTGCCGTTCAGCACGGCCACGAGATTTCGATTCGCAAGAAGGCGGGTCGGGTTCACGAGTTGGCTCGGTTGGTCGAGGCCAATCCGGTGCGGGGTTGCACGGGCATTGGCCACACGCGTTGGGCGACGCACGGCGAGGTGTCGGACCTCAACTCTCACCCGCACGTGGGCGGACACGGCGAAGTGGTCCTGGTGCACAACGGCGTCATTGAGAATCACGTCGCGCTGCGAGCCCAGTTGCAGCAGTTGGGTTTTGTTTTCCGGACGCCGACCGACAGCGAGGTCGTCGCTCACCTGATCGCTCACCATCTGCGCGAGCAATTGCAAGCGGGCGCCGACCCGAACGCCGTGGACACGTACCTGACCGCCGTCATGTCGGCCATGGCTACGTGCAAGGGCACTTACGGGTTGGCCGTTCTTTTCCGAGACATGCCCGAGCTGCTCATTGGAGCTCGGCTGGGCAGTCCGCTGGTGGTGGGCGTGGGCGACGGGGAATTCCTGCTGGCCAGCGACCCCAGTCCTTTGGTCGGTTACGTGGACGAAGTGGTTTACTTGTCCGATCACGAGTTTGTCGTGTTGACGCCACAGAAAATGGAGGTCCGTCACCGGGAAACGGGCAAGCTGACCCCGTCGGTTCAGACCATTGACCAGGCTGCGGCTGAAATCGACTTGGGCGATTACGAGCACTACATGCTCAAGGAAATCTTCGAGCAGCCCACGGCTCTGGAAAACGCCATGCGGGGTCGGCTGGACGAGGACGAAGCCACGGCGAAGTTCGGCGGGTTGAATCTGGAGCCGCAGGAGCTGCGTCGGGTCAATCGAATCGTGCTGACCGGCTGCGGAACCAGTTGGCACGCCGCGTTGGTCGGTGAGTACTTGCTGGAAGAGCTGGCTCGGATTCCGACGGAAGTCGAGTACGCTAGCGAACTGCGCTACCGCAACCCGCCGCTGACGGACGGAACCATGGTCTTTGCCATTACGCAAAGCGGCGAGACGGCCGACACGTTGGCTGCCATGCGTGAGTGCCAGCGCAAGGGACACCCGACGCTGGCCATTTGCAACGTCGTCGGCTCGACCATTGCTCGCGAAGCCGACGGTGGAATCTACCTGCACGCCGGTCCGGAGATCGGCGTGGCCTCGACCAAGGCTTTCACCTCGCAAGTCCTCGTTCTGGCCATGCTGGCTCTGTACTTCGGCCGAATGAGGCATTTGTCGTACCCGGCCGGGCAGCGAATCATTCGGATGCTGCGTGACATTCCCGACAAGGTCGCTCAGGCCCTGGACTGCTACCCCGTCGTTCGGTCCATTGCGCAAAAGTACGCACGGTGTGAGAACTTCCTCTACCTGGGAAGGTTGTACAACTTCCCCGTCGCGCTGGAAGGTGCGTTGAAGCTGAAAGAGGTCAGCTACGTCCACGCGGAAGGGTACCCGGCAGCGGAAATGAAGCACGGACCGATTGCCCTGGTCGACGAAAAGACCCCCAGCGTTTTCATTGTGCCCCGTTGC
>CAYSAG010000533.1:0-2227 GCA_964428935.1 uncultured Planctomycetaceae bacterium | reverse complement strand
ACTTCGGCGTGAGACCCCTCCTTGGCTGCGGCCGAGCCCCGCGAGGCCGCGTTGGATCAAAACATCGGTCGGATTGTCGAACGACTTCGCCGGCGCGGCGTTCTGGACAACACGCTGATCCTCTTCCTGTCCGACAACGGCTGTTCCGGCGAATTGGGCCTTTTCGGCATGCATTGGCACGACTACAAGAGCACGAACTACCAGACTTGGCGGACGAAGGGGGGGTGGAGCGTTTCGCAGGGGCAATGCTGGGCGGCCTACTCCAACACACCTTTTCGCAAATACAAGATGTACGTCCACGAGGGAGGAATCGCAACGCCCTTGATCGCTCATTGGCCTCGTGGCATTGCAGAGCCCGGACGGTTGGTGACGAGCCCGTTCTTCCACATTGTGGACATTATGCCCACGTTGTGCGACGTGGCTCGGACGACGTACCCAGAGACGTTCCAAGGACGGCGGATCACGCCGACGCCGGGCCGCAGTCTGGTGCCTTACTTCCAAGGGAGGGGCGAGCGAACGGTGAAACGCACTCTTTACTGGCAGCACATGACGCAGGCTGCCATCCGCGAAGGCGACTGGAAATTGGTCACGCTCAACGACCGGAGCGACAGCGAGTGGGAGCTGTACCACTTGGCGGAGGATCGCAGCGAAACCAAGAACCTCATCGACGAATACCCGGAGGTCGCCGAGCGGTTGAAAGCCAAGTGGCGGCGGTGGGCCGAGGAATGTCACGTCGTGCCGTACCCGGAGTCCCGACCCAAGCCCAGGCAGAACCCGCCGCCCAGACCGGAGTCGGAGGCCAAGCTGTGACACGCGGCCTGCGGCCACGAGGGGAAGGGACTGCCTGTCGCGGGATCGACTCGGCCCCCGCGGGGCAGCGTGCTCGCCAATGCGCCTGCGGTTGGGCTCGCAGGACAGCAGCTTTGTCGAGCAGGCGCCTTGAGTAACTGCCGGTCAACCTCGATCCACGCAGCTGGACTTGGCCAACCGAAAAAACTCCGCGAAGCAGGATCGCGTCTGCCAACCGGCGCTAAAGACTTTTTCTCCCCGCGTCACGCTTTTCGGCTCAAACTCGGCGGCAGGCCAGTTCTGCCTGTCCAGCCCGTACCCGATCGGCAAGACCACGAAGTTGTCGAACCATGCGCTGAGCGAGCGCGTACACCGATGGCGGCGAACAGGGTCGGGCTGCGAGCAGCGGTCGGTGGTGGTCCAGCGACCCTCGTCAGCCGTTTCAGCAGCAATCGGGCCGCTCTTGCCACCGGCGACGGTGGTAGCTGGAAGCGCCGGTCCGGCCAGGCGTGCGGGCGGTGTGTCGCTCCGGCTTCACGTGCGCTGCCGGCTGGCAGCTGATTCCCTTGACGACACCGGAGCCTGTGGGGCCGGTGGGCTGGTAGATGGAAACGGCAGCAGGCGGTCTAGCGGTCGGCCAGCGCCATGGGAACTCCAGCGCGACCGTTTGATCTGGCATCGCGGCCGTTCCCGTGAAGATGCCCGCAGGGAAATGGAGCGCACAAGCGGCTTGCATAGCGCAGTGGTGGCCTCCACGTGCGCGAACCTAGCGAAGGCGAAGCTTTGCCAAGAATGGGTGGCCTCCGCTGCGTGGGGGAGCATTTGCTATTCGGTCGCCCTGATCCGGTCAGAGTCATCTGTTGACGCGGAGTCCCACCCGCTGCGGTTCGGACAGGCTATTGTTGGGGATGTGGACTGTTGCCGTTGCCAGTTTCATTAAAGCTCGTCTAGAATGCCGCGAAATTGCCTTGGAATGCGGGACGTCCTCTGCGGCGAGGATGTCTTTCCAAGAGGCAAGAGCGGGACCGAATTTCACAAGGCAGGGTGAAGCGGCTGCGGGCGTCATCGCCACGCCGCAAAGGCCTGACGGCCTGCATGCGGTGGATGGAGCAGAGCTTGAAGTCGTAGTGAGGATCTCCGTGCCGTTGGTTGTTGTGCGGCTGTTTATCACCAACCGCGGGTGTCTTGCTTGGCGGTTGCGGGCTGAAGGTTGGACAGGAGCCTCCGAGAGTTCCGTTAGCTCGTGAATCGTAAATGAGGCCGGCTTACGGCGGTGAGGTTAGACTCTCCCTTCATAGCATGCGCGCGTCGTGCGCGCATGGTGTTTTGAGGTGTCTTTTTAGGCGGCCTGAGGCAGGCCATAGTAATGCAGGTGCACGATCAAGCTCAGAGGCTGTCTTCAAATTCGAGCCCGAATGGCCGCGAGGCGTTTTGACAT
>CAYSAG010000532.1:0-2232 GCA_964428935.1 uncultured Planctomycetaceae bacterium | reverse complement strand
AACCCGAACGCCACGTTTTCGAACACGTCCAGGCTGTCGAACAAGGCGGCCCCTTGGAAAAGGTAGCCGAACCGCAGTCGCCACCGGCTCAACTCCCGTTCGCTCAGGCCGCCAATGGGTCGCCCGTCCCACAACACCTCACCGCGGTCCGGCCGCAGCAGGGCCATCATCAGCTTCATGGTGACGCTTTTGCCGCAGCCGCTCTCGCCAATGATGGCCAGCGTCTCGCCGCGACGGACCGCCAGCGACAGGTCGCGCACCACCGGCCGACCGTCAAATGACTTCCACACGTTTTTCAGCTCGACGATCGGTGTCATGGTTGATGAAACCTGTCTGGCTGAACGTCGTCTGCCTGCGAAAACCTGTTGACTAGACCGACGGATGAGCGTGGAGCCGTTCCGCCCACCGAGCGGAGCCGCGGACCGCACCGACCGGCCAGCGGCCGCGTTCTGCACAGGTCGGGTCAAATCAACGTAATCGGCGTGGGCCAAAGGACGTAGTAGAACCGGGTCAGAAACATCCCCAGGAAAAAGTCCAGAACCAAAATGGCCACGAAGGAGAAAACGAACGCCTCCGTCGCCGCTCGTCCGACCCCCTCTGCTCCGCCGCGACAACGGAACCCACGGTGACAGGCAATCAACGCAATGGCCGCTCCGAAAAAGAAGCTCTTCAGCACGCCGCTGGTGACGTCGTAGGCCGCAACGTAGTTGCGGGCGTGGTACCAGTAGTAGAAGCTGTCGACGCCCAGAACCCGGGTGCTCAAGAACCACCCCCCGAGCATGCCCACCGCGTCGGCCAAGGCGGTGAGCAAAGGAATCATCCAGAAACACGCCAGAAAACGCGGAACGACCAGGTACTGAATGGGGTTGGTTCCCAGGGCCCGTAAGGCGTCGATTTGCTCCGTGACGCGCATCGTTCCCAGCTCGGCCGCAATGGCGCTGCCCACCCGTCCGGCCAACATGGTTGCGGCCAGGACGGGCCCCAGTTCCTTCGCCAGCGACACGTTGATGACCGCTCCCAGACGCGACTCCATTCGCATCAGCCGAAACTGGTCGTAGCTTTGGACGGCCAGCACCATTCCAATGAACGCACCGGTGACGACGACCACCGAAATGCTTTTCACTCCCACGTTGTACAGACAGCGGAACAACACAGCTCGGCGAGGTGGCCGGCGCACCAGCCAGACCAGCATGTCCCACGAAAAGAGGCTGAGGTCGCCGACGGCCCGGACAAAGCCGAGCGTGGCGGCGCCCAGCCGGCGCACGAACCTTCTTCGTTGTGTGGGAAGCGTTGCTGTTGCCATGGCTTCGACGTCGTACCGGCCTGCTGGCTCGGGAAAGGAAAAGCAACGGTGAAGCGAGTGGGCCTGCGGAGGAACGCGGACGGCCCGCAAACAGTCGGAACGCCCGAGAGCCGGCACGGTCCGTCCGACGCGTCTTCGCGGCCCGTGCCAACGTGGCCCCGCTCGGACGCAACCGGCTCGCCCCCGTCGTCCGCGTCCCGACCGACTCTGGCCGCGCAAACAACGGTCGGCCCGTGTCGAAGGAACGGTCGAGGCGCGCCTCGCAGGACCCGCCCCCGCACAGCCTCGACCGCCCACAGCGGGCGGCAAAGCGTACCCAAATCCCGAACAAGAATCGACCCCAATTCCGCTGGGCGAGCCGAGTGCAAAGCCGCGACGCGCCGTTCGGACTTGCTCGGAAAACTTCAAGGCCACTCCCGGCGGGTCGCCCCTGTCACCCGGAGTGCTGGAGCCGACGAGGCTGTTCAAGCTAAGGACCGGAGCTGGATCAAGTGCGACAGTCAGCTGTAATTGTTTACCACCATGGGGCGAACTGATGTTGCCTGATGGGGCGGAAGTGAATCGATCTCGCCCGTCATGGACACGGAGAGGTCGAACGCAGGAGAGGGGCTGACCCGGACGAAGGCCGAGTCGGCCAGCGGGGCGCGGCGTGCCCAGGCGCTGCCGCTTCGCTGGTTGACGAGAAGGTCGCTGAGCCGGCTTCGGCTGTCGAGCGGTGCGGTGCCGAACCCGGTTCGCCAAGAGGGCACAGCGGAACTCGCCGCAGCGATCGGTGGTGAGCCGTCGCCCGGGGCTCTGCTGGAGCGGCTGCGCCAGCTGGGGCGAGCCAACGCTGTGCTGGTCGAACGCCTGCACCGGCTCGAGCGAAGGAACTCGCAGCTGGAGCAAACCAACTCGGCGCTGCTGCGCCAGTTGGGAGGGCTCGAAAG
>CAYSAG010000531.1:0-2241 GCA_964428935.1 uncultured Planctomycetaceae bacterium | reverse complement strand
CTCTCACGCATCACCGCATCCCGACCGGAGAGAGTTACGACAATGGTCGGCGCGTGGCATTGAGGCGTGGGGCGGTCCTCCAATGGGTAAATGAACTCGGCCGACAAGTACGCGCCGCGGCCCGGTTGAGCCAGGGGCGGCAATTGCGGCGGAGCTCCGGCGGACCGACCAGAGATGGCTACCAATAGACTGCACATGAGCAGGGCTCTGTGCGCCCGCGAGCCCTTCGCCGCGGTCGACGGAAACAACATGCCCGTTCCTCCAACTCTCGCCCGGCGTAGTCGACGGCGGTCTCTGGGAGCGGTGGCGTAGCCAGCTTTAGCCTTCCGAGCCTTCCCTTGCGGTGCGCTGGCAACCGAAGGACCGTCGGAGCCGGGGAGCAAGCGAGTCATTTCTGCCGCCGAACAAGTCGAGCGAAGTGTTTGCCTTTTTTCGACGCCCGCCACTCTTTTTCGCAGTCAATGGCCGCTCCGGGGTCTCCCTGTTCCGCCATCCAACGGTCCAGCTCGCGTGCCAGCCGCCGCTGAGCTTCGGCGTGTTCGGGCCGGCCAGCCAGGTCTTGTAGCTCGTATGGGTCCAAATCGATCCGGTAAAGCTGCTCGCGCGGACGTCGAAGGTAGCGGCAAACAAGCCTGTACGTCCGCTCGTTAAACGTCGACTCGTAAATCCACGTTGGCCAATACTGGTGCCACTGTTTTTGTCCCATCAAATGCTTCTCGATGTAAATGTTTTCTGGTCGCAGGTTTCGGATGTAGTGGTAGCGTCCGTCCGTGACGGCTCGAATCGGATAGGGTGGTCCTTCGGGCACATTGTTGTGCATGAAGTAAGCGTACTGTCGGTGTTCGTCGGTCTTGCCGAGCAGGACCGGGAGGAAACTTTGGCCGTCGAATCGGCCGATTTTCGGGTCACCGCCGGCGGCGTCAATGAGCGTTGGCAAGACATCGCAGTACTGAATCATGGCGTCGGTCCGTCGTCCGGGCTGGACGTGTCCCGGCCAGCGGACGACGAAAGCCGTGTGGACGCCCGTGTTCCAGTTCGTCCATTTATTGCCCGGCCATTGCGACCCCTGTTCCGACGTAAAAATGACCATTGTCTTGTCGGCCTGACCTGAGTCTTCCAGTGCTTTGAGGACGGTGCCCACCTGTTGGTCCAGCACCTCGATTTCAGCCAAGTACTTGGCGAAGTCTTCGCGAGAGGCCTGGGTGTCGGCAATGTTGGGCGGCAGCTTGAGTTTTTTGGGGTCGAAGTGGCTCGGGTCTCCCACCGTCCATGGGGAATGGGGCACGACCAGAGCGACGACCAAGCAGAAGGGTTGCTTGAGATTTCGCGACATGAACTTGCGCAGTCCGCTCGGGTCGAGCCGAGCAGTCATGGCGACGCAGCTCGGCTCCAGGCCGCCAACCCGTTCAAAAGCAAAACTGCGTCGAGGTCCTACGTGAACCTTGCCGGCAATGCCGACGCGGTAGCCCAATGCCGTCAAGTAGTCGACAATGCTCTTCGTCCCCGGGCGCGCCGCCGAATGGTTCCAACACGAACCGTTGCGCACCGGGTAAAGACCGGTGTAAAGCTCCGTGCGGCAGGGGTTGCACATGGCCATGCACAAGAAGGCGCGATTGAACGTGAGCCCTTGCCGGGCCAGCCGGTCGATGTTGGGCGTTCGGACGTTGACCCCGCCGTACAGCGGCAGGTCGTTGTAGGTGCAATCGTCACCGATGATGATTAAAAAATTCGGACGGTCGGCGCCGTCGGCCTTTGGAAGGCGAGTCGTGCACAGGACCAAAGCCGTGCAGACGGCAATAGCTCTCCAAACCAAGCACTGCTTCATGGCGCTTCTCCTCGGTTGTCCACTATGCCTTTGGCGGGCTTCAAACTGAGTTGCGAACGCTCGTCAGGTTTTCGAGGCTGGTACGGGTGGGAGTTTGAACTTTCTCAGGCTCACCGCGTGCGTCCCGTTCGGTGCGGGAGCGTTTGTGGGCACGCGGCGCCTGGGCGTGTCGGGCTGTTTCTGCGGCTTTGCGGAAGCTGCGTTGCACTCCTGAGGCTCGATCCTACTCACTGGAGGCACGTGCGTGCAAATGACTGGGTGGAAAGGTCTGCTGTCCGGCGCTGCTTCGCCGGCCCGAACAGTCCGAAGGGGAGTGACTAGTGGTCTGTCAAATCGAAGATTCGGGATACCGTTTGTGGCGAGCGCGACGAAGTCTGCATGGCGGGCTGGATTGATCGGTAACGACGGCCGACCGA
>CAYSAG010000530.1:0-2252 GCA_964428935.1 uncultured Planctomycetaceae bacterium | reverse complement strand
GTGCGCGGACGGGGCGTTTCTGCCCTTTCGGACCAGCGCCCAACGGAAGCGGGTTGGCGCTCACGGAGCGGTAGCTCCCACACGCCGGCGGTCGTCACCGCCCGGACCGGCAGGCCTTGGGTCAGGCCATCGACGAGTTGATGTCCGAGCTGAACGAGCTGACGGCGGGAGCGAAGGACACCCTTGCCTCGGCTCGGAAGGACCAGCAGAATGCGGCCGAAGAGGCACGCAAGACGGCTCAGTCGAAGCTGAAGAAGGCCGAGTCCTCGGCCCAGACGGTCTTTGAGAACGCGCGAAACGACGCCCAGCAGCAGCTGGCGCAGGTCCGTTCGGACGCGCAGCGTGCGCGATCGGCGGTGCAGTCCGAACGGGACGAGCAGCGCCGCGCGAGCGAAAGGGCTCGCACTGAGGCCGCCGACACGGTGAATCAAGCCCGAGCCCTTTTCGGCGGCGATTCGACCACTGAGAGCAGTTCCGGCTCCGACTCCTCCGGCGGGAGCGCGAGCGTCCGCTCGCCGCTAGGCAACCAAGGCTCCGGCGGCTCGTCGGGCGGCAGTGGTTCCACGGCATCTTCGCTGCTGCGGAAGGTCCAACAGGAGCGCGAGGGGATTCTCGCTGAAGCGGAACGCGAGCGAACTGTCAGGAGCGATCCGTTCGACGACCGGCTCGCTCTTGCCTGCGTAGACGAACGACTCATCCTTTTGGCCG
The DNA here is from genome assembly GCA_964428935.1 of uncultured Planctomycetaceae bacterium. Lineage (GTDB taxonomy): Bacteria > Planctomycetota > Planctomycetia > Planctomycetales > Planctomycetaceae > JAADHY01. The sequence continues at coordinate 1,544 of CAYSAG010000530.1, read as the reverse complement.
CTCTGGCCGCCACGGGCCGGGGGGTCGGCCATCACTATTTTCCGGTCCAGCTCATCGTAGAATATTGGAAATACTTGACGCCGGCGGCACGCGAAGTGGCCAATGGGTACACATCGGGATCGGGGCCCAAACCGCACCGCGGGCGCCACACCAACGAGTATCTCGACGCCATACGCGAGAAATTCGAGCAACGTTTTGCCCGAAAAATCGCGAACAACCAGAAGATCACGGCGCGTGAAATGTTCGCCTTCATCCGCGACGAATTGCACCATGCCGACAAAGCATCGGAGATTGGCCAGTTCCACGAGTCTATGGGTAGCGCCGTTGCGAGGGGCGTCGGCGCGCCCAAGACGATCGCGGAGGCTCGACGGCTCGGCAAAGCGACCATGCGACGAGCGAAGGCGATGTATTTGAGAAAGAGGCTGCTTGCTCTCAAGCGGTACGCTGAGCGGGTCCGCGCCGAAGGTCGGCTGCCAAAGGGCCTCTTGGCGCAGTTTGGCGGGATGGCGGTCAATCAGGCGATCTTGTTCCTTCAGGTCTCCGCCGGAAACCGGCATTTGCGAAACGCCATTGCCGCGCTGAGCGATCCGGATGATCCGCAGGCCGTTTACAAGGCCTACCAGGAACTACTGGGACCAAACGGCCAAGACTGTCTTGTGACGGACATCGGCGCAAAGGGCGCCGCTGGGCTCGCGCAGTTGGCGGCAAAGCAGTATCTGGAACAGATATTCGCCTCTTTGGATGAGTGAGAGTGGTCGGATGCGATGTCGAATTGGCGAATGTTACGGGCACTTTGCGAGAGTGGGTGGCGATTCGGAGGTGACACGGTGTCGCAGGAGGTTCGGCCCCCTCGGACTCGGTTGGGGCCTGCCAATGGCCGTTGCCTTCTGCCTGGGCCTCGTTGTCGCGAGCATCGGAATTTGTGGGGAGGAAGTGATGGGCCAGGACAACGGAGCTTCTCGGAAAGTGGCTGCGGAGGCTCAAGGACCGGCTCCGCTGGCACGGCTGGGCGATGAGCGGTTCGCGCATGCAGAGGTGCGTTGCATCGCGGTATCCCGGGACGGGCAATGGCTGGCTTCGGCGGGCCCGCTCTCCGCGCGGCTTTTTTCGGTTCGCACGGGCGAGATTGTGCGTGAGATTCCTGTTCCGGCGGTGTCAGTGGCCTTCCATCCGACCAGAAACTTGCTGGCTATTGGTGGGGAGGAGAAGGAGCTACTGCTTGTGGGCTACGCTGGCGACCAGACCTTCGAGCGGATTCGGTCGCCCGGCCGATGGATCGAGGGGCTCTTCTTTCGCAGAGACGGCCGCCTGCTGGTGTGGTCCAGCATGTCAGACAAGAAGTTAGAAGGGGACTGGCTTTGCATCTGGGACGTAGAACGCCACAGATACGTGTTTCGACGGCTGCCGCCGTTGCATCACACCGACTATTTGTCGCCGGTCGCTGCCTCGGACAAGATCCTTACAGGAACGCCTGTTGGGGAAATGGCGATCTGGGAACTCGTCGGCCGCGGCTACCCCACGCCCGTCTATTACAAGAAGTTCCT
>CAYSAG010000529.1:0-2253 GCA_964428935.1 uncultured Planctomycetaceae bacterium | reverse complement strand
GGGGGAGCAAGGGAGCCGTCCGGCAGCCGCGACAGCGGCTGTTTTGTCTTTGGACACCGAAGCAGAGGAAGAACGTCTTCTCGAGGCAACAGCATGATCAAGCTGTCCTGTCCGCCGCGACCACGTCGCTTGGTGCGCCGCTCTGGGCCTGGCCTGCCAGCCGTCTGGCGGCAAGGGCCTCCAGTTGCTTCAGGTTCTCGAGCTCCGTGTTGCGAAGCTCTCGAAGAAGTGCCGCGACCTCCGCCTCCGGCTGACACTCTTTTTCGGCCCGTTCGATTTCCGCAATGAGCCCCTTCTCGGCGGCAACCAGCCGGTCCAAGACGGAATCCAACGCCACGTAGTTGTAGTCCGTGTAGTCCGGGTACACCCCGAAATCGACTGTCGCCTCCCTGGCCTCGAGCAACGCCACCAGTTTGGCGATCGACTGGTTCTGGCGAGAGACAATCTGCTGCAGGACCTGCTGCTCGTCTTCTTGCTCTTCCGTCCAGGGGTAAGACTCGTTGATGTACTGGACCAGGTTCCTCGCCAGACACACAAGAACCCGATTCAACACTTCGTCAACTCGGCACATACCGGCTTGCTCCGAAACCTAAAGCGGCGTGGCTGTTTTTTGGATTGACCTGCCGAGCGAGGACGTCATGTGACCCGGTCAGACCTCGTCAGCTGCAACCGGCCAGCCCGTCGCAAAACACGCCCGCTGAATCAGGGGAACAGCACCGACGCCACTCCACGGGCCATGGTGCTCAATCCTTGGACGTAAACACCCAACACGACAATGGGAACGGCCAGAAGCAGGACGTACGCACCGGCCGGCGTGAAAGGCACGTGGGCCGAGCGTGCCGTTTGAGGTCGCGGCATCAGGAACATGGCTTTGACCACTCGCATGTAGTAGAACAAACTAAAGACGGTATTGAGCACGCCGAAGGCCAAGACGACCCACATGACTGTCGCAACTTTGGTGGCCTGGAAGACCGATGCGAAAATCATCAGTTTCCCGACAAATCCGCCGAGTGGTGGAACGCCGGTCAAACTGAAAAGGCAAATGGCCATGCAGACGCACAGCAGCGGCGTCTGGTGAGCCAAGCCGTTGTAATCGTCCAGACGCTCGCTGAATATTTCGTTCCGGATCAGCGCGACAATGGCAAAAGCCCCAAGGTTCATGAACAAGTAGACGCACAAGTAGTAAATCAGCCCCTCGACGCAGCGTCGCGACTCCAGAGCAACGTCGAAGTTCACGCCGGCGGGAGCGTTGCTGATGACGAGCATTGCGGCAACGGCCATGAGCATGTACCCGGCGTGAGCGATCGTGGAATAGGCGAGCAAACGCTTCATATTCTGCTGGACGTAGGCAGCCAAGTTGCCGTACGTCGCTGTTACGACGGCGACCAACCCCAGGCCAATCCCAAGAGCTCGGTACAGAGAGGAGAGGACCTCGGGATCCGGACCGACAAGTGAGGTACAAAACCGCACCAGCAGGGCGAAAGCGGCAGCCTTCGAGCCCACGGACAGGAAACCAGCCACCTCCGCCGGGGCGCCTTCGAACGCATCCGGACACCAGAAGTGAAAGGGAACAAGCGAAAGTTTGAAAGCCAAGCCGCAAAGCACCATGAAGGCTCCCAAGAACGCTGCTCGTGCAACAGGATCCATGATGCCGCGGCCCACTGCCAGTTGTTCGAGACGCTGGGCGAGCTCCGGCAGAGCTGCGGTGCCGAGCAGGCCGGCGAGGATGCTGACGCCGTACAACATGACACCGGCGGCACCAGCTCCGTAGACCACATATTTCAGAGCGGCCTCGGCCGCAGGCCGCCTCCCTTTCAAGAACCCGGCCAAAGCGTAGCTTGGCACGCTGGCCATCTCGACGCCCAAGAAAAGCATCAGCAGGTGGTTGGCGCTGGACATGATCATCATGCCCACAGTGGAGCCGAGCAGCAAAGTGTAGAAATCTGGACCGTCCTCGAGGTCGGGCAGACCACTGAGGACGGTCAGCGCGACGACCAGAACGAGGAATAGCAGCAAGAACACCCGGAAAAACACGCTGAATTGATCGAAAACCAGCAGGCCCGTGAACGCGGCCTTCAACCTTCTTGGCTTGCTGCTCGGTAGCAGCCTTGTTGGGAGCTTCTTGTTGTTGTTTTTCGACCTTCTTTTCTTCAACAGTAGCAGGCTTGGATTCGTGTTGTTGCTGCTTCTTTTCTTCAGCCCTGTTGTTGTTGGGAGCGTGTTGTTGTTGTTCCTTGTTGTTATTATTGTTAC
>CAYSAG010000528.1:0-2272 GCA_964428935.1 uncultured Planctomycetaceae bacterium | reverse complement strand
AATCCGCTCACCAATGCCGACGGACTGGCCGGGGTTGATGCCCCATGTGACCATGGGCTCGATTTCGCTGCCGTCCAGCTCGATCTCATCGTCGAACTCGGCGTCTGGGCCGGACGCCAAGCTCAACCACCACCGCGTCGCCCGTTCGAACGCTTCGCCTTGCGGAGCGAACGGCCGTCCGCGCAGGTACTCGACGGTCGTCTGGTCCGGGTTGACGTAGCCGCACCGAGCTCCCCCTTCGATGCTCATGTTGCACACGGTCATTCGCTCTTCCATCGACATTTGCTCGAACACCGGACCGCAGTACTCGTACGCGTACCCAATGCCGCCCTTCACGCCCAATCGACGAATGAGGAAAAGAACCACGTCCTTGGCCGAAACGCCCCGCTGCAGCTGGCCCGTCACACAGATTCGCCGCACCTTCGGCCGGCTCATGGCCAAGGTTTGCGTCGCCAACACTTGAGCGACCTGACTGGTGCCAATGCCGAAAGCAATGCAGCCAAACGCTCCGTGCGTGCTGGTGTGGCTGTCGCCGCAGGCCAACGTGATTCCCGGCTGCGTCACGCCCAGCTCCGGCCCGACCACGTGAACGATTCCCTGACGCTCGTCGTCCAGCCCCAGCAGCGTAATGCCGAACTCGCGGCAGTTCCGCTCAATGGCCGACATCATTTGCTCGGCCAACTCGTCTTGAAACGGCCGGCGCTGGTCGTCCGTCGGAACAATGTGGTCGACCGTCGCCAACGTTCGCTCGGGGAACAGAACCTTCAACCCTCGCTCCCGCAACATTTCGAACGCCTGCGGGCTGGTCACCTCGTGAATCAGGTGCTGGCCAATGAAGAGCTGCGTCTGGCCCGACGGTAGGACGTCAACTGTGTGCAGGTCCCAGATTTTGTTGAACAGGTTTCTGCGGTCCGTCATTCGTGTTCACCTTGCAGCGTCTGGTGCTCCGAACGGTTCGGCGGCGGAAGACCGTGCCGCCCGCACCGGCGGGAGACGCGGCCACGCGCCGCCCTGTCTCGATGGACACCCCGGCTGCGCCCGTCGCCTTCGTGAGCCGCCTGTCGGTTCGTCCCGGCCGCGCGAAACCCCCGACAACACTCCCGTCCTTGCGGCCAAAAGAGCCGCGCAGGCCACGTCCAGCCGAGGACTCGAAGAGCCGACATTCTAGTGCCCGCTCCGACCTTTGTCAGCCAGCGGGCGCGCGGCTCGTCGAGGCACGCGCCCAGCTGGTCGGCGGTTCGGGCGGGACCAGCCACCCGCTCGCACCATGCTGCCACAGCGGCCAGGGCCGGCTGTAACGCAAACGGTGCAGACGCACTCCGGAGCGGTCGCAACGAACTGGAGCAGCGAGGAAGGCGGCACGGTCGGGCGGCTCGGACACCGGTGTCAGAACCGAAGCCGGAGCCACAGCCGGAGTGACGGAGCCACCTGCCGCGACAGTCGCTTTCAACGGCCGCCGGGCCGACGTCACTCGGGGCTGCTGGTTAGCTGTTCCGACAGGTTTTGGAGCAGTCGGTACATGAGGTCGAGCGACTCACGCGACTGCTCTTCGGTGATGACCATCGGCGGGCTCACGCGCAGCACCTTTCCGGCCAACGGGCCCATCAAGTGAATGCCGTTTCCGCTCTCGTCGCCTAAGTAGCACGTCTCGACGATTCGGTTCGCGACTTCGTTGGCCGAAAGCTCTCCGACGGGCGCAGCCTCCACCCCGAAGACCATTCCCTCACCGCGCACCTTCGCCACCACCGGCAGCTCCTTCAGCCGGCTCAGACCGTCGAAGAAAATTTTCGACACGCGGCGAGTGTGCTCCAGAATGTCCGTCGACTCGAATTCGTCCAGCGTCGCCAGCACGGCGGCGCAGGCCAGCGGGTTGGCGCTGAAGGTGTCCGAGCCTTCTCCGTAGTCCAAGGACGCCAGCACGTCGGCCCGTCCGACGGCTGCGGCCACCGGCACGCCGTTGCCCAAGCCTTTTCCCAGGGTCACAATGTCCGGTTCAATGCCGTGCTTTTCGAATGCGTAGAGGAAGCCGGTCCGCCCGAAGTTGGACTGAATCTCGTCCAGAATCAGCAGGACGTCGTTTTCCCGGCAGAAGCGTTCCAGCAGCTTCAGGTACTCCGACGGTGGGTGGTAGCTGCCTCCGCCGCCCAAGTACGGTTCGGTAATGAGGCAGTTCAGCCGCCCGCCGAACTCCGCCTTCAGCCGCTCCAATTCCTGTTCGTACGGACGCGGGTCGAACGGTTGGCCGTAAAGGCTGACGTCGTCGACCTCTTCC
>CAYSAG010000527.1:0-2301 GCA_964428935.1 uncultured Planctomycetaceae bacterium | reverse complement strand
GGGGTGGTGGGGGGGGGAACCACACGATTCTGCACCCATAAGTGAAGAACATGCACGTTTACGTGTTTTTCTAGTGCACAGGCAACAGCGAGAAAACGACAGGCAGCAACGTTCAGGTTGAGGGCCAGGGAAAGGTCCTCAAGAGCCCGAATTCCGACAGCCCAGACCTGCCCAACATTGTGACAATCGCCGGCCTCGCCGCCGACGCGTACGAGGTGGTCCGCATTGACGGCTTCGACAACCTGAATGACTGCTACTTGGCTGCGGCCGCCGCAATTGACCGCGCTCACGCACGGTGGCCCGACGCCTCGGTGCTGGTGGACTACACCGGCGGGACAAAATCCATGACGGCTGGTCTGGCCGCGGCCGCTTTGGACGACGGCCGCTGCGAAATTCAGGTCGTCACCGGCGTCCGGGCCGACTTGAACAAAGTCAAAGACAAGACGGAATTCGTCCGGCCAGTGCTGGTCTGGGACGTCCAGGTCCGGCGTCGTCTTCAATTGGTTCGGGAGTTCCTTCGACATTTCGACTACGCAGCGGCCACCCGGGCGTTGGAGGAAACAGCTCGACGCTACAGCAGCCCCGAGACCGAAGCCACCTTGAACCGCTGGATCACCTTGAGCCGGGCGTTCGACGCATGGGACCGGTTCGACCACTCCGAAGCGCGAGAACTCTTGCAGGCGGTTCCCGACGGTTTCGTCGCCTACAAGACCTTCTTGGGCGTTCTCACGCAGCAGACGGGTCACGGCTTCGAACCCGTGGAAGACCTCCTCCGCAACGCGGAACGACGCTCGGCCCAAGGCCGCTACGACGACGCAACCGGTCGGCTCTACCGCGCCATTGAAATGACCGCCCAAATCTGGCTCAATCAGAAGTACGGCGTCGACACCGGCGACGTGGATCTGTCGCGAGTGCCGGAGTCGCAACGGTCGTCGCTCGAGCGGCACCGAAACGACAAAGGCCGAGTCAAAATCGGTCTGCTGGCCGCTTGGGACCTAGTCGCGGCGTACCCAGACGACCCACTCCAGCCCCTCGTCGAATCAAGCCGCGACCGCTTGCTCAATTTCCTGTCCGTCCGCAACAACTCCCTGTTCGCGCACGGCACGCACCCCATTTCCGCTCACGACTACAAACGCCACGCCCCATTTGTGAGCGGCTTCCTGAAACAAGCAATCGAGCTGGCCATTCGCGCTACGGGTAAACGGCGTGTTGCCGAGCTGCCTCAGCTGCCCACCGACTTCGAGAGCCCGGCGGGCAGCTCGACCTAACCCGACCCGCGCGGTGGCCGGCTCGTCACAAGCGTCCGTTGTCGGCTGCCCCGAGTGTTTCTGTCGACGGTTTGCTTTTGCTCACTGCAGGAGTCACCCATGCCCGACGTCGACCTGTCGCTGGAGCAACTGGAACGTCGTCTGGAGCAAGGCGACCCCGCCGCCAAGGACGACCTGGTCCGAGCCGTCCAGCAGCGCTGCCAACAGCGCGGCCAGCACACCCAGTGGGGCTTGCTGTGCGAAACGGCCGGACTGTTCGGGTTGGCGTTCCGTGAGTTCCAACTGGCCGTCCGCGACGACCCCTGCGACCCCGTGGCGTGCTTCAAGTTGGCCGAGTACTTCCGCGAGCACGGCGACGGCCGGCGAGCCGCCGCGCTGCTGGAGCGGCTGCTCGAAACCAACCCCGCTCACGAACAGTGGCTGACGGCCTACTGCGAACTGCTGCAGGAAGAGGGCGCCTTCCCCAAGCTCGAACAGGCGCTCCAACGGGCTCTGGCCAACGGTCTGCCGCGCGAAACGGCCGACCGACTACGCGGCCGTCCCACGCAGGACGACGAACAACCCGCTCCGGCCGGCACCGTCCCGGAACTGGCCCCCACCGACGCCGACTGCGTTCGAATGGCCGCTCTGTTCGCCGGCCGAGAAGACGTCCACGCCCGCCAGTGGGCCGACCCCCGCCAAGGCCGAACCGGCTACACCCCAGTCCACGAACCGCTCACACCCGCCGTCATTCGAAACCACTTGCTGGGCACCTACACCGTCGGCGTCTACCCCATTCGCCTGGACGGCACCGCCACCTGGTTCGCCCTCGACCTGGACATTACTCGCAAAGCCCTCGACCACGCCCGCCGAGACCGCTCCGTCGCCCAAGCCCTCCGCCAAAGCCTGCGCGAGCTCGGACCCTGGCTGCTTTCCGTCCTCCGAACCTTCGGCTTCGCCCCGCTCTTCGAAAACTCCGGCTACAAGGGACGCCACTACCCCGGATTATTCACGAATTTTTGAAAAGTCTTCCTCCGTGCGTACGTAATTTGCT
>CAYSAG010000526.1:0-2309 GCA_964428935.1 uncultured Planctomycetaceae bacterium | reverse complement strand
TCAACGCGACCAACAGCCCGATAATCGAAATCACCACCAACAGCTCGACCAAGGTAAAGCCGCTCAGTGCTCCATCGTTGGCTTCTCCGACCGGTCTTCGACACGCCCCCGCCTCTGGCCCGCCTCCACACAAGCTCCGCACAAGAAGCCGCCGGGCTTTCACGCCGCGTAGGGAACAGCGCGTGCTGCAGGGGCAAACTTCAATGCACCTGGAAGTCGTCGATGCTCGGCGCTTCATCGGGCAGCTCCTTCGATTCGGCGCGCTGCGGTCCGGCTTTGGTCATGCTTGCGCTGCCATCACTCCGCTGGGTACGCGGCTGTGAGGCGGGCCTCGGTACCGGCGGACGTGGCCTGTCAGCCGCTGTAGCGGTGCCGGTCGGAGCCTGCGTCGGCCTTGAGCCAGACGCGTTGTGCGGCTCGCCTGCATGACTCGGTAGCGGTGCTGCGGCCGCCTTGAGCGGCAGCCAGCGTCGGCGGCTCCGCGACCGCATGACCGCATACACCACAGCCCCACCCGCGAGCAGGAGAAACGCACACCCGCAGACGAGGGCGATCCACCAGCGGCGACCCGGCGAGCGGTCCGATGGACCTTCGGGGCCCTCGCCAGCTCGACGCCACGCTTCGTACTCTTCTGGGCTCCAAAGGCCATCGTGGTCCGCGTCAAACCGGGCAAAGTCGCGCCGGATCGCTGCAGCATGCTGGGGCATCATTGTGCGCGTCATTTGCTCCACACTGAGTCGACCCTTCCCGTCGCGATCCAGCACACGAAACAGCGTCTCTGCGGAGGGGGCTTCCACCCGGGTCAAGAGATATTCGTCCCGGCTGATCCGGCCGTCTTTGTCGACGTCGGCCCGCACGAAGGCCGCCTTCGCCGCGTCATGGAACGGCTTGCCGACCGACGGCCTCAGGAACTCTTCCCGGTCCAGGTAGCCGTCGTCGTTTGTGTCCCGAATGCGGAACTGCTGCGAATAGCTGATCTTTGCGTTCGGATCGCGATGCTGGAATTCTTCGAGCGTCAGGACGCCGTCTTCGTTGGTGTCGAGGCGCAGGAAGGTCCTTCGGGCCGCAGTCCGGTTTCCGGCACTGGGCCCAGATAGCATCTCCTCCATCGTCAGCCTCCCGTCGCCGTTCCGATCGATGCGCGCAAACGCTCGAGCCAGTTCCTGGGGCGTCCGGCGCGGTAGCTGGTACTTCTTAAACTCCTCGAAATCCAGCGCGCCGCTCTTGTCCGCGTCCAGTTCCTTGAATTGCTTCAGTTTCGCCTCGGCAGCCTTCCCGACACTTCCACCGACAAACTCATCGCGCGTCAACAGGCCGTTGCCGTCTTTGTCGAGGAACTCGAACGCACGCTGCTTCCCCGACTTGGCCACCGGCGGTTTCCCGGACTTCGGCACCTGCCCGGCCAGCAGCACGCTCAGCACCATCCCAATCGCCCAGCCACTCATGACGGCCCCCTTTTCCGTCTGACCGCATGCACTTCGAAGGCTTCACTAAGCCGTGCCCGGTCCACTTTGATCAGCGCGAAAGTATTGTCTTCCCACAGTAGCTTGAGCACGCCCGGGTGGTCCTTGCTCCACCGGTCCAAACGCAGTCTGCTCCACAAAGAGGGACCTCGACGGACTGCCAGCAACTGGACGTCCATGTCCCGCATGTATTCGAGAAGCGTCTGTGGAGTGCGGAAGCGATCGGGTTGATTCGCGGTCGCGTGAGCTTGCACCAGCACGAACTGGCGGCGTGAACCGGCGAACGGATACGAGCGGGCCGACAGCACGCAAACCCGCGTTCCGGCAGTCACGCGCTGCTCCAAATACCCGAAAACACCGGTGTGAAAAAACGCGTCGTAGTAGGCCGCAAAGCCGGCGTGCCATCGGGCCCCCAGCATTCCCGCTGCCACCGAGGTCATGATTAGGCACGCTGCCCCGACGGCGCGGCGGACGAGCTTCGGCGCGAGCCACTGCCGCTGCCAGGCCAACCAGACAACGCCTCCGGCGGCGAGCGCTAGCTCCGCGACCGCCAGACTGGGAACCAAGTGCTCGTCCAGTTTCCGATCGATGACGAACGACGCACCGTCCAGCCGCGCCTCCACCGAAAACTGGTAGGCCAGCGCCCCAGCCGCCAGCCCAAGTACTGTGTACGACAGAACCGCCCCGAAGCCGGTGCGGAGCATCGCGGTCCGTTCACCGAGCCCACCAGGCCGTCCGCCAGGCACCAGGCACCACTCAGGCAAACGCGCCCAGTCGTTCAATAGCACGATCGCACAGACCACCAGCAGGCTCAAAGCACACAGCCCCAGCCGAATGGTGACATAG
>CAYSAG010000525.1:0-2309 GCA_964428935.1 uncultured Planctomycetaceae bacterium | reverse complement strand
AGCCTTTCCGACCCGGCTGATTCACCGACACCATGTGTTTCCGCTGTGGAGGCGGAACGGGAACTTGGTGGTCGCGACGAAGAATCCGTTCGACTTGGCGGCCTTGGACGCCGTGACGGCGGCGACGGGCGAGAGCGTCACGGCGGTGGTCGTTCTGCCCGAGGAATTGGACAAGCTGGTCAAGTCCCACTTGGGAGTCGGTGCCGAGACGGTCGACGGCCTGCTGGCTCAGGAACAGGAGGAAGAGGGCGTTCAGATTCTGGAAGAGGTGGACTTCGACGGCTCGGAAGACGCCGAGCAGGCGCAGCAGGCGTCCGTCGTCCGCTTGGTGAACGAGATTCTTTGTGAGGCCATCGACGCGCGGGCCAGCGACATCCATCTGGAAGCCCAGCCCAGCGGCATGAAAATCCGCTACCGCATCGACGGCGTCCTGCAAACGCAGCCGACTCCACCGGCCATCAACCGGTTCCAAGCGGCCATTGTGAGCCGGTTGAAAATCATGGCCAAGATGAACATCGCCGAGAAGCGGAAGCCGCAGGACGGACGAATCAAAGTCAAAGTCAAAGGACGCGAAATCGACATCCGAATTTCGATCATTCCGATGCTGAACGGCGAGGGCGTCGTGATGCGAATCCTCGACAAAGACGCCATGACGTTCTCGCTGAGCGCTCTGGGACTGGAAGACGACACCTACCAACAGTTCCGCGAACTGATCGACCGGCCACACGGGATCATCCTCGTGACCGGGCCGACCGGCTCCGGTAAGACGACCACCCTCTACAGCTGCCTTCTGGAGATCCGCGACGAGGGCACCAAAATCATCACGACCGAAGACCCGATCGAGTACCAACTGGAGGGAATCAACCAGATTCAAGTCAATCCGAAGGTTGGCGTCACCTTCGCGACCAGTCTGCGGTCGATCTTGCGGCACGACCCGGACGTCATTCTGGTTGGCGAGATTCGAGACCTGGAAACAGCAGAAAACGCCATTCAAGCGTCATTGACCGGACACTTGGTTTTCAGCACGCTGCACACAAATGACTCGGCGGGGGCGTTCGTCCGGATGATCGACATGGGCGTCGAGCCGTTCCTGGTGACCAGCACGTTGGAGGGAATCATGGCTCAGCGTCTGGTCCGGACGCTGTGCCCAAAGTGCCGGAAACCGTTCATGGCGAGTGCCGAGGAGTTGCCGGAGGACTTTCCGGTTGAACGGTTCCTGAAGTCCGGCCAGCCGATCTACCGAGCCGCCGGGTGTCGTCACTGCCGCGAAACGGGCTACCGGGGACGCGTGGGCATTTTCGAACTGCTCATCCCGGACGACACGATTCGACGACTGGCGGCCGAACGAGCAGCCTCCAACGTGATCCAGCAGGCAGCCATCAAGAACGGGATGCGAACGTTGCGGCAAGACGGCTGGATCAAGGTGCTGCGAGGACAGACGACGATCGAGGAAGTCCTGCGCGTCACCAAGGGAGATTGACTGACGTCGGTCGACGCGGTGGTCGTGGGCCGGCGGCTTGCAGCTTTGAGGCGGCGGTTTTTTAAACGCCTGATAGTCGTTCGCGTTTGCAGGGTTGCCTCCCCACGCCTCGGGTTCCGAAAAGGGGCGAAGAAGTTGCAGAACAGCGGTGGAATGCCCGGTCAGGGGTGCGGGGCAGGAATCGGCTGGGTCTCTTGAGTTGTCCGTGCGGGCCAGATGCCTGAGTTTGCCTACACTGCACGAAAAACGTCCGGCGAAAACGTTTCCGGCGTCATCACCGCCGCGACGAAGCGGGAGGTGCTGGCGCTGTTGCGTGAGCGTTCGTTGTTTCCGCTTCGCGTGGAACCGGCCAGCAAGGACGGAGCGGGCTGGAGCTGGCACGGCCGAGTGCGACGGGACGCCATCGCTTCGATTTTGATGCAGTTCGCCGACCTGCTCAACAACGGCGTCGCCGTCCTGGGCGCGCTGGACGTGCTGGCCGAGCAGAGCACGCACCCGCGACTTCGGGACGTCCTGTTGTCGGTCCGCAGCCGAGTGGCGGACGGAGCTTCGTTGGACGAGGCGATGGCCGCTCACCCGGACGTCTTCGACGAGCTGACGGTCAGCATGGTCCGTGCTGGCTGCGAAGGGGCGTTTCTGGAGGACGCCCTGCAGCGAACGGCCAACTTCATGGAACGACAGCAGGAAATGCGCAGCCGACTGGCCGGGGCCATGGCCTACCCGGCGTTCCTTGCGGTGGCGGGAACCGTCGTCACCTTCGTGTTGATTGTGTTTTTCGTCCCGAAATTCGCGGAACTGTTCACCCAACTGCAAGAAGTCAACGCTCTGC
>CAYSAG010000524.1:0-2312 GCA_964428935.1 uncultured Planctomycetaceae bacterium | reverse complement strand
AGGCCTTTCCGCGAATCCTGTCGCTGGCTCACATTGTCGCTTGGGACGGCACGCCCGAAACGATTCTCGTTTCCATGCGTACGGCAGCCGACCGGACCAACCAGCTTTACTTTCTCGACGCCAACGGTGGTTGGCCGCCGCGCCGCGTGCCCGGTCAGCCCGCCGACCGGAAGAACGTCGACATGGCTTGGGCCCCCGGCGGCAAGCAAATTGTGTTTGCCAGTCAGGTTCCACCGAAAAAGGGACAGCGTCGGTGAGGCGGCTGGCCTCGGTCCTCCGGCTGCGCGAGGCGGTTCGTCCACGGGAGCCGGCTGCGGACGGCCTTCCGAGCACGAGCGGCCTTCTGGGGCCGAGCCGGTCGGGAAGGTGTTTCGACTCATGCCGCTGGCCGGACGCGGGTGTCGCGTCGCGGGGCTCCCTGTGGCCAGAGGCAAGAGCGGCCGCACCGGACCGTTTCCCTTTCCGGTGCCCGTCGAGTTCGCTCTCGACACGCGCCACGCTGGTCGGCCGCCGTCAACGCTACGGCTGCTTCGACGTCGCCTTCTGGACCGCTCGCTCGGCCTCGGTGGCTTCGTCGCCGCGACCGTGGCGGGGCAGCGAGCGAGCTTCTTCCGTCTTGGCGTCGGAGTCTTCCGGCTCGCCGAGCAACAGGGCTCGCATGAAGTCGGACACGGTGTCCGTTCGGTCGGCGGCCGCTCGAGCCTCGGTCAAAGCCACGGCCGCTGCCTCCTGGCGAGCCAGGTTGTGGACCCGGCCCGCGGCGTCGGCAATTTCGGAGGCGAGCTGCCGAGCGGTTGCGTTGGAGGGGTCGGCTTTCAGTGCTTCGTGCGTGGCCAGCCAGACCGCGTCTTCGTGAAGCCGGTGGGTCCGACGAGCGCGTTGTGCCAGACGGTCGAGGCTGGACAAAGCGGCCTCGGTGCGTCCTTGCCCGAGCGAAATCAGAACGTCGAGTGCGAGCAGGTTGAGGTCACTGGCTCGCTTCTCCCGTGCCTGGTCGACCAGACGTTTCAGTTCGTCCAACGCTCCGACCGTCTTCGCGTGCTCCAGCAGTGTGGGCAACAGCGCGTCGGGCCCGCGTGCGGAAGAGGCGGGAGTCAACGCGTCGGTCGGGGGCGGGTCGACGACCACCAGGAACCAACCGACCGCCTCGCCGGGCCGCTTTTCGTTCAACGCCGCACGCAGCTGTTGGAGCAACTGGCCGCGTTGGGTCTCGAGCATTTTCCGAATCAACCGACGGGCCTCCGCCCGCACACCTTCCAGCCGACGACGCGCGTACGAGTCGGCGGCCAGCTGACTGACGTCGACGGCCAGAGCCTGCTGGTAGACTCGAAGCGCGTCGGCGGGAAAGTCGAGCTCGGCCAGCTTGCCACCGAGCCGTTGGCAGAGCTGGACCTTGAGCCAGACTTCGGTGTCGGGGCTGGCAGCGGCGAGCGTACGCCGCCGCGCTGCCCGGGCCAACAAGACTCGACGAGCCTCGTCGCGGCGTCCCAACTTGTGCAGCAGCTCGGCCACTTTGACCGTCGCCGTGACGTCCTGACTCCACTCCTGCGACGCCACGACTTCCCAAAGCTTCAAGGCCAACTCCAGCGCCGGACGCCCCTCGCACTGCTCCAATTCCGACCGCAGCAGCGTCCGGTCGGTGTCGAGCTGAGCCGCGAAGGACGGGTCGGACTGGTAGTGGCGGGCCAACTGGTTCAGCGGCTCCTCGTTGCCGTTTCGACGTTCCAGCATGGCCAGCAGCAGCTCGCCCCGGGGACGCCACTTTGGAAAACGCTGCTCGGCTTGACGGCACCGTTCCCGCACTTCCGCTTCGCGGCCCGTTGACAACGCCAACCTGACCAGTGGCTCCGCCAAGCTGCTCAGCTCGCCCGCAAAACCCTCCGACGGAAACACGGCCTGTTCGTAAAAGCGGAGCGTGTGCTCGTCGGCCGGCAGCCGAGCCAAGTACTGGCCGAGTCGGCTCGCCAGTCCACTCGCCGTTGTCGGTGGCAGCAGTCCGTGCCAGCGGCGGTAGAGCTGGAGTGCCTTTGGCGCGAACTGCGGGTCGCCCGGAAGAGTGCCAAGGACGTCGAACAGCGCGAGGCGGCTCTGGCCACTCACGCGGTGAAGGGGGACCGACCCCAAGGCGTCCAGAAACTCGGCCAGTCGGTTCGCCTTCTCGTAGAAGCCGAACACCGTCACCACACGAGACAGCAGGACCTCTGGCGACTGTTTCCACAGCGGGGCCAGCGTGTCGACGGCCGTGTCGTACTCCCCTTGGAGCCGACGCCCTAGAACGTATGCAGTGGAACCCTGACATGGATGCCGCGCCG
>CAYSAG010000523.1:0-2314 GCA_964428935.1 uncultured Planctomycetaceae bacterium | reverse complement strand
TTCGGAATTCGGGGTTCGAGACGCGAGGGACCGCGTCCCTCCGGAGGGCCACGCTTCGTCGTGGCCGCCCCCCGGAGGGCCACGCTCTGTCGTGGCCGCCGTTGGTTCGGAATTCGGGACGCGGAACGCGTGACCGGTGGACGCGAGGACTTCGAGCAAAGTCGGAAGGAGCACACCAGCGGTGCCAGCGAAAGACGACCAGCAGCGTGGCTCGGAACACGAGCGGCCGAAAGCCGAAGGCGTGCAGCTGAAAGCCGAAATTGTGGCCGTCGGCAGTGAATTGACCAGCGGCGCGAAGCTGGACACGAACAGTCAGTGGTTGAGCAACGAGCTGGCTGCCGTCGGCATTCCCGTGCACCTGCACACGGCCGTCGCCGACGAGCTGGAGACGCTGGTCGCGGTTTTGCGGGCGGCGGTCGAGCGGTCGGACGTGGTGCTCCTGACCGGCGGGCTCGGGCCGACCCGCGACGACCTGACGCGCGAGGCCTTGGCGCGGCTGACCGGTCGGCGGCTCGTCTTGCACGAACCGTCGCTGAGGCACATTGAGCAGTTCTTCGCTCGGCGAGGCCGGTCCATGCCCGAACGGAACCGTGTGCAGGCTTTGTTTCCGGAAGGGAGCGAGCCGTTGCCCAACCCCGTCGGAACGGCTCCCGGCGTCTGGTTGTCGTTGCCTCGACGCGGCCGGCCCGCGTGCCTGTTGGCGGCCCTGCCGGGCGTGCCCAGCGAAATGAAGCGAATGTTTCGCGAGCAGGTGCGGCCGCGGCTGCCCGAAGCGGCGCAAGTCCTTCGCCGCGTCGAAATTCATTGCTACGGAGCGGGCGAGTCGGCCATTGAAGAAAGACTGGGCGAACTGACCGCTCGCGGCCACGACCCCGAGGTGGGCATTACGGCTCACGAGGCCACCATTACTCTGCGCGTCACCGCGGCCGGACGCACGCAGCAGGAATGCGAACAGAAGGTGGAACGGGTGCGAGCGGAAATCCGACGGCGGCTGGGAAAGCTCGTCTTCGGCGAAGGGCAGACGGAACTGACCGACGCGGTCGTGCAGTTGCTGCGGCAGCGAGGGCTGTCGCTGGCGGTGGCCGAGGTGGGACTGGACGGCTGGCTGACCCACCAACTCCGTCGCAGCGACCCGGCCGGGCTGGTCTTCCGCGGCGGCGTGGTCGGTCCGACGTTGGCAAAGCCGTTGGCGTCGGTGGGGCTCGACGCGACAACCAGCGACGCCGCGCCCGTGCCGACCGCAACCGAAGCCGCGGCCCTGGCTCGTCGGTTGCTTGCAGCCGACGTCGGGCTGGCCGTCGTGGCCGTTCGAGGGCCGGGCGAGGAGCGGCAAGCGTCGCAGAGCGACGTCGGTCCGTCCGGTTCCGTCGGCCCGCTCGAAGCGGAAGTGGCCGCCGTCGGAGACCGGTGGCAGGTGGCGCGACGGACGTCGCTGGCGGGCAACCCAGCCATTGCTTTCGTGCGAGCGTCCAAGGACGCTCTGGACCTGCTTCGCTTGCACTTGCTCGACGAGCGGCCCAGTTGACCCAGCGGCAAAGCGGCAACCGTTGCTCGTCGGCAGCGGCCGCCGACGTCGCTCAGCCGTAGCGCTCTTCCTTCCACGGGTCGCCGTGGTTGTGGTAACCCGCCCGCTCCCAGTAGCCCGGCCGGTCCACCTCGGTCAGCTCAATCGACTTCACCCACTTCGCACTTTTCCACGCGTAGAGCCGCGGGACGACCAGCCGGGCCGGTCCGCCGTGGTCGGGAGTCAGGGGTTCGCCGTCGTGCGTGTCGGCGACCAGAGCGTCCTCGGCCAGCAGCTCCGACAGCGGCAAGTTCGTCGTCCAGCCGTTGTCGTAGCCCTCGACCACGGCGTACTTGGCCTCCCGGCGCACGCCGGCCAGGTCCAACAACGTCCGAACGGCCACCCCCTCCCACAGGTTTCCCAGTCGCGACCAACGCGTGACGCAGTGAAAGTCGGCAAAAACCTTCACTCGTGGCAGCTTCTGAAACTCCGGCCAAGTCAGCACCACCGGACGGTCCACCAAGCCCTTCACCTCCAGCGTCCAACGCTCCAAGTCGATCGCCGGCACAACCGTGGCGTGCAACACCGGCCACTTGCGCGTGCGGACCTGCCCGGGGGGCAAACGGTTCGGACGCCGCGTGTCCGGGCTGACCACAACGTCCGCCGGCAAGCCCTCCGGCCCCGGCGGCTCACCGTGCTGGTACTTGTACTTCGGGTCAATCGGCATGACTTTGCTCCGACAAACTTCCGCCCGGCGGCCACGACGGAGCGTGGCCCTCCAGGTGGACGGCCACGACGGAGCGTGGCCCT
>CAYSAG010000522.1:0-2341 GCA_964428935.1 uncultured Planctomycetaceae bacterium | reverse complement strand
ACTGATGAAGCCTTGGGAGGCCGAGCGGTGGGCGGCCCGCCTGGGCCGAGGAGACCTCGCGGTCGTGGAGGCAGTCTACGACCGCTACGGCACTCGGCTCTACCGCACAGCACGGCGACTCCTAGACCGACCGGAAGACGCAGAGGACGCCGTGCAGGACGTGTTTGTTGGGCTGGTTCGAGCGGGAGCGGGGCTGGCTCACGTGCGTGACTGGGAGGCGTACCTGTTGGCTTCTTTGCGACGAGCAGCCCGAAAGATTCGGGTTCGGCAGTCGCGCGAGCCCGCGTCACACAGCGAGCGAGTCGCCAACGCGGCCGGACCGCCAGACCGTGCGCCTGTGGACGACGAGCGGCTCGCTCGGGCTCTCGCCTCGCTTCCCTTCGAACAGCGGGAAGTGATTGCTCTGAAAATCGACGGCGAATTGACGTTCAGTCAGATCGGCGCAGTGTTGGGAATCAGTCCGAACACGGCAGCCAGTCGTTACCGCTACGCGTTGGAGAAGCTGCGGGCGGCATTGGGGAGTGACGGCAGTGGAGCAACCAGTGAGCGTTGAGCACCAGTTGGCGAAGTTGGAGCAGAGGCTCGTGGCAGAGCGAGTGCGGGGCGTTCCGCCCGAGCTGCGGCGGCGTGTGCTCGAGCGGGCCGAGCAGGAGTTGCGGCGGCTCCGGGACGTCCAGCGTCGTGACAGGTGGTTGCTCCGAGCGGCTTCGGTGGTGTTGGCCGCGAGCGTCTGCTGGGTCGTGGCTTTCGCCACAAACTACGTCCCGCCGGCGCCGGTGCGAGTCGTCGACCCGGCTCCTGTGGCTCGCCGGTTGCAGGAGTTGGTGCCCGAATTGAGCGAGAGGGAGGCGGAACGGTTGGCAGTTCTTTTCTCGGGGCCCCAAGGGTGGCTGGAGTGACCCGCGGACTAGGCGTCGCCGCCAACGGGCGTCGCACGAACCGAAGGCGGGGCAAGCGGATTGAACTCAGTGGGAGGGCAACGCATGGTCTACTGGTTGTTGTGGGGGGAGTGTCTGGTCGTTTCGTTGCTGTTTGTCGCGACGCTGGTCGCGTGGACGAGCCGTCCCGCTGGGCGAGCGGGACAGTTGCTGCGTTTGGCCGCCGCGGCGCTTGTTGTCTCGCTGGGCCTCGTCTACGGCCTGCTAGCCGTCAGGGCGGGGAGACTTTGGGTGAGGCCTCCGCTGGGAGGCCCGTTTGGCCAGACCGGTAGCCTGCTGGCCGAACCCGGCGAGCAGGCTCGCCCCCAACCGCCCCCGGCCGTACCAACTCCGTTGGCTCTCAGTGCGGTGGGGCTGGCAGTGGCGTACTGGGCTGGAGCCGCTTGGATTCTGTTGGCTGGGTGGCGACAAAACGAGGCCGGCGCCGTTCGTCGAGCGGACGCGTGGCCTCGGACGGGGCTCCTTGCCGTCTGGGCGGCGGGCGCCGCACTCGTCGGAGTAACGGCGGTCGCTGCCGAGCTGGCCATGCAACAGCGGTTCGCACAACTGCGAATGGAAGCGCAGGCGCTCGCGCGGGCGGCCACGCTGCCGAAGGTACCGGACGAGAGGAACGCGGCGGTCTTGTACCGACAGGTTTTCGACAGCTGGGGCCCGCCGGAAAAGCGTCACTGGCCCGCGGTTTGGGACGACGGCTTGGACGCGCTGGACAACGAAGAGGACTCTCCGCGGACACGCCCACGCGCAAACGGCGAGCCAAGTCAACCGGTGGAGAAAAGGAACCAGCGCCGCTTCGACTTCGCCAGTCCTGAGTTGTCTCGGTTCCTTCGACAGCGCGCGGGTGAGCTCGCCGTGCTTCGTCGAGCAGCGGCCCTGCCTGTGTGCCGGTTCGACCGCGCGTGGGAAAACTTCGGCTTCAGCACGGTGTTGCCAGAGCTCCAGGGCTTCCGCACCGCCGCACGCTTGTTGGCGCTCGACGCCAGACATCAGGCGGCAGTCAGCTACATGCCTCTCGCGTTGCAGGACGTCAACGCGCTGTTTGGACTCGCGCAGCACGTGGCCTCCGAACCGACTGTTGTTTCCCTGCTGGTTGGCACTGCCATTGACCAACTGGCTGTGCAGACGCTGCAGCACGTCTTGCTGGCCGGCGCCGTGACCGACGAGCAACTTGCTGCCTTGCAAATCGATCCAGCTTGGTGCTACCGACGTTGTTTGCTGGCGTCCCTACGCACCGAGCAGTTCTGCGCAATTTCGGTGTTCTGTGAGCTGGCGGTGCCGACCGGTCTCAAGGGGCTACCGTCGGGAATCGGACAGCCGTACCTCACCGTTCCCTTTGACCAGGTTGTTTGGCTACCGAAGGACGTGGCGACGTACCAGCGCTACATGGAAGGACTTCAGCAGGTGGC
>CAYSAG010000521.1:0-2346 GCA_964428935.1 uncultured Planctomycetaceae bacterium | reverse complement strand
CCATGAGCGTTCGAAGTGTCCGACCGGTTTTCGCCAGAGAGCTTCTTTGGTCGCTAGACCTGGAGGTTCGTCAGGCGGAGCGGGTCGGGCTCACCACACGCTCGGACCGCTTCGACTCCGCACGGCAGCGCCGACCCAACACGGCAGCGGCTTCAAACTTAACGGATGCAACGGTTGGCGAAGAAGGGAGTGAACCGTGAGACGCGTGCTGGCTCTGGTGCTCGCGGGAGGCAAAGGGACGCGGCTGGAACCGCTCACGCGCGACCGCGCAAAACCAGCGGTGCCCTTCGGCGGGGCCTACCGAATCATCGACTTCACGTTGTCCAATTGCATCAACAGCGGCCTGCGCCGCATTCTGGTCTTGACGCAGTACAAGGCCGCCAGCCTGGACCGTCACATCAACCTCGGCTGGCGTTTTCTGTGTCGGGAACTGGACGAGTTCATCGACATCCTGCCGCCTCAACAGCGCATCGACGACCACTGGTACCAGGGGACGGCCGACGCCGTCTACCAGAACATTTACTCGATCGAGCAGACTCGCCCCGAGTACATTCTGATCCTCTCCGGCGACCACGTTTACAAAATGGATTACTCGCAATTGCTGCGCGACCACATCGACTCGGGGGCCGACGCCACGATCGCCTGCATTCCGGTGCCCATTGAGCATGGTCACCAGTTCGGCGTCATGCGAATCGACGACTCGCGACGGATCGTCGATTTTCAAGAAAAGCCAGCCGAGCCGGCTCCCATGCCGAACGACCCGAGCCGATGCCTGGCTTCCATGGGCATTTACGTTTTCAACACGGCGTTCCTTTTCGAGCTGCTTTGCCGAGACGCCGTCAATCCGGGCAGCTCGCACGATTTCGGCAAGGACATCATTCCGTCCATCGTGCACTCGTACAACGTTCGAGCCTTTCCGTTTCAAGACCCCGAAACGGGCGAGGCTTGCTACTGGCGAGACGTCGGCACGTTGGACGCTTACTACGAGGCCAACATGGACCTGGTTCAAGTGGAGCCGGTGCTGAACTTGTACGACGAAAGTTGGCCCATTCGGACCTACCACCCAATCGCTCCGCCTCCGAAGTTCGTCTTCGCCCAAGAAGACGCTCCCAACCCACGCGTCGGACAAGCGCTGGACAGCATGGTCTGCTCCGGCTGCATTGTCTCGGGCGGTCGAGTGCAACGTTCGATTCTGTCCCATTTCGTGCGCGTCAACAGTTGGGCTCGCGTCGAGGAATCGATTCTGTTCGCTCACGTGCAGGTCGGCCGCTACGCTCGCATTCGACGAGCCATCATCGACAAGGCCGTGCGTGTCCCGGAGGGAATGGAGATTGGTTACGACTTGGAGCTGGACCGAGCTCGCGGCTTTACGGTGACCGAGTCGGGCGTTGTGGTGATTGGCCGCGTGGACGACCTGGAAGAGCAAGACCGAATGGCCAGAAAACAGCTCGGCCGGACAGCGCGGAAAGAAACGACCGCCTTTTCAGACTAACCCGTTCAGGCCGCCGGGCCGTGCCCGTCGCACGCTCGGCGCAAACGAAAAACCCGGAAGTAGCAGGTCCCAGGGGGGCGGAGGACTCTGACCACTTCCGGGAGGCGATGGATGGGAAGGCGTGCAAGGGCGGCGAACGGTACGAACTTTCCACGAGCTCGTCAACACCAGTTCGGGAAAAATTGGCGTCGGCCCGACCGTCTCGAGCTCGCCGTCGGCCGTCGCGCGGCGTGGCGCTGGCGCGACTGTTCGGGACGGGCGCACTACCAGCCAGCCGGTCGGCCGTGTTTTCGCGGGTCGCTGGCGCCCTGCAGACCGTCGTCGGTGCGGCTGGCGGCCTGGCACGCCGAAAAACGGCTCCGTTGCGTGACGACGTGCCCCTTCCGCCTCAGCGGCTCGGCCAGTCTGCCGAACAAGGCCGGCTCCAACCACAGCTCGTTCGGCAACCATTGGTGGTGGAAGCGGGGGGCTGCGACCGCTTCCTGGGGCGACTTGCCGTAAACGACCAGACTCAGCAGCACCTGGAACGTGGTGCTGATGATTCTTGGTCCGCCAGACGCGCCCGCCACGTGCACCGCTCGACCGTTTGCCACGACAATCGTCGGCGACATGCTCGACAGCGGTCGCTTTCCCGGCTCGACCGCGTTGGCCTCGCTCTGAACTAGCCCGTACAGATTCGGCTGACCGGGCCGCGTCGCGAAGTCGTCCATTTCGTTGTTCAGCACAATGCCGAAACGCGGCGTCACCAGCAGGCTTCCGTAGCTGGCGTTGATGGTTTCGGTGCACGCGACCGCGTTGCCCTCTGCGTCGAGCACACAAAAGTGAGACGTGCCACCGTCGTCCGGGACGGCGGC
>CAYSAG010000520.1:0-2354 GCA_964428935.1 uncultured Planctomycetaceae bacterium | reverse complement strand
GCTCACGTCCCCAAACCCACTCCTCCTCCCGGCACCAACGCGGTAAACAATTACTCGAGAGCACGGAGGTCGCCGCGTGGTGCGCGGAGAAGACCGGCGTCCGGCAAGACCGGTGAGCGGGCCCGCAGTCGGGCGACTGGAAGCGGTCTGACGGCGTCCGCACATTCGGAAGGCGAAGCCGTCGTCGCATGAGGTGGCCAGAGCAGGAAGAGGAGCTTCGGGCGAATGAAAATCGGAGCCATGAACCACCCGAAGAAGGACGTGCTGGCGGAAATTGAACGGATTGGTCGGGCGAAGTTCGACTTCGTCGACCTGACGTTGGAACCGCCAGCCGCGGCGACGTGGCAGGTGGACGTGGAAGCGGTGCGCCGAGCGCTGGACCGCTGGAACCTGGGCGTGGTGGTACACACGGCCTACTACGTTCCGCTGGCGACTCCGTTCGCGGGGCTGCGCCAGGCGGCGCTGCACGAGTTCACCGAGGCGGCCACGGTCGCTCACCGGCTGGGTGCGAAGCTGCTCACGGTGCACTTCACCCAGCCCCCGCCGTTTTTCGACGAACCAGACATTGTCGCTTGGTGCCTGGAAGTGCTGGGGCCGTTGTGCGAGCGAGCCGGTCAGTCGGGCGTGCGTGTCGCCCTGGAAAACTCGCCAAAGGGCGGGCCGCGCCAGCTCGAGATTTTCGAGCAGTTGCTCGAACGGCTTCCGGGACTGGGACTGCAATTGGACAGTGGACACGCCAAGTTGGAAGCGGCCACCGACCGCTGGGCCGAGTACCTCGAGCGGCTCGGCCACCGGCTGGTGCACGTCCATCTGTCGGACAACGACGGCAGCTCGGACCAGCACCTTCCGCTCGGCTCGGTGCCCTCCGGCGGAATCGACTGGCCGGAACACATTCGACTGCTGAAGCAGACCGGCTTCAACCGCACGGTCACGTTGGAAGTGTTCTCGCCCCGACTTCGCTACTTGCTGACCAGTCGCGACTACTTGCTGAAGTTGTGGCGGGAGGTGAAGCCTTCGCCCGACGCGGAGGCGTGAACGCAGAAGCGGGAAACGGAAGGTTCAGCCGGCCAGTTCCTGCGTGACCTCGACCAGCCGGTTCAGAACCTCGGACGCCCGTCCGCTGTCGACCGCATCGGCCGCCGCGGCCAGCGCGGGAGCGGGCTCGTCGAAGCGGCCGGCAGCAATGAGCGCGGCCGCCGCGTTGGCCAACACGACGTCCCGCGCCGGCCCCGGCCGGCCGCTCAACACGCCGCGAATGACCTCCGCGCTCTCCTGCGGCGACTCGACTCGCAACGGCTCCGGCCCGCACTCCGGCAGTCCGAACGTCTGGGCCGTCCAGCGCTGCTCGGTCAGCTCGCCTCGCTCCACCCGAAACACCAGCGTCTCGCCCCACAGCCCGACTTCGTCCAGCGAGTCGCTGCAGCAAACGACCAACGCTCGCTTCCGGCCCAAACGGGCCAGAGCTTGCGCGACCTTCCTCGCGTTGGCAAAGCTGTTGACTCCCAACAGCTGGTACTGGGCGTCGGCCGGATTGGTCAGCGGGCCGAGCAGGTTGAAAATGGTGCGGAAACCGAGCTGGCGTCGCACCGGAGCGGCATGTTTCATGGCGTTGTGCAAAAGGGGCGCGAAGCAAAAGCCGAGGCCCACGCGGTCCAGACACTCCGCGACCTGCTCAGGCGTCAGTTGGACGTTCACGCCCAGGGCTTCCAACACGTCGGCCGAGCCGCTGGAGCTGGAAACGCTTCGGTTGCCGTGCTTGGCCACCGGCACGCCCGCAGCCGCCGCCACCAACGCAGTGGCCGTGCTAATGTTGAAGGTGTGGAGCCGGTCGCCGCCGGTGCCGCAGGTGTCGAGCAGGTCCGGGCGGTCGGTCGGAATGCGAGCGGCTCGCTGCCGCATGGCCCGGGCCGCTCCGACCAGCTCGTCCACCGACTCGCCCTTCACCCGCAGCGCCGTCAGCAGCGCAGCCACTTCGACTTCAGAGCACCGGCCGTCCATGAGCGCGCCGACCGCACGTTCCATGAGTTCCGCGGGAACGTCCCGCCGGTCCAGAGCCAGCTCGATTGCCTCGCGAACAGCTTCGTGCATTTCGTGCGTCCGACTGCTTTGCAAGACGGTTGACCGAGACGCGGCCCTTGCTCCAGACGCGTCGTCCTTTTGGCGGGCACGTTAGCGAAGCGCACGCGCGGACGGAAGCGTCGGAGGCTCCCGCAGGCGGACGAGGGAGGCTACCGAAGCGACGCGGTTGGCTGCAGGGAGTCGGTGCGCCGTTGCACTGAGTCGAGCCCGCGCCACCACAGCGACTGCCAGTACCGGCGGTCGGTTTGGTAGTAGTCGAACGGCCGGTTCTCGGG
>CAYSAG010000519.1:0-2359 GCA_964428935.1 uncultured Planctomycetaceae bacterium | reverse complement strand
TTCTGCCCGAACACCTGCCTCCGCAAGTGGGACGGCTGGCCGAAGCCGCTCCCGGCGACGGCGAACACCAACGCCTGTCCCAGGTCGAACGGGCCACAATTCTGGCGACGCTGGAGGAGTGCGGAGGCAACCGAACTCAGGCCGCCAAGAAACTGGGCATCAGTCGCCGAGCTCTCATTTACAAGCTTCGAGCCATTCAAGCCGAAGACGAGCGACCAGCCTGAGCCCTCAAGCCGGCCGGTTCAGCTTTTCGCCGCCGCTCGCTGCAGACGGTCGTTCAAAGCCTGGCCCAGTCCGTGGTCGGGGAAGGGCAGGGCACAAATCAGGTCGAGGTTCAGCGAGTCCAGTCGGTGCAGAGCGGCGAAGAAGTTGGCCGCCGCTTCGACCAGGTCGCCGCGGGCCGACAACACCTCCACGACCACGGACGGCCCGGGCGGCTCGACCGGCCGAAAGCTCAACAGCCCCACCCGGCCCTGTCGCGGAACCTCACTCGGGTCGCTCAGCAGAACCAGCCGAGTCCGCGGAGCGTAGTGCTGGGGCAGCCGGCCGGGCGAGCTCTGCGGTCGGTCCGTCGGTTCGTCAGCCGAGCCGCCGGTCGGGACTCGCTCCACCCGTTTCCCCAAGACGGCCTCCAGCTCTTCCACCGGCACGCCCCCGGGCCGCAGGAGCCGGGGTGGGTCGGACGTCACGTCGAGCACCGTCGATTCCACACCCACGCGACAGGGGCCGCCGTCCAGCAAAACGTCGATTCGGTCGCCCAATTGCGCCTGCACATGCTCGGGACGGGTCGGACTGAGCTGACCGAAACGGTTGGCACTGGGAGCCGCGACGGGCAAGTCGGCTCGACGAATGAGCTGTTGAGCCAGCGGGTGGTCGGGAGCTCGAACGCCGCACGTGGGCAGTCCGGCCGTGACAATTTCGGGCACCCGGTCGGCTTTGGGCAGCACCAAGGTCAGCGGGCCGGGCCAAAACTGTTCGGCCAACCGTCGAGCCACTTCGGGCACTTCCCGAACCACCCGCTCCAGCCACTCCACGCCAGCCACGTGCACAATGATTGGGTCGAAGCGTGGACGCTGTTTCGCGTCGAAAATCTTGGCCACCGCCAGCGGGTCGAGCGCGTTGGCCCCGAGACCGTAGACGGTCTCGGTGGGAAAAGCCACCAGACCGCCGCGGCGAAGGACGGAGACGGCTACGTCGACGTCTTGTGTCACCAAACAAGGCATGCCAGACACCGCAGGGTCGAGCCGACCGACGGTTCTCGCGTGGCAAAGGCAAAGCGAACGACAGCTGGCGGAACGGTCCTGGGTTGGACAGACGGAGCGCTCACTCGCCGCACCGGCTCGCCCCAAGAGAGCGTCTGTCCGGACTGTGGTTCAGACTTGCGGACCTGCGGAGCTGTGGACCGCCCGTCGGCACGGGCGAGCATCTTTGCGTCCGGCGGGACGAATTTCAATGGCTCACCGCGTTCGGCGGCCGCGCCGGCGCAGCAGCGCGGCCCCTCCGACGGCCGTGGCATTCGGACCCGCGAGAAAGAGCGACGTCGAACGTGGGCTCGGCCTACTGGCTCCAGCCGGCAAAGTCAATGGGCGGCGAAGCGTTCTGGAGCTGTTCCAGCTGCTCCGGCCGCTGAGGCGTTGCTGGCAGTGGCAGCGGAGCCGGACTGCGCGGCGAGGTCGCCAAACTGCTGGCCGCTGGCGAACCGGCTGCGACGGACGAGCCGCTGCCGGCCGCGTCGGGCGGGGACGTGGTCAGTCGTGCCGCGTGTCCCACGTCAGGCAGCAACGCGGCGGTCGAGCGGAGTTCGTCGTTTCCCTCGGGCGACCGGTTGTCACCGGAAGCCGCTGGAGGCGGCAGCATTTCGACTTGCGGCTGTTGACGACTTCCGGCCAGCAGGCTTTGTGTTTCTTTCCGGCGACGAATTTCGTCGAGCCAAAGTTGGGCCTGGTGCAGCTTCGGGTTCTTGACCAGCGCCTGCAGCAGGTGCTTTTCGGCGTCGTCCGTTTGGCCCTTTTGCTCCAGAATGACCGCCACATTGTAGTGAGCGGCCGCTTCGCCGACCGTTTTCGAAAAGTGAGCCAGTGCCGCTTCGACCTGACCGTCGTTGGCCAGCGCCACGGCCAGGCGGTGACGAATGGCGGCGTTGTCTGGAGCAGCCGCCACGGCCTGCTGCAGCAGCTCGACCGCCCGGTCCCACTGTTTGCGGTCGGCGTAGAACTGTCCGGCGGCGGCCAGGACGTTCGGGTCGTTGGGAGCCAGCCTTAGGGCCCGCTCAAAGCCCTGTTCGGCTTCGGCGTCGCGTCCGGCCAGGTGGTCCAGCCGGGCCAGTCCGACGATGGCCTCCACCGACCTCGGCTTCTCA
>CAYSAG010000518.1:0-2360 GCA_964428935.1 uncultured Planctomycetaceae bacterium | reverse complement strand
CTCACCTCCCCAAACCCACTCCTCCTCCCGGCCCCGACGCGGTAAACAATTACCGGCGATGGTATTGTACCACCTGGACGATTCGGGGAGCGGAGGTCGGCAGGGTATCTTGGCGGAACGGTGGAGGCGAAGCTGGGATGGCTTCGTGGCTATCGGAGGATGTGGCTCGGTGGGGACAGTGTTTGGAGGTGGTCCACCGGTGGCTGGATGCGATCAATCGCCGCGGGCTGGACGGGACGACGGCGGAGGCGAACGGCGGGGTGCTGGGTGAGGAAGGTTGGAGCGGTGGCTCAGTCACGGCTGCTGCAAGCGACCTGCTGGCGTCTTGGCAGCCAGCTCGGCAATCATGTCGCGAGTGGCCGCTTCGACCGCGTCCTCCCACCGCTCCACGCCGAACCGGCTGGCGTACGGTTCACGACGGAAGGCGAAATTGATGGCTCGCGAGCTGTTAATCAAAGCCCCGAGGCCGTCTTCGTCGAAGGCCGCGGCCACGTCGGCTGCTCCGCCGCCTTGGGCCCCGTAACCGGGCACGAGCAGCGGGGCGTGCGGCAAGACTCCCCGCAGCTCGGCCAGCTCCGTCGGGTACGTTGCTCCGACCACCGCTCCCACGCAACCGAACCGACCGCCGTCGGCCGTTCGCTCCGCCAACCGCTCCACCAGTTCGGCCACGTGTCGGTAGACCGGCCGACCGTCGGCCTGCAAGTCTTGCAGCGTTCCCGCACCGGGGTTGCTGGTCCGCACCAGCACGTACACGCCGGCTCCTCGCTGTCGTGCCAATTGCACGAACGGCTCCAACGTGTCCGCTCCCAAGTAGGCGTGGACGGTCAACGCGTCGGCGGCCCAAGGGGCGGCACTGGGGTCGGAGCCGGCCAGGTACGCTTCGGCGTAAGCGGTCGCCGTCGAGCCAATGTCGGCCCGTTTGCCGTCGCAAATGACCAAAAGCTCTTTGCTTCGCGCGTAACGAATGACTCGTTGCAGAGCCGCACAGCCGGCCGGTCCGTACTTTTCGAAAAACGCCGCTTGCGGCTTGACGGCCGGCACCAACGGAGCCACCACGTCGACCAGCCGACAGGCGAACTGCTCGAAGGCCCGCGCGGCCAGCTCGCATTCGTCGCAGGCTTGGGCGGCAGCCGCGTTCACCAGCGGTTCCGGCAACTGGTCCAGACGCGGGTCAATGCCGACCAGCGCCGGTGTCTTCTTCGCTCGCACGGCCTCGTTCAGTCGCTCCGCGTAGTCGTTCACTGCTCACACCTCGCTCGGTCTCGTTCTCCAACCGACCGGCTTCAACCTTTTCGCTTTCCCGCCGTCTTGCCCAGCGGCGGTCTCGGCCGGCTCCCGCTCGGCCGTCAGCCGGCCACTGCAGGCGGGGCTGGTCGGCAACAGTGTAAGCAAAGGCGACGGTGGCCGACAGCCGTCCGTGCCGCTTCGGCTCGTCCCGTCTCGGGCGCAAAGAAAGGGCTTGTTCCCGGCGACTCGTTTTGTAAATTGAAGCGGGCAGCGACAAGGAGGCGTCCGTGAACAGACTCCGACTGGAACGGCACGACGACTGCTTGGTCATTGACGCTCGGTTCTGGGAGGACCTGGTCGACTGGGCGGAAGACAACGGCTGGAAGCCGGAGCTGCCGTCCGTTCTTTACCGAAGCGACTCCGGGGTCACCGTCAGCGACTCGGACGCGGCCAACCTGGCCGAAGCGCTCGAACTGATTGCCGGTGACTTGGTTCTCTACGACCTGGACGTCCCCGACCACTTCCTGAAAGACCTGGTCCGGACGCTCATGGTGCTGACCGAGTTTCTGCAGCGCGGGGCGTTCCGAATTACGTGAACTCGTCCGGGAACTGGAAGCCGCACTCCGTCGCGGCCGCCGGAGGGCCACGCTCCGTCGCGGCCGGAGTGCCGGCTCAGAATTCGGAATTTGGGACGCGCGGCGCGGACGCGACGGACCGCGTCCTTGCGCTGCAGCCGCCACGAACTAGCGCGGAGGCGTCTGTGGGCGTTCGGCCTGCCGAAGCTGCTCGGACGGCCCGGACTCTGCGCTCGACAACGGTCCTTCGACGTCTTCGGCTTCCGGCACCACGCGGACGACGGCGGCCTCGCCAGAGCGACGGAGCGAGTCGTTCCGCACCGCTCGGGTCAACGCCACCAGGTCGGCCCGGTCGACCAGCGTCACCCCTTCCAACCGCTCGGCCAGCTCTTCCATGGCCTCGGGGTGACGGACCATGGCCGCGGACATGACCGACACGAACAGACTGAGCTCGTAGAAATTGCGGTCGGCAATCAAGTAGCCGATTGGAGCAATCAGTCGAGCGACGGTTTCGACCGTCAGCGACGGAAAGGCGACGAACACGTCCGCGTGGTGGGT
>CAYSAG010000517.1:0-2367 GCA_964428935.1 uncultured Planctomycetaceae bacterium | reverse complement strand
CTCGTCTCGCCCGACGGCAGACTGCGAGTGCACTGGTCGGTCACGCTACGGGACGGAGCAAACTACGTGACTCAGACGGTGACGCTGCGCGCGGTTGACGAGCCGGTTGCCGTTCAGGCAGTGACGCTTCTGGAGCTGGCCGTGCCTGGCGCCAGGACCGCCGGGAGGGTGGCCGGTTCGCCCGTGGTCGCCGGCGACTTTTTCTTCGCGTGCGAACACCCCACAGCGAGCAACCGGGGCGACCAAGGCCACGTCGTCTGTTCGAGTCGGTGTCTCCGTCCGGTGACCTCCGGCCGTCCATGGACGCGGTCGGCGGTGATCGGGGTCGTGCCGCGCGGGCAATTGCGACGAGGGTTCTTGTACTACGTGGAACGCGAGCGGGCTCGGCCGTATCGGCTCTTCTTGCACTACAACTCCTGGTGGGACATCGCCACCGGCGGCAAGCTGATGAACGAGGCAGAGTGCCTGGAAGTGATCGAGCTGTTCGGTCGCGAACTGGTGCAGCGGCGCGGCGTGGCCATGGATTCGTTTGTCTTCGACGACGGCTGGGACGACCCGAGAACTCTGTGGGCGTTCCATTCGGGGTTCCCGCGGGGCTTTGCGCCGTTGCGTGACGCAGCCAAGCGGTACGGCTCGGCCGTCGGCACGTGGCTTTCACCTTGGGGCGGCTACGGCGAGGCGAAAAAACGGCGGCTTGAGTACGGCAAAACGCAAGGCTTCGAGACCAACCGCCGCGGGTTCTCGCTGGCCGGACCGAAGTATTTCGCTCGCTTTCGAGACGTTTGTCTGGACATGATCCGCAAGTACGACGTGAACTATTTCAAGTTCGACGGAATCGGCAGCACGCAGGGCGGCAGCGCATGGGGAGTCGAGGACGAGTTCGCTCCGGACGTCGAAGCCCTGCTGCGGCTGACCACCGAATTGCGAGCAGCCCGACCGGACCTCTACTTGAGCATCACCACCGGCACGTGGCCGTCGCCGTACTGGCTGTGGTACGGGGACTCGGTGTGGCGTGGTGGCCACGACGCCGACGTCCACGGTGTCGGGTCGAAGCGGCAGCAGTGGATCACTTACCGCGACATGACCGTCCGGCGCATGGTCGTCGACCGAGCGCCCCTGTATCCGCTGAATTCGCTCATGACGGTCACGGTCGCCTACGGTCGACTGGGGCTGCTGACCCGACTGGGCATCGACGCCAAAACGTCGCCGGACGTCGACGAACTGAGCGACGAAATTCACATGGCTTTTGGCAGCGGTACACAGCTTCTCGAACTGTACGTGACGCCGCAACTGCTGACACCGCGGGCGTGGGACGTACTCGCCCAATGTGCCCATTGGGCGCGGGACAATGCCGACGTGTTGGTCGATGTGCATTGGGTCGGCGGCGATCCGGGAAAAGGAGAACCCTACGGCTACGCCGCTTGGTCGCCTCGGAAGGGGATTCTCGTTGTGCGTAATCCCAGCGACAAGCCGCAGACGTTGCAATTGACGCTGCAATCGGCGTTCGAGCTTCCACCCGAGGCACCAGCGACGTACACCGTGCACCGTCTCTGGGCCGAGACCGCTCCGAGACAAGACTGGCCGAAACAGCTGGCTGCGGACGAAGCGCACGCCTTCCAGCTCGCCCCATTCGAGGTGCTCGTTCTAGAAGCGGTCGGCGCGCCGTAGGCGAGGGCGTTGCGGCCAATCAATGCCCGCCCGCGTCGCGTTGTGGCAGCCCAATAGAACCACGCGGGGACCGAAGCGCGTCCGGTGCAGAAACGACGCTCCTCGCTCGCGCTTCGGGTTAGTGGGGCGCTACGCTCGCAGCGAGGACCCATTTTGAAACCACTGAAGGAACGCGACCGTGCCTTCGACGCTGGACAGTCTGGCGTACAAGCCAACGCTCAACGAGGTGTTGTCGCGCCTGCAGTCCTTGTACGACCGTCGGGCTCGCGACCGCATTTTCGCCAGCATGGAAATTCCCAGCCGCACGCTGGCCGACTTCGCTCGCCGCTACCGGCAAGGCTACTGTGAGTGTCCGGACCCGACGGAGCGGGTCGCGTTCTGGGACCGACTGTTGAAGGAGCGGGCGGCCGTCGAAGACGACTCGGTCCCCAGCGCGTACCTGAGCGAAATGGACCAGGGTCTTTACGGCGGCCTGCTGGGAGGCGAGGTGCAGTTCATGGCTCACCCGGAGAACGGGTGGATTTCGTCCATGGTGCCGCCGCTGCTGAAAGACTGGTCGGAGCTGGACGGGCTGCGGTTCGACCGGAACCACGTCTGGTTTCAGCGTTACGAGCGTTTCTTGCGGGTCTTCGTGGACGGGGCGGAAGCGCATTTCGGCGTAGATGGGAAGAGCGTCGTGTAGGGAAAGAGTGTGCCTCG
>CAYSAG010000516.1:0-2388 GCA_964428935.1 uncultured Planctomycetaceae bacterium | reverse complement strand
GGACGGTTTCTGGACCGAAGCGAATCACTTGTCGATACACCCACTCTAACAAGTCTCCTTCGGTGTTGCGTGGCGCGGGACACCCGATCTCGACCGAACACGACCGCTACTGATCTGGACCTGCCGAGGACCTCTGCTGGTGTCCACGAAGCGGTACGCGGCTGGCTCGGTGGTGCCTGTCCCGTCGCGCATTCGCGTGTTTTTCAGTCACAACACCGTTCGAAGGTCTTCGTCCAACCTTTCGGTCGACCAGATGACAGCGACGGTGCGAGCAATGGCGAAGAGACCGTCACGAACGTCACATCGTCACGTAACTCTGTTCCCAGTGGGGCCGAATGGCGAATTTCCGCTCGGCGCAGCGGGCCTCGAGTCGTTGCTGCAACGCCAGAACCGAGGTTTCTCCAATGTCCGTCTCCCACAGCGTGACGGTCTCTGGCAGCACCGTCATGCGACCGTCGCCGCCTTCCCCCTGTCTGTTGCGCCGACGGTCTGACGCCGTTCATTGAGCCTCGGCGCAGCTGCTCGATTGAGCCCTGGTCGGTCCGCTGCGCCACACACGCAAGAACGACCCGGACCGGGTCCGCCGAAACTCCACGTGGATACCCACCCGGCGTAACGATGGTGTGAGTCTATCGATGGCCGCGCGCAGCGCGCGTGGGCTACCGGGACAACGGCCGCCGTGACAGTATACGTACGAGCGGACGCGAGAAAGGAGTGCGCTCAGCGGCCCGGTCCACTCGCACTGCTGTCGAATTAACTCAAGGATGACTTGGCCGACGGGCGAGGAGTCGATCGTTTCCCGTTCCGTCTCGGTTCGCATCGTCGCGTAGACAGTGAGGAATCGACCGTCTCGCCACGGCAAGGCCGGCTCGGCAGCCACGATCCACCTCGCGAAGTCGGCCATTCGCGGAGGATTTGGGATCTCGACGTCGTTCCACCGCCGCAGCGCGGTGGAGACGGCATCACACAGCGCCCCCAGCAAGTAAGGTCGGAGGCGAGAATACTCCTGCCAGAGGTCCTGCTCCGTTCGACGAGCGGATGCGGGAATGAAACGAAGACGGATCGTCAGACTCGGTCGAGCAAGTCGGCCTGAGCCCCCAGGATGCCGATGCCGTTCAACATGACCGGCCGGGTAGCGAAGAAGATTTCTTCATCCCGGTTGGTGTAGAGCCGCCGTGTCGAGAAACCGCTGCCGGTGAGCAGCCGACACAGTGCGTCGGAAAACCACGGCTGGATACGGGACACATTGTCGAACGCGACGATCCAACTGCTGGCGGCGGTCACGGCAAGATCGTGTTCGCTGCGCGGGATCGCCCGGACGTCCGCTGCGGAAGGGTCGATCAGCCGCCGAAACATTCGGCACGTGGTGGACTTGGCCGTCCCTTGCTCGCCGGTGACCAATAAGATCGGATATGGGCCGCGGGGACGAAGGGCTCCCACAAGCCAAGCCGCCACCAATACCCACTGTGCTTCGAGATTCAAGAGCGTCGCAGACTCTCCAGAGAACCGCCGCGTCGAGGGATCGGAAGCGATTCCATCCCACGTTGTCGCAGGAATCGAACCGGGCAATCCGTCACGACCCGCCACCCGTCCGGACCGATCGCGATGGCTCGACCATCACGGTCCGCCAAGTCAACATACACGAGTCCCTCATGCGTTCCGACGCGAACCCCGGTGGGCCGCTCCGGTCCGTCATATCTGGCTCGAGCAGCGAGTGTGTGTGCAACCCGTTCCACAGCTTGCTCTGAAGCCACGCAGCCCGTCTCTGCGTACCAAGTGTGACGTAACCAAGCTGAGCAGGATGACGAAGGGATCGGAAGATTGACACGAGTGTGCCTGCGGTCAGGAGTGGCGAAGACAGTCGCGTACGCGTCCTCGCCGTTGTGCCACAGCTCGCATCTTTCCAGTGCCAGCGTCATGAGTCTTTCCGTTTCCGAGCACCGACGGCCGTCGGCTTGACTGCGAGGTGTCCCTGAGGCGCTGGCAGACGACGATCCTCGCGGCAATACTTAAGCCCGAGCCACGAGAGCCTCGATATCTTGACGCTGCGCGCCCGCGGACAGCCACTCGCGAACGTCCTTATGTTGCGGCGGTTCGATGATCCTCGTCCTCACGATTGCGGCCAGCTTCGACGCAAGACGACGCGCTCGTCGCCGCCCAGCCTCATCTTTGTCGGCCACGACCACGACTTCTGTCGGCCGCTCGTCTTGTACATACTGAAGCACGTAATTGTCGCCGGCTGTTGCGGAAGGTTGCCCGATGGCCGGAAGCCCGAGGGAGAGCAACGCGGCGGTGTCCGACATCCCCTCTGCTATATACAGCCGGGCGTCCCGCCCCGGTCTGGGCTGCGGGACGAACAGGCCGAGACGGCTACGTCTTGCATTCCTT
>CAYSAG010000515.1:0-2391 GCA_964428935.1 uncultured Planctomycetaceae bacterium | reverse complement strand
ATTGGTTTCTACCAAGACGACATTTTCGTCGCCGACACGGCTGGACGAGCGATTCGCCGTTTCTCCAAGGACCGCGTTCACCAGAACGACATTGGCACCGACAGCCCCACACGCGGTTTCGTCCTGCCGAACGGTCACTTGGACTTCCAAATCGACCGCCGCGGTGTTCTTTTCGCGGCCCACTCGGGCAAGCACCGCGTGGAACGTTACGCGCCCGACGGAAGGCTGCTGGGGCGGTTCGGACACTTCGGCATGCGCGACCCGGCCGACTTTCGCGGCTGCTGCAACCCGACCAATCTTGCTTTGACGGGCGACGGAAAGGTGGTCGTGACGGAGAAGGCCGGGCCGCGAGCCAAGGTCTACACGGCGGACGGCCAGTTGCTGGCAGTCATGGACGAGAAATATTTCGACCCGAACTGCCGAAACATGGACGTCGCGGTCGACTCGGAGGGAAACATTTACGTGGCCGACACCGTCCGTCTGCACGTGGTCGTGTTTGCCCCGGTCGAAGAGCAGGCGGCTGTGCCGAACCAATCGACCCACGCGTAGACGACGGGCAATTGCTTGGGAGCCGTGAAGCCATGAGCGAGCAGACGACTCGTCGCGAAATGCTCGGCCAGACCGTTCGGGTCGCCGGCCTGCTAGGGCTGGGCGGAACAGCCCTTTACTTGACGCACAAGGCCGGCCGCGCCGACGTCTGGCAAATCGATCCGGGCCGGTGTTTGAACAGCAAGCTCGGCGTCACCAACGTCGAAGTCTGCCAGAACTGTGCGACGACCTGCGTCTTGCCATTGTCGGCCGTGCGAGCCGTCAACGAGTACTCGAAGTGCGGCCGCTGCTACTTGTGCCCGGCCTA
The DNA here is from genome assembly GCA_964428935.1 of uncultured Planctomycetaceae bacterium. Taxonomy (GTDB): domain Bacteria; phylum Planctomycetota; class Planctomycetia; order Planctomycetales; family Planctomycetaceae; genus JAADHY01. Next base: position 1,535 of record CAYSAG010000515.1, on the reverse strand, counting down.
CTTCGACATCATGAGCGAGGTCGACGAGTTCGGCCTGCCCAGCCAGAAACTGTGTCCACGCGACGCCATCGAACGGAAACCCATTGGACAAGTCGACCCGAACGACCCGGCGAACAACTTTTACGAGTACATCATTCACGACGAGCTGTGCAATGGGTGCGGCAAGTGCGTCATGGGGTGCAAGGAACCGGCCGGGCTGGGGTCGATTTGTTTGGAAGTGCGTTACGACCTTTGTTTGAATTGCAACCGGTGTTCGATTGCCGCTGCGTGCCCGCAGGACGCGTACTTCCGCGACGAGCCAGGAAAGGCCGTTGCACTGCGTGAACACAAAGGCGCGTCGACGGGTTGAGGCCGTCGTGGAGTCCAGAGGGGCGGAGGGGCCGCTTCGCGGTGGCCGTCTGCGGTTTGCGGCCGACTAGGGCGCGCCGGTTTGCGGCTGCAGGGTTCATGGCCGAAGCGAAACGCCAGCGCGGCGTAGCGTCTGCGTATTGAAAGCTTCCGCTCGTTCGCCGCTGGCTGCGGCTTGCGACAAGCGGCGGCGAGCAGGCTTGGTCTTTCAGCTCCCGGGCTTCGAGAACGGTCCGAGCGACCCCGTCGGCGTTGGCTGCCGGCCGCGAGTACTTGAAGAACTGGAACGAAGCGGCGAGGATATGAGCCCGATGGGCCGCTGACCAGGACGGTCTGGCTGCCGCACCGACCGCGGCGGCTGGTCGCCAAACGATCTTGCCACGTTCACTCCGTCGAGGGCTTTGCCCGCCTGTTGCCGTCGGTTCTGAACGGAGTCCGCTCCGACCACCCGTGGTGTCTGTGCCCGTCCGGCGTCGCCGGAGCGGGGGCGCTGGCGGTGTTTCGAAGAGAGGGCCGGTTGGGGCAGACACGTCAAGCTTGAAGGGCGAACGAGACACGAGGAACCGGTGAAAGTGAAACGACGCCTCTGGGCCGGACTAGCTTTGCTGGTGGTGCTTCTGGTTTGGGCCCACTCGGGCTCCGCCCAGTTCGCTCCGCCAGCGGCTCCTCAGCCGGAAGACATTGGCGGCGGCTACCAAGTGCCCGAGGTTCAGCGTCCGGCCCCCCGCCCGGACTGGCAGCACTGGATGGACGTCGGCGTCTTGGCCGCACTGATGCTGGTCATTGCGTGGATGGTCTTGTGGCGTCGGAGCCGTCGTCTGACGGTTTGGGCGGCGGTGTTCGGCCTGGGCTACTTCGGGTTTTACCGCAAGGGGTGCGTTTGTCCGATTGGGGCCATTCAGAACGTGACAGTCGCTTTGACCGACCCGAACTACGCCATACCGGCTGTGGTGGTGGCCTTTTTCTTCTTGCCGTTGGCCATGGCCCTGTTGTTCGGCCGTGTGTTTTGCGGTGGAGCGTGCGCGTTGGGAGCCATCCAGGACCTGGTCCCCGACCGGCCGGTCCCCTTTCTCGGTTGTTTGGAAAAACTTTTGGTTCCGTGGAAGTGGGTGTACTGGGCGGCGGCCTTGTGTTTCGGTCTGCTTGGTCTGCGGTTGGTTGGGTTGAGTTGGGAGGTGGGTGGGTAG
>CAYSAG010000514.1:0-2407 GCA_964428935.1 uncultured Planctomycetaceae bacterium | reverse complement strand
ACCCACAAGTCCAACACGAGCTTCCGGTCGCCGTGCTCGCGGCGGAACCGTTCGTAGGCGCGTGCGAAAATCGGCGTGTGCACGGCCACGGTCAAAACGGCCAGCCGAACGGGCTGGCCGGGCGTTTTCTTGCGCTCCGGCCGTGTCGGCGGCTCGGCACGACGGGGGGAATCCGTCGGGCCGTCGGCCCCCAGCGTCGCGCCCGCCGGGCCGATCCCGATGGCGATCACCGCTCCCAGCACGATCAGCGACCAGGCCAATCCTGAGCGGCGCGGGCGACAGCGCGGCACGGCAGGTCCGGCTGCACACAACGGCGAGGGGCGGCGGCTAGTCTCCTTGGCGGGCCCCGCTCGCTCGCAGCCTCCGCCAACGGCGGTAAGGTCCGCGGCCTGTGGTGACATCCGCCGCCACAGACGGCACGCCTTTCCAATCCAGAAATGGCCAGTCGCCCTCCGCCCGCTTGCACAGGCCCCGGTTCTAGTCTGGCACATAAATCACTTCTCCGTTTTCCAACTCGTAGGCAACGCCCAGCCGAATCCCCTCTCCACCCGCCTTTCGGGGACTCAACCGGTGGATGCGAATCTTCTTTCCCTGACGCGAAAGTACCTCGGTCTGGCCGGCCGCGTCTCGCCGCAGCAGAATCCAGTCGTCGCTACCGCGGACCAGATCGCGTAGGCTCAGAGCGCCCAGGGCGGTCAACAGAAACGCGATGGCCAGCACGATCGACAGATCGAACAGGTTGGGCATCAAACCCAGCGGGTCGTCGTCCGCCACCATGTCATTCAGACGCGTGGAGCGCAGTCGTCGTCTCATACCGGCATTCCTTCTGTCCGAGAGCGATTCAGGCCGAGTGACTCTCGATCGGACTCACCGCGCAGCCGCGAACAGACCAATTCGCTGACCAACTCGATGTCGCCAGCCACCAAGTCGGCTGTGTGCGCTCGAGCCATCGCGAGGACATAGCTCACGCCGCCCACCAGCAGACCGATGACCGTCGTCGAGAAGGCAACGACCAACTGGGCCGACAGTCCACTCAGGTCGCCTTCACTCAGCGCCATCAGTCCCGGCCCCAACGGGATCAACGTTCCGGCCAGCCCTAGGCACGGTCCCAATCGCACGAGCGACCGGACGCGGTTCACGTCGCGTGCCAAACCCGCCTCGACCTGTCCGACAAGGTGCCCCACCCGCGCGGCCAGCGTCTCCGGCCGCCTCCGATGAAGCTCGTCGAGCAACAGGCGCACGAATCGCCGTAACTGGGAAGACTGATCGCGGCTCGCGGCGATCGCCTGCAACGATGCAACTAACTCCTTCTCGCGACCGGTCCCAATGTCTCTCAACTGTCGGGCGGCGTTGGTTGTCGATCGTCGGCGCGCGGCAAAGGCGTCGTAAACGACTTCACCGAGATACCACATCATTAGCAACAAACTCAGTCCCAGTAATGCCAGGGTGGGGTACAGCAGCATCAGGCTGAGCTGGTACACCAGTTGTGTCACTCCCCAATCGGCAAGGCCCGTCATGTCCGTCCACCTCCGACGTTCTTTCCGCCCGGAAACAGCAGGAGTCGTAATACGTGCTCATAGTTCCTCATACTGAATCCTCGACCGCCTCGCAACTCTGTAGCTCAGGAAACCTACCGCCGGGCCTCCCTTTTCGGGACGCCTTCCCTCGAGACAGCTTTGGCGTTCCCGAAGCTGTTCTACACAGCTCGTCGTTCCAAGAAAAACTCCGCGCAAAGCCAGCCGGGTGAGTCAAGAATGCGAAATCCGCCGCGCAACTGGCTTGTACGGGAAGTGAGCCGGCGATAGTATGGTAACACGGATCCGCGATTTGTCATACTCACACCGGGTCGATTCGAGCGAGGAGCGGAGAATGAAACGCCGAGCATTCACACTGATCGAGTTGCTAGTCGTCATCGCGATCATCGCGATCTTGATCGCGTTGCTGCTGCCCGCCGTGCAAACAGCACGCGAGGCCGCCCGACGAGCTCAGTGCAGCAACCATTTACGCCAGCTCGGCATCGCACTGCACAACTACTACGACGTCTTCAACGCCTTCCCCATGAACCGGACCGGCAAGCGATACCACAACTGGTCGGCTCTTTCGATGGTGGCTCCTTTCGTGGAACAGGCGAACCTCTACAACCGGCTCGACTTCAGCTCTTACCCTTACACTGTCCGGCGAAGAGGCCGTGTTTACGCCGACGGAAGCGCAAACGCCGATGCGGTCCGGACAGTGGTGTCTGTCTTCCTTTGTCCGTCCGACGCCGCGCCCGAGCGGATCAACGAGAAGTTTGGCCCCACCAATTACTTGTTCAATGTGGGAAGCGGTTTGGTCGACCACGGAAACATTCGCGTGAGCCGCCGAGGAGAACATCCCGATGGCATTGCCTACGAGGCTTCCAGCGTCC
>CAYSAG010000513.1:0-2410 GCA_964428935.1 uncultured Planctomycetaceae bacterium | reverse complement strand
GTCCCTCGCACGAGCCGTTGCACCGAGGGGCGGCTGGACAGAACCGGTTGTGAGTCGGAACCGGGCTGCCGCGCGGAGCCGGACACGTCGGGCCCGGCGACGTCCGTTTGCGGCTCCACCCGTTCGGGCTGCGACGCCACCGACGGCCGAGGCCGCTCGTGCCCGTCGGCCAGGTCGGCCCGGCTGGCCGCGGCGGCTGGCGGCGACTTGGCTGTCGAGCCGCTTCCGGCGAACCGCTGTCCCGCCACGAACCCGCCGACGGCGGCGACGGCGACAAGCGCCGCCGTCCAAGCCGCTCGGCCCAGCCAGCCCCAGCTCGGACCGGCCCGGTTGGCGGCGAAACCGGCCCCTGTCGCTCCGCCCAGCGCGGACAGCTCGCTGACCGCCGACGCCGGCAAAGGCCCGTCCGACGGCTCGTCGGTGACCGTTCCGTCCGGCAGCACGGTGCGGGGCGGCTGGTTCGGCAGGGGGGGAAGCTCGACCGGTTGAGGGCTCGCCGTCGGCTGCGGGGCCGACGCGGGCTTGCCGTGGGACGGGGCGGCCAACGTCGGCTCGGCGAAGGACGCGGGCTCGGCGGGAGCGGGTGACGGCTCGTGGACCGACGCAGGTCCGGCGGGCGCGGAGGACGAGTCGGTTGCCGACGTCTTGGTCACCGACGCCTCGGTTCCAGACGCCTCGTGCGGCGTGGACGGCCCGTCCGGCCGCCCGCGCTCGGCTGGTGGAACGTCCGCAGAAGCGGGCTGGTGCTCCAGCGGCTCCGACGTCGGCTCGTTTCCCAACGCGGCCAGCTCGTCCAAAGCTCGAACCAGCGCGGGGTCGGAAAGGTCGAGCTGCGGCGGGCCCGACGCGGCTGTGGAGCCTTTCGGCACGGGCACTCGAATCGTTCTCCGGCACCTGGGACAGGTGACCAACGCGCCGGCTCGCGAGTCGGCAATGCCCAAGAGCTGCCGACAGTGTCTGCAACGAAACTTGATGGCCATTCGAAACTCGAGTCAACCGATTGGCGGCCACGAGCGAGAAGGAGCTGGACGGCCGCGAAGGGGCGTTGAGCGTGCCCGGGGCGGGCGGCTGAGCCGTCAGGCGGTTTCGTCGTCCGGCGAGGCTTCGTGCGGCGAGCCGACGGGCCGGTCCGGACAAGGTGCGTCCTGGGTGCTCCGTCCGCTTTCGCCGTGCTCCAGCGTGAGCACAAACAAAGCCAAGCACACGACCAGCACGACCAAGTCAATGACCCAGCCGACGGCTGCCAGCAATGTCAGCACCTTCATGGCCGCAGCGACTGGGTCGCCCACCGCGGCCAGCAAGGCCCACAAGCCGCCGCTGACGCCGAGCAGCACGGTCAAGACCAGGCCACTCCACAAACAAGCTGCAACGCCGCGCCGCAAAGACATGAGTGACGGTTTCCGTTTGGCGTTCTTTGTTGTCGAGCCGGGACTCACGTCGCGGGCCGAGACGCGCGTCGCGTCTCCGCAACCGGCACCGGTGCACGTCCGGCAGAGAGTCTGTTGGGACCGTCAGGCCGTCCGGCTTCCGCCGGGCCGCTCGAGCAGTCGTCCCTTCGAGCCCGGTCGGTTGCAACCAGCACCCGCGTCGGCGGCGGCTCGGCCCGACCAACCGAAAGGCTCGGCCTTTCCGACCGCCTGCGCACCCGGCCGCCCTGCGCGGCAATTCGGCCGTTCGCTCTAGCCGCTGTCCCTGAAAACGTTACACTGTGCATGTTACCCTCCACGGAAGACGGGGCAAGCCGGCCACGGTTTGGGGCAAGCAAGCACACCGTCCTTCAACCCCCAGTTTGCACCAATGGACGTTCAGGAATTTCTGAAGCGGGAAATCAGCCGTCGGCAGTTTTTGGGCCGCAGCGCGCAGAACGCGGCTGGCGTGGCGGCCAGCATGGTTGGGTTGTCCGGTTCGGTCGGTCGGGCTGCGGCGCGGCAGCGGGTTCGCGTGGCGGTCATTGGCGTGCGGAACCGGGGTCGGTTGCTGGCCGAGCAGCTCGCTCGAATGGCCGACGTGGACGTGACGGTGTTGTGTGACGTCGACCGCCGGCTGTTTCGCCCAGCGTGCGAAGCGGTCCGACAAGCTCAGGGTTTTGTCCCGCGCTGCGAGGTGGACTTTCGCCGTGTTTTGGACGACCGGTCGATTCACGCCGTCGTGCTGGCCGTTCCCGACCACTGGCACGCTCTCATGACCGTCTTGGCCTGCCAGGCTGGCAAGGACGTTTACTTGGAGAAGCCTGTCACGCACACGTTGGGGGAGCTGCGGGCCGTCGTCCAGACGGTCAGCGCGACCGGTCGGGTGGTGCAAGTCGGTTTGCAGCAGCGCAGCGGTCGGCACTTTCAGGCGGCGGTCGAGCTGGTTCGGTCGGGCGAGATTGGGACGGTGCGGTTGGCTCGAGCTTGGACTGTCCACCGTC
>CAYSAG010000512.1:0-2422 GCA_964428935.1 uncultured Planctomycetaceae bacterium | reverse complement strand
AAACAGCCGACGAATGCGAGCGTCGATTTTGGCCGTGGTCTGCAACACGGGAGCTCGGTCGTCTTTCCGCCACGCCCGCCGCCGCAAGGCCAAACCCACCTGGAACTCGAAAAGGTCGTCGAAGACCAGACGCTCCCTCCCCCGACGGTACTCCTCCAGCGTGCTCGGACAGTGCACCCAAGCAATGGCGTCGCGCAGGTGCGGCAGCCGGTGCACCCGGCGAAACTCCGGTGGCAGCGGGTCGGCCACGTACCGACCAAACCGCTCCACCGCCTTCCGCACAATCGACCGCATTTCGTGCATTTTCAGGCCTTCGGTCAGCCCGTAGCGAGGCAAGACCTTCATGGGCTCGGCTGACTCGTCCGGTCCGACCCACTGCACGTGCGGGTTGTTGAATTCCCACCGGCCCGCGTACAACTTCGGTTTGCCTGAGAAGAGGACGGTTTCGCCGACACGGAATTTCTTGAGCATCCACGGCTGGTTGAACCACGTGGCTCGCACAAACGCTCCGCCGCAGTCCAACAGAACGGCCGTCAGCGTGCCCCCCCGCTGCAGCTCGCGCGAGTCGCAGTCGACCACCACACCGCGGACCGTTTGGACCAAGTCCGGCTCCAGGTCGCGCGGGTGACGCAAGCGGCTCAGGTCCAGCACCTCGCGAGGTAAGTACCACAGCAAGTCCTCGACCGTGCGAAGGCCCAACCGCGCCAACAACTCGGCTCGTCTAGGGCCGACGCCGGGGACGTACTGGACGGGCGTCTTGAGCGGGTCGTCGTTCATTCTGACCGGGTCGTGGTTTTCCTCGCAGGGACGCGGAGGCCGGAACGAACCCCAGCCCAACGCGGTTGCATTTGGGGACGGCCGCACCGATGCCTACAATTTGAAGCTTCGCCGCCACCGAGACAAGCCTGGCCGTTCGGACTGAACTCCACCCATCCGCCCGGCAGCCGACGGACGGAGCGACAGTCTCACACTGGCGGCCTGGGAGCAAACCTTTTCCGACACGGCTTGAAAAACGGAACCCAAGGGAATGTCTGACGAGAAAGCACTTTGCTTCGACGCTGTTTGCTTCGACTTGGATGGCACGCTGCTCAACACGCTGCAAGACATTGCCGACGCGGCCAACGAGGTCTTGCTGGAGCACGGCTGCCCGACCTTTCCCACAGACGACTACCGCTACATGATTGGCGACGGCGTGGTGGTGCTGTTCCAACGAGCTTTGCCACCGGAAAGGCAAGACCCCAAGCTGGTCGAACAGTGCGCTCAGCAGTTCCGACAGAAGTACGCCGAATGTTGGAACGTCCACACTCGGCCCTACCCGGGCGTGCCCGAGCTGTTGGACGAGCTGACGGGACTGGGCGTGGAGCTGGCCGTGTTGTCCAACAAGCCGCACCACCACACGGTGGATTGCGTCGAGGAGTACCTGGGCCGGTGGCCGTTCCGCGCCGTCGTGGGCCAGCGGGAGGACGTGCCGCCCAAGCCCGACCCGCGAGGGGCTCGGCTCGTCTTGGCTAAGCTGGGGCTCCCTCCCCACCGCGTGCTCTACCTCGGAGACACCCCCACCGACATGCAGACCGCCCGCACGGCCGGCATGTTTCCGGTCGGTGCGCTGTGGGGTTACCGGTCGCGCGAGGAGCTGCTCGAGGCGGGAGCCGCAGCGCTGGTCGAGGAGCCGGCGCAAGTGCTGGCACTGCTGCACACACCGTCCGCGCCGACCGAAGAAGCGCAAGAAATGACAACAAACAGGGCGGCCCCTCCGAAAAAGGATTGAACTTCGTCGAAAAGTCGGTAAAAATTTTTCCGATGAAACGGGACGAACGCCGAGGCGGATGACCTCGGCATGACGGAGAGATGACAGAGTGGCCGAATGTGCGGCACTGGAAATGCCGTGTCCCGGGAAACCGGGACCGGGGGTTCGAATCCCCCTCTCTCCGCTTTGGGTTTGTGCAAGGAAAGGCACATTGCTGCAAGTTGCTGCAAGGACAGGAACTTACACCGATGGGCGGCGGGGCGAGTTCATCGCCTTGCCGCCCGTTTCCGCTTGATTCTGCGCCACTTGGTGCGCCACCCCCGGCCGCAGGTCTCTGGGCGAGGCCCCATTCAGTCGCGGCGGTCAAGTGGTCCTGAGTGACTTGCCAATAGTGCGCTTCGGCGATCGCCTCGGTGTGCCCCAACCACGCCGCCACGACGTGTTGGGGGAAGTGGCCGGTCAGGTCGGTGGCCAGCGAAGCCCGCAAGTTGTGAAACAACCGCGGCCAAGGCTCCAACCCGGCTCGCTTCACGATCCGGAGGAACTGGGTGCGCAGGTTGGCGTTCTTCCAGCCAACGCCGGAGCGACGGGCAGCTCGGCGGTAGGTCTCATCCGCGACGACATACGCTTGACCGGGCGCAGCGGCCTCCCAAGCCTCTTCCAAGAACCGCCTCA
>CAYSAG010000511.1:0-2448 GCA_964428935.1 uncultured Planctomycetaceae bacterium | reverse complement strand
GACCCAGGGACGGGCTCGTCGCTGGAAGCGGGCTTCGAATCGGCCGGTTCTGAAACGGACCGGCGGCCGCTTCCGCCGACCGCGAGTTCGGTGCGCCCTCCGGCAGCCAGCCAAGCACTTGGTCTGCTTGCCAGCAGCCTGTAGGATTGGGTGAGCTTTGCGAACCGACCCTGTCGCGCGGGGTCGGCGCGACGAATCGAAGGTGTTCTGGACGGGTGAAGGGCGCCAATTGCGGAGACAACGGGCCATGACGGCAGTTGGGAAACTGTTGGTAGTCTTGGGGCTCGTGCTCGTCCTGCTCGGTTTGTTGCTTTGGTTGTTGGGCCGAATCGGGTTTCATGGGCTACCGGGAGACATTGTGTACGAGACCGAGCACGTCAAGGTGTACTTCCCGCTGGCGACCTGTCTGGTGCTGTCGCTTGTGCTGAGCGGCTTCTTGTGGTTGCTCCACTGGCTCACCCAGCGGTGAAGCTCGAAGCGCCGGCCGCCACGCACCGAGACGGCGAAAGGCGAGCTGCCGGCGGAGAAATCCGGGCGTCGTGTGTCTCTCACTGGACTCGCAGACGAGCTCTTGCCCGGGTGGTCCATCCGGTTCGACACGCATCCGGCGACACCACCGCAGACGCCTCGCTGCTGCGGGCGGCTACCGGTCTTCTTCAAACGGCTCAATGTGCACGAGCACGTCGACCACGTCTGGCCCTTTCTCTTTGAGCGTCCGGCTGACGAGCATTGCAATTTCGTGTCCCTTTCGCACGGGAATGTCGGGGTCGACGAGCACGTGCAAATCCACTTGCAGGCCCGGACCGACGTAGCGGGTTCTCAAAGCGTGGACGGCCAAGACACCTGGCACAGTCTCAGCCAAAGACAAAAGCCGCTGACGCTCCTCAAGCCCGGCGCCGGCGTCAATCAATTGGGTAAAAGCGGGCCAAGCAATCTGACAGGCAGCGTACAAAATCAAGAAAGCCACCAGAATGGCCGCCACGTAGTCCAAGAAGCCCCAGTCGGGCGCCAACTTGGCGCCAATCGTAGCGACGGCAACCGGCACTGAGCTGAGGGCGTCTGAACGGTGGTGCCAAGCGTTCGCCAGCACGGACGAGGACCGGACGCGGCGGCCGACACGCGTCGTCCATTGGTAAATGAGCTCTTTGACGACAATGGAAAGGCACGCGACCCAAAAGACGCCCCAGCTGGGAGACGCTTGTTCCCGGGCGTGCAGCGTGGCCACTGCTCGGACCGCCAGCAAGACGCCGACCACAGCCAATGCCAGGCCAATGAAAAAAGTAATGACAGTCTCAATTCGGCGGTGACCGTGTGGGTGCTCGGCGTCCGGCGGGGCCGACCAAAAATGGGTCCCGAACAAAATGGTGACGTCCGTCAAGGAGTCGCTCAGACTGTGGACGGCGTCGGCCACAAGAGCCTGACTGCCGCCGACTATTCCGATCCACAGCTTCAAACAGAAAAAAGCGAGGTTAACCAAAAGCCCCACGAACGTGACGCGGCGAATGGCTCTAGTGTCCTTTTGCGAGGAAAAGGCACAGTGCTGTTTGTGCTCGCTGGCTTCTGACATTTGTTTGTGAGGTCGACAGTTGGCTTTTGACGTTTTTTCTGGGTTGTGTGCTCCTTTGACAAACGGCTTTAGCCGGGTTCGCCGGGAGTTGGAGGCGAAGGCCTGGGCCAACGGCTCGAGCGGTTGCCCTGGGGTGAGGAGGCAAGAGCATAGATGGAGAAAGGAGCGAGTGCCAGTTCGGAGTCGAGTTTTCCAAACGGACTTCTGCTCGCAGACCCAGGTGGCCCCGTAAATGGCCGAGGCGGGACTCGAACCCGCACGGGAGCAAGCTCCCCTCGGATTTTAAGTCCGATGCGTCTGCCTATTCCGCCACTCGGCCGGCGGGTTTTCGTCAGTGCGAACGTCTGTCGGTGAACTTTTCGGTTGTGGGCGTCCGGAAGCGGCCGGCCTGTTCGCCAACGCGGACGGGCGTCTGGTGCTTCGTTGAGGCAGCTCGGGCCGGTCTGGCGCTGGTGCGGCACTCGGCGGCGTAGTCGAAGAACACGCCACCGACGCCCCGCCGGCCACGGCTGGAGGCCGCTCGAGCGACCGGGCGGCGGCCGTCGGCAAACCCGAGCCAGCCGAAGGCTCCGGAAGTTCACGCTCCACGCTGTGTGGACCGCGAACGTCCGTCCGCGAACCCGTTGTGTGTGCTCGGCCAGGCAAGTCTCCCTTCGTCGTCACAAACGAGTCGGAACGCCAACGAGCGGCCTGTGCGCTGCGGAGATTTTACTCACGTGGCGGTGCTCGGGCCAGTTGCACACCGGCCGCAGCACCAGTAGGCTGGAATTCGTTGGAAGAGAAGAGGAGTCTTGGCAAGAGGGAGCGGGCTGCGAAGGGCTGAAACCGGCACTGCTGTAAACACCTTTAACTGTGGGGAGAAAACGCTTGGCGTAGGGCTC
>CAYSAG010000510.1:0-2481 GCA_964428935.1 uncultured Planctomycetaceae bacterium | reverse complement strand
GGTTGGATGGCCGATGGAGCATCGGCCGACTCCAGCTGGATCAGCGTAACGCGAAGCACCGGTGGCTTTCCCGGCACGTACTTCTTCCAAACGACCGTCGATTTGACCGGACTGGATCCTCAGTCGGCCTACATCCGAAACCTGCGCTACACGGCCGACGACGTGCTGTACGGGATTGCCATCAACGACACCGTCGTGTACGGACCCCGCGACGCGCAAGCCGGGGAGTTCTCCGACTGGGTCGACGTTGGTTCCATCGGCCGAGGGGCGTTCCGACCGGGGTTGAACACGATCACGTTCGCCGTCCGAAATGCGGGCGGCAGCTGGAACCCGGTCGGTTTGCGCGTGGAAGGCGAGGTGGTAGCCGGGCGCGACCGCGCTGCTGCCCACACGGTCACGGTCAAGGAGGGCAGCCCGATCAACGACGTCAACTTCGGCAATCAATTGCTGGCGGCCCACCTGCCGGTTCAGGGCGGACGATTCACGTTGCTCCGTCAAGGTGACCAAGCGGTGCTGCGTTCCGATGCCGGTCAGGAACTGGGCCGTTGGGACCTGGACACGTTGGTCTCTTCGCCGCTGCGGATCGAAGGCGCCATTGGCGACGACACGCTGGTGGTCGATTTCAGCCACGGCATTCCCATTCCGGCTGGCGGGTTGGTTTTCGACGGCAAGGACGGCGACGTGCAGCCCGATAGCGACTCGCTGGAGCTGGTGGGCGGCACGTTCGACACAGTGGCCTACCAGTTCCAGGGGCAAGGGCAGGGGACAATCGATCTGGACGGCGCCACGCTCCAGTTCCTCGGACTGGATCCGATTACGGACCGACTGCAAGCGGGGCACCGGAGGTTTGCGTACGGAGACGGACCCGACACCATTTTCGTGACGGACTACGGGGATGCGGCGGACGGCCTGCTGCAGATCACCGCTCCATTGACGGCCGAGACGGTTGTCTTTGTCAGCCCCACCAGCACGCTGACGGTCGAAGCCGGCGGTGGCCGTGACCGGGTTTGGGTCCAGTCGCTCGACGGGCAGTTCGACGCGTCGGTAGTCCTGGACGGTGGCGACGACGCCGACACGCTCGTCGGCAGCGATCGCGCCGATACGCTGATCGGCGGACCGGGCGACGACCGCCTGCTCGGATTGGGCGGCAACGACTCGCTGATCGGCGGAGAAGGCAACGATCTGCTCCGCGGCTACGACGGTGACGACACGCTGGCTGGCGTCAACGGGCGGAATACGTTGCTGGGCGGTGCTGGCGACGACATGCTCGTTGGTGGCCTGGACCGCGACCTTCTCAAGGGGCAAGATGGCCGCGATTCCCTTTTCGGATCGGCTGGCCGCGACAAGTTGCTCGGTGGCACGGGCGACGACTACCTGGCGGGGCAGGGGAGCAACGACACGCTTATGGGGAACGCCGGCAACGACACGCTCCTGGGTGGCATTGGCAACGATCGCTTGTACGGCCAAGCTGGGTCTGATCGCATGGACGGCGGCGAAGGCCGAGACCGCGTCTACGGCGGCTTGGGAGACGATTTGCTCTGCGGCGGCACTGGCGCCGACCGCGACATTCTCAAAGGAGGATCGGGCGACGACACGCTTTTGGGCGGCTCGGGCAGCGATTTGCTGATCGGCCAGTCCGGGGCCGACGTCATGCTCGGAGAAGCTGGCCACGACGACCTGCGAGCCAACGATGGCGATTCCGACACGGTTGCTGGCGGCGGAAATGGCGTCCCCGCCTCGCCCCAGGACGCTTTGGCCACCGATCCCGTCGACACCGTTGACGACGACTTTGTCGCTTTCTGCGATTGGGCGCACCATCTGCCCTAGCTCGGCGTCGCACAGCGCCGCCGAAAAAGGCAGGTCACGGGGACGCCGCAGCCGGCGTGCTGTGCACGCCGGCTGCTGAGCAGGTCTGGTTCGTGACTCGCACGAACCCGCAGCGTAGGAAGCGGCGGTCAACGAGTTGCGTCGCTCACGCTTCGGATCGGTGTTTCCCGTCCGGTCTCAGTCGTTTCCCATTCATGAATAGTCCGGGCTGACGTGTTCTACGCGAACCAAGGTTGGCCTACCTGGATGATCGGGTCGGGTCGAGCGGCAAATAGCCGGGGGCGTCCGGGAGTTCGTCCGCGTTTGCCCAGCACGGGCGCGTCTTGAAGCCGTCGGGGCGTGCTCAGTGAGCTCCGCCTCGAGACGCAAGTCCCGGGCGGCCACGACACAGCGTGGCCCTCCGGAAACCCGCGACGAAGCGTGGGCCTTCGCCGCAATGGACGACGGAGCGTGCTCCTCCAATTCCCGCACCCCCTTCGTTAGCTCGTACAGACGCCGCCAGTAGCGTTCGTGAAGCTGCTGAGCCGCGCGCTCGGCACCGACCCACCACCGCTCGACCAGCTCTTGCGAATCAAACCGGGTGCAGTCGCGCTGGTGCGCGCGTTAGGCGGCGATTCGGGATAATTGTTTACCGCCATGGGACGAACTGATGTT
>CAYSAG010000509.1:0-2490 GCA_964428935.1 uncultured Planctomycetaceae bacterium | reverse complement strand
AACAGTTCTCAAGAAATTCCTTGCTGGTTCTCATTGTTTTCCTGCGGCGAAGCAAGTCAAAAAGAAGCCGCAAGCAGGTGCGGAACAACCGACTCGACCGACGCCGGGCTGGCTGGACAACCCGCACCGGAGAACGTAGTTTGTGAGTTTCGCTGCTGGGCCGGTGGCGGCTGCACCGGCTCGAGCGGTCTTGGAACGAACCGGTTTGCTGCAAGCACCATTTCTTCCAACGCGGGGGTCATGCTGTGACGAATTGGTTGCTGCGACCAGACGTGTGGGTCTCGACTGTGCTCGCCGCGGCTGAGCCAGCCACGCGGCAGATCGACTGGCTGTTGGTGCTCGACGTGCTGGTCTTCATTGGCTTCGTCGTGGCGGTCGTGGCGGTCGGCATTGGCAAGAGCCGCCACGAGAAGGACAGCGAGTCGTACTTCCTGGCCGGCCGTGGACTGACGTGGTGGCTGATTGGCTTCTCGCTGATTGCCGCCAACATTTCGGCCGAGCAGTTCGTGGGCATGTCCGGTCAGGCGGCCAAGAGTTCGATTGGTCTGGCCGTGGCCAGTTACGAATGGATCGCCGCGGTGACGTTGGTCGTCGTGGCGTTTTTCTTCTTGCCCAAGTTCCTTCGCAGTGGCATTTACACCATTCCGGAGTACTTGGAGTACCGGTACACGCATGAGGCTCGGACAATCATGTCGTTGCTCATGGTGATCATTTACGTGGGCGTCACCATTGCAACGGTGATTTTCTTGGGAGCCAAAGCGCTGGACCCGGTCTTTCCCGACACGGTCTTCGGCATTCCGCTGAACATTACGACTTTGTCGTGGATTGTTGGCATTGTGGCCGCCGTGTACGTCATGGCCGGTGGGTTGAAAGCCTGTGCGTGGGCCGACCTCATTCAAGGGTCGGCTCTGATTCTGGGCGGCGCGGTGGTCATGGTCTTGGCCTTTCTGGCGTTGGACGACCCGTCCCGTTTCGCCGGCATCGACCCGGCGTCGGTTTACAACAAGCTGGGGGTGAGCGAAGGGGCTTCGTTCGCCGAGAAGTTCGCCGTGCTCAAGCGGAATCAAATGCACATGATTTTGCCGCGGGACAACTCGTTCCTGCCGTGGACCGCGCTGCTGCTGGGCATTTGGATTCCCAACTTCTACTACTGGGGCTTGAACCAGTACATCATGCAACGGGCTTTGGGGGCACATTCGCTGGAGCAGGGGCAGAAGGGCGTGGTGTTTGCGGCCGCGCTGAAGCTGGTCATTCCGTTCATTGTCTGCATTCCCGGAATCATTGCGTTCACGCTTTACAGCGACAAAATGAAGGAGAACGCCATGACCGACGCGAGACTGAACGCGCCGGTGCTGAAGGCTTTCGAAGAGGCGAAGGCGGGGCGCGGTGAGCCGGCTCTGTTTCCATTCGACGCCGACTTCGCCAACCTGCACTCCGAGCTGGCCTGGGAAATTGTCGCCTACAACGCCCGAACGGTTGGAGTGCGGGTGCCCAGCGCGTCGGACCCGTTGGAGGCGAACGAGAAGGTGTTGGGTCAGGCGAAGGAGTCCGAAACCGGGAAGACGTTGCCGGTGAAGCAAACGTTGGTCGGGTACGACTACGACGGCGCCTTTCCGCTGCTGATTTCCTACCTGACTCCGCCGGGTCTGCGGGGCTTCGTGCTGGCTGCGTTGATGGGAGCCGTTGTCAGTTCGCTGGCTTCAATGCTGAATGCCGCGTCGACCATTTTCACAATGGACCTTTTCAAGGAGTACGTGAAGCCGGACGCTTCGCAAACAACGCTCGTTTGGGTCGGGCGGCTGTGTGTTCCCGTCTTCGCCGTCATTGGTTGTCTGATTGCTCCGCAACTGGCAAACCCGAAATTTCAGGGAGCCTTCGCGTACATTCAGGAATTTCAGGGGTTCGTGTCGCCGGGGGTGTTGGCCATTTTCCTGTTCGGCCTGTTTGTTCCCCAAACGCCTCGGATTGCCGGCGTGGTGGGACTGGTGCTCGGGCCAATCGTTTACGGAGTCTTGTACTTCGGTTGGCACGGAATGGCCTTCTTGAACCGAATGGCCTGGACGGTCGGGCTGGTGTGTGCCGTGCTGGCCATTCTGACGTTGCTGTGGCCGTTGAGGGAGCCGGTGACACTGCCCGAGACGACGAAAATCGAACTGAAGGAGTCGTCTGGAGCGAAGGTGTTCGGAGCGGTTGTCGTTGTGGTGACCGCGGCGTTGTACTGGATTTTCCAGTAAGTCGCGGCTGCGGTCGGCCTGGTCGACGCGGGCATTCGCGTTCTTTCCGGCGGTGGCTTCCGGACGCCGCTTTGGCGACCAACGACGAGGGCTCGGCAACCAACCTGCAGCGGCCGACCAAGACAGGCTTTTTCCGGCTGGCTGCAGTGAGCGTTTTCCGCGGGGGCGGCGGTTTGTTCCGATGAGAGCCGACGCGGGTCTCCGCCGTCGCCGAGTCGAACGACGTGCGTTGCACTGGAGACTCGAGAAGCCACTC
>CAYSAG010000508.1:0-2491 GCA_964428935.1 uncultured Planctomycetaceae bacterium | reverse complement strand
AAGCCGCTCCCGCGTTCGTCACGGGAGCGGCCGGACCTGCTGACGAGGACTGATTTCGGCGACGGTGCCGAGCCTCTCCGGGACAGCGGCCTTGTCGCTGCCACGACCGGGCCGTGTCCCGCCGTGACACCTAGAACCGCAGCTCGGCTCGGGCCGTCAAACCGTCGAAGACAATGGTGTCGCTGACGTGGTTGAAGTTGTCGGCCTGAGCACCCTCAATCAGTTCCGCCGTCGTCACGGTGTTGAACCACGCGCCGACGTAGTAGCCAGCCGACACGCGCACGCGTCCGCACGTGCTCTGCCACCCAATGCCGAATTCGAGCTCCAGTTGCGGAACCACACGGTCGTCGACGAACCCGGTGGTCGCCTGAGTGATGATTGTGTTTTGCTGCTGCAGGTAGTCGGAGCGGAATTCACCCATGAGCAGTGTGCCGAAGAGCTTTCCGTACCCAAAGAGGTGGGCACCGAAAAGCCGCTCCGCGTCCAACCCGAAACGTGGACCAATGCCCGTGAAGTTGATGTCGGTCGTCACGGTAATGACGTCTTCGTTCGTGTAGTTGCCCGTGAAGTCGTGGTCCAACTCAGCGTAGCGAACGCCGAAGACGTAGTTCACGGCCGACGTGTCGGTGCACCACAGCAGGTGCTTGTAGCCCAGGTCGGCCATTTGGAAGCGTGTGTCGTAGTTGGCCACGGCCAGCAGTCGGTCCGACGCCACGGTCAAGGTGTTGGGGTGCACTGTGTCGGGACGAATCCACTGTCCGTCGCCCGTGGCCGAAATCGAATCGGTCGTGTCGCTGCGGTAGTACGTGTAGGCCACGACAATGCTTTGCTCGCAGTCGAGGGCCAGCGAGCCGCCGACGCGGAAACCCGGCTGGTAGGTCGGGTCGGCCGTGGCGGGCCGGGCCAGCGGCACGGCGCTGGAGACCGTGCCGTCGACACGGGTCGCGTACCGCAGGTCGAGCTCACGTGGCGACCAATAAATGAATTCGCCGAACAGCCCGGTGCGGTGGGCCCAGAACGGGTCGGGGCACTCCTCGCCTGGACAGCCACCCCCCGCGCACTCCCCGCCGGCCGGACCGCATTTCTGCTCCGACCCCGGAGCCGGCTGGACAGCCGCCCGTCCCTCCTCGGCAGCCGACCCCGGAAAAAAGAGGCGCGACCAGAAGGCGGCTGGTTGCACCGAGCTTTTCGACTCGCTGGACACCAGAGCCGAACGGAACGGCCCGGACCGAGCTGCCTCCTGCCCCCACGCCGACACACCACTCACCACGGGAAGCGTCCCCCAAACCACGCACGCCGCCAACCAGACCCGTCTGTTCTTCATTTTCCGCTCTCCGCACGAGAAACGTTTCCGACTGGACCTCGTCGCCACCACGCCCACGGGCCGCGGTTCCACCGCCAACCCGTCCATTCCGTAAAGACGCACCGCTCGGAAAGACCGGGACTGCTGCTTCCATCGACACCCCACGAAAAAACCTGAAAATGAGATTGCTCGTTCAACCAGTCACAGACTCAACCGCCGCCGGCGACCGCAAAATCCGAAACGACCTAAACAAAGCGTCTTCTTTGACTAGACTGCCAACCTTGCCGAGATTGACGCACGCCGCAAGCGACGTCCTACCAGCGGCCTCCAAAGGCGACCGGACAGGGAGCCGCTGGAGCCCAAGCGGAAGCCAGAGCACTCAGCCAATCGCGCCGAACACTCGCTCCGGCCCCAAACCGACGGAAGGCGGACCGAAAGAGGAGCGTGCAGCGAGCTGAAAGGAACAGGCCGCAGAAAAGAAAGCCGACCAAAAGAAAAGGGGACGTCTGTGGCCGACCGGCCTTGCAACGCGAAGCGAGGAACCGGCCGGACAGGTCGCAAGCGAGTCGCGTGCAGACAGCGGGAACAGAACACGCCGCCTTAGCTCGACGTTTGCCAAACTGTCGAGTGCGTTCGCACACCTGAGAAGTGAATTTGGACAGCTTGGCACAGGTGCTTGAGTGTGATTGTTTGCTGCGCTGAAGCCGGGAGGAGGAGTGGGTTTGGGGAGGTGAGCCGGCCGTGGAGGAAGCGGATGGGGGGAGAGACCTCGTTGGACGCAGGTCTGAAGGACCGACATTAGAGTCTTCGTACGTCAAGATGCGTGCGTGATTTGAACGCCACAAGTTCTCAAGTTCTTTTGAGTTGTGGAGCAAGCAGGATGCTTGCTCCACGTTGGAATCTGTTGCACCTCGGTTCCGAGCCACGTCCGGTTGCCGCCCCACACCTTCCAGTTCACCACCGCCGGACGAATCGCCCGTTCCGCCAAGCCGTTGCTCGCCGAAAGGCCCGGACGGAACAAGAACGCAAACACGCTCTCCACCTGCTCGAACAAGAATGGAGCCAACCGCTCGCTGTCTGCGTACCGCTTTCGCCGCCCCACCAAACACTGCCTCAACTGCTCGCCCCGCTGCCGCAGCTGCTCCGCCGAGACCTCGCCACGTAGCCAACGGTCCCGCCACCGGAGCC
>CAYSAG010000507.1:0-2509 GCA_964428935.1 uncultured Planctomycetaceae bacterium | reverse complement strand
GGTCTTCTTCATTTGCACGGCCAACACGCTGGACACCATTCCGCGTCCGCTGCTGGACCGAATGGAGGTTTTGCGTCTGTCCGGCTACACCGAAGAGGAAAAGATGGAAATTGCCAAGCGGTACTTGATTCCGCGGCAAATCAAAGAAGCCGGACTCAAACCCGACCAACTCCAGATTCCCGACGACACGCTTCGCTACATCATTGCTCGTTACACGCGGGAGGCGGGCGTCCGTGAGCTGGAACGAACCATTGGTCGGTTGGCTCGCAAAATGGCCGTGCGTGTCTCGGAGGGGCAGGCCGAGCCGGTGACGTTGCGAATCGACGACTTGGCCGAATGGCTCGGGCCTGAACGCTACCGACCCGAAAAAGCTCGCAAGCAAATGGGACCCGGCGTGGCGACCGGACTGGCGTGGACCGAAGCGGGCGGAGAAGTGCTGTACGTCGAAGCCTGCTTGCTGCCGGAAGGCAAGGGCCTGAGGTTGACGGGTCATTTGGGCGAGGTCATGCGAGAGTCGGCCCGCACGGCGCAAAGCTACGTTTGGTCGCACGCCAAAGAGCTGGGCATTGACCAGTCGCTGTTTCGCAGGGCGGGAGTCCACCTGCACGTGCCGGCCGGAGCGGTTCCGAAGGACGGGCCGTCGGCCGGCGTGGCC
This sequence comes from uncultured Planctomycetaceae bacterium, assembly GCA_964428935.1. GTDB lineage: Bacteria > Planctomycetota > Planctomycetia > Planctomycetales > Planctomycetaceae > JAADHY01. The sequence continues at coordinate 1,854 of CAYSAG010000507.1, read as the reverse complement.
ATGGTCACCGCGTTGGCCTCGCTGTACTCGGGCGTGCCGGCCCGCAGCGACACAGCCATGACCGGCGAAATTACCCTCAGCGGGCTGGTGCTGCCCATTGGCGGTGTCAAGGAGAAGGTCCTGGCCGCTCGGGCCGCAGGAATCAAACGAGTCATTCTGCCGGAGGAGAACCGAAAGGACTTGCAAGAGATTCCTGAGCCCATTCGAAAGGACCTGGACTTCCTTTTCGTCGAGACCATTGACCAGGTCCTGCGGGAAGCCCTGCCGGGACTCGGCCGCCGGCGGTTCGAGCTGGTCAACCAGAACTGACCGAACCGACCCCAAAGGGGGCGTGCGAGCGGCGGGCTTGCGGGGCCAGCGACGTCGGGTTGTGTTCCGCGGCCGCGGACAGTGGCCGTCGCGACTGGCGACCGACTGCGTGTGCCGGTTCGACAGCAACAGCGGGCGGTCTTCGTGACCGGCCCGCTGTTTTCGGTTTTGGCCCGTGCTTCTTTCGTTGCTGCGTCGGTCTGGCCGAGTTGAAAGCCGTCCGCCCGCTTCGCTGGTGCCTGTCCTGCCCCCCGCTCGCGGCCTCTGTCTGACCGAATTCGCATTGCTTTTCCACCGACGAGGAGTTGCTCCGCGCCGAGCTTTTTTTGCGCGAAACCGCCGTTGGTTCAGTCAGGTATTAGTCGTTGGCGGGCGGAAACGTCGACCGACCGTTGCCGCCCCACAAACGCCGTGGCTTTGTCCGGAACGAGTACACCGAACAAGGGGAGTGAAACGAAAGGGAGCCGAACATGGAAAGCCGGTGGGTGGCTTGGAGACGAGTCGTTTGGGTCTTCAGTGCGGTGGTCGCCGCGGTGGGCGCGGCCCAGTCGGCCGAGCCGTTGCCGAAACCAGCCGAAATGCTGCCTCGAGAGACCGTGCTCGTGCTGCAGGTTCCGCGTGCGGGCGAGCTGGTCGACCGAGTGGCCGGGGCGAGGATTTGGGACCAGGTGCTCGCCCTTCCTCAAGTGAAGGAGGCGTGGCAGCGTCCGCAGGCGCGTCAGTTTCGAGCGGTGGTGCGCTACGTCGAAACCATGCTCGACACCGACTGGCGCACGGCCCTGCGGAAGCTTCTCGGCGACGGCGCCACGCTGGCCGTCGGTCCGAAGGGAGAGGTCGTGTTGGTCGTTGACTCGACCGACGAGAAGCTGTTGAAAGACTTCGTCGAACTGTTGGCAAACTTTGCCCGCGACGCAGCGGAGAAGGCCGGCCAGCCGGACCGTGTGAAGACGTCGGACTACCGCGGCATTCGCGTGGGCACGCTTGGTCCAAACGAGTACCACGCCTTGCTGGGGCGAAGGCTGGTCGTGGCCAACCGCGGCGAAGTGCTCAAAGCCGTGCTGGACCTCTACACCGACCGGTCCGGCTCGACGTTGGCTCAAGCCGAGTGGTACCAGCGGGCACGGCGAGCGGTCAGCCGGCAGGCCGTTGCGGCTTTGCTCGTGGACTTTTCGGCGCTCAGGCAGACGCCCAACTTCGAGCGGCGGCTGGAACGGGCTCGCAACCCGCTTTCCGTCCTGCTGGCCGGACCACTGCTGGAGTCACTGCGGCAGACGGACTGGTTGGTTGCCGAGCTGTCGACGGAGGGAAACACGTTGCGTCTGACGGCCTCGGCCGCTGCGCCGGACGTGCAGAAGCTTCCCTTCGCTCGCTTCGAGGGAAAAGAGGGAGCGTGGCCGAACGTTTCGGTGCCCGGTCGAATTGCCGCGTTTACGACGTACCGGGACTTGCGCGAGTTCTACGCGAAAAAAGACGAGCTGTTTCCCGAAAGAACGTCCGGGCTGATTTTCTTCGAAAACATGAAGGGCATTTTCTTTAGATCGGAAA
>CAYSAG010000506.1:0-2513 GCA_964428935.1 uncultured Planctomycetaceae bacterium | reverse complement strand
CGTTCGTCGTGCCCGTCTACGACGTGGGAGACAACAACGACAACGTGCCGTTTGTGCTAAACGTGAGTGATACCGCTGCTGTCGAGGACTGGGACTCTGCGAACTTGAACGCCACGGCGTATTGGGTCGCGTACGTGCTTGGTGCGTTCCAGTACGACACTGGGAGAGACAACGATCCCGATTCCGAAGGGGCGACACTGGGAACAAGCAACAGGGCGAACGGATGGTCGCTCATCTACCTGGAGACGGTTCGCGACCACGCCACACAGGTAGGGTGGAGCCCAAGTGCGAAAGAGCAAGACACCGTGGTTCACGAAGTGGGGCACGCCGTGGCTGACATTGGTGACTATGTAGCAGGCCAAAAGGTTAACGTGACACGGTGGCCGGACGTCCCTGCCCGGTACACGGAGTTGTTTCTTGAAGGTATCCGCAGCAACGAGAAGCCTCGAAGCCCTGGTCCGTGAAGAGCGTAGTCGAGGCCATGAGATCATCCATTGACGATGGCGTGGCATTTCGCTCTTGGCGGCGCGCACATTCGAGGACTGGGGGAATCACGTGGGGAAACTTTGAGATGTTTGCTGCCGGCCAGCGATAAGGAGGTACGGCCATGGCGACAAAACTTCGATGTTGGCCGCAAGCGGCGATTCTTTCTCTGTCCGTCTTGACTTGGCTTGGCAGAATCGCTGCGGGGGACGCCCCGCCTGCTGCGGTCGCCTTGTTTTCTCCGAAGCCCCGATATGTTCTCGGAGAGCCTGTCTTACTGCATGTCGTGGTGAGGAACCTCACGGCCGAAACGCTCGAGATGTGCGATGTGTTGGTCAATGAGCTGCCACTTTGTCCGGAAATTAGCGTGTACATCGCGGCAGGCGGGGGGCAGTTTAGATGCTTTGTTCCGATGCCTTGCGAAGAAGCCGACAGGGAATACGCAGCCGTTGCGATCAAGCCGCATGGTATGGTGCACTACGTCTGCAGAGTGTTGTATGCTGACGAGCCGAGGCCACGGTTGGCTTTTCCTACGCCGGGCGAATACCGCGTGAAGGTTCGCTTTCCTTTGACTCTGGTCGATCGGCGTAGCGGGAAGTCGGTCGAGCCGGGCCGGTCCTGGGCTCTGGAGTCGAATGTGACCAAGGTCAATGTCGGTGAACCGCAGGGGCAAGACGGCGTGGTATGGCAGACAGTACAGTCTCGCGAGTTTCTTTACTTCCTCCAGCGAGGCGGTCCGCCGCGAGACGCGCTCCACGTCCCCGCTCGCGCCGCGCGGGTTCTGAACTCGGTCCCCGACAGCAGCTACCATGACGACCTGCGGTGGGCGCTGGCGAAGTGGTACTATGAGTACCCAGAGGACCGGAAGGCGATGAGCGCCGAGGAGTTGGATTTGGTGCGCAAGGTTCTGGGACTGGATCGCTGGGGGGAGTTTCCGGGACCGACGGATCGGCGATTGGACTACTACTACGTCGATTATAAACCGCGTCCAGGCACGCATCGTTTGAACGACTTGCTGGCCGCGATCACCCGGGAGACGGGCGTGCCGCTGCGCAGCGAGTTTCGTTACGGGGACTACCCGATGAGGATCGTCCGAGCGCGCGAGCCGGTTCCGCTGCGTGTCTATCTGGAAAGGATGACTGCGCTGGGGCTGACCGCATGGTTTCGGGAGGGGGACGGATACGTCCTGAGGGGACTGCAACCGCGAGGCGAGGGACGCTGTGGAGGTGTGCGGGAAGAGAAGAGTCGACGGGTCGTCCCGGATCCATGAATGCCGCAAGGATGCGAACCGTCCGTTGGGTTGGAGATTCGAGGCTGTGCCGATCGATCCGGCTACCGTTTTGCTGTGCGGGCCGCCGGAGGGCCAGAAGAGGTTGTACGCGTTCTGGCGCGCGGCGGACGACGACAGCGAGGGCGTCTTTGATGGAAGCGGCGATGGAGATTACAGCCCCAATGAACCGGTTCTGTAGGACAGTGGCGCCATCCACGGCGCCGTGGCCACGCGTCTGCTGACGATTTGGCGCAAGCTGCACGTCGCGGTCGACTCGATGGAAGCCGATAACTGGCAACCGCTTCACGACGTCGCTGCAAAAGCGACGGACAATGTGACGGAACGTGTACAATTCGGTTGCCCAACCGGCTCAAGCCGCGGACGGGAACAACTGGTTCGAAAACGGTACCCTCATGGACCAGGGATACGTGCACGGCGTCGCGAGCAACGAGGCTGCGTCCAGTGCGTCTTTCTGACAATCCGATGCCGCCGATGCCCCACGCGGACGGCTCTGGCTCCACGACGACTACTTCAAAGACGGACGGGACGTCCCGACGCCGGACACTTCCGAGCTGGACGACGCGTTGGCCGAGGCGTTTGGTAATTGTTTACCGCATTGGAACCGGGAGGAGTGGGGTTGTGGACGTGAGGCGGTCGTGGAGGAAGCGGATGGGGGAGAGACCGCGTTGGACGCACACTCGTGCCGTGCCGGCTCGAACGCCGACAGCCAACAACAAGCCGGGGCGGAGGTCGAGGTCTC
>CAYSAG010000505.1:0-2523 GCA_964428935.1 uncultured Planctomycetaceae bacterium | reverse complement strand
CACGCGGCGCCGATCCTGGCCCATAATGCAAACGAATGCTTCACGGCCGCGCGGAAACGCCAAGCCGCTCCGTTTGCCAAGCCCCCGAAGCGCGGTCCCCGCAAGAAGCCGAGTCGCAAGCCCGGTGCGGCGTACGGCCGTCGGGCCTCGCTGGCCCCGCCGTCTCCGGACCAGGTCGACGAGCGCTACACGGTTCCGTTGCCGTCGTGTTGTCCTCACTGTGGCGGCCAGCAGATCGAACGGACCGGGGAGCAGGTCCAGTACCAACGAGAGCTTCCGGAGGTGCGTCCGATCTGGCGGGAGTTTCGGATTCAGACGGGCCGGTGTTCGGACTGCGGTCGGACGGTCCACGGCCGGCACCCGTTGCAGACGTCCGACGCGGTGGGAGCGGCCTCGGTTTTTCTGTCCCCGCGAGGACGTCCGTCGGCCGACCGCGTCTTGCCACCGCGCGCGGTAGCTTGATGGTCTCTACGACGCTCCACTGGGCCCGCGGGCTCACGCGACGTTGGCCTGGTTGAACAAGCGGCTGGGGCTGTCGCACGGGAAGGTGCGTCCGTTGTTTGGGGGGCTGTTTGGTTTTTCGGTGAGCCGGTCGACGTCGGCCCGGTCGTGCCAGCGGACAGCTCGCCGCTGCCGCGAGGTCTACGAACAGATTCGGCACGACATTCGGGGCTCTCCCGAGGTGGTTCCCGGTCGGAAGGTGTGGGGCGGCAACCGGACGTGGCTCGGAGCCGAGGCGCAACAGATTCTGATGTCGGTCCTTCAAACCTGCGTCCAACGCGGTCTCTCCCCCATCCGCTTCCTCCACGACCAGCTCACGTCCCCCGACCCACTCCTCCCCCGGCTCCAACGCGGTAAACAATTACATCGAAGAACGTTCGGCTGCTGATCTTCAGCTCGGCCCGGCCGGAGCTATCGCCCGCGGACGCGCCAGTCGACTTGCGTAGCTTGGTCGAACAGGCCAAACGCGACCCGATGCTGCACAGTCACAAAACGCCGCGACAGCTCCTGTATGCGAAGCGCGTGCAGTCGGGCAGCCACTCGATCGTGGCGGTGCTGGCCGCCCCGTGGTTTCGGCCGTTTCTGGAGGCGGCGGGCGACCCGCGCGTGCTCTGGCTGCGCCTGGCCGCGGTGCTGCTCGTCGCCGCCGTGCTCTGCTACCTGCTCGTCCGCTCGATCACCGCGCCGCTGCGGCAGCTCAGCGAAGCGGCCGGCCAGTTTGCAAAAGGCAACCTGAGCGTGCGCGTCGGGCCGGCGCTGGCCCGGCGCGCCGATGAGCTGGGCGAACTGGCTCGCGACTTCGACCGCATGGCCAGCCAGATCGAACGGCTGGTCGATTCACAGCGCCGGCTGCTCGAGGACGTATCGCAGGAGCTGCGCTCACCCTTGGCACGGCTGAACGTGGCACTCGGCCTGGCCCGGCAAAAGGCACCGGCGGAGCTGACCGACTCGCTGGAGCGCATCGAGCGTGAAGCCAACCGGCTGAATCGGCTCATCGGCCGGCTGCCCACCATGGCCCGGTTCGACGCGAAGGCCGACCAGATGCGCCAGCTGGTCAAGCTGGACGCGCTGCTGGAGACCCTCGTCCAGGACGCCGCGTTCGAAGCGGAATCGCGAGGCGTCACCGTGCGCATCGTCCGGTCGCAACCGTGCACCGTACTCGGCCACTTCGACCTGCTCTACGCCGCTCTTGAAGAGATCGTCCGCAACGCCATCCGCTACACCGCGCCAGGTACGGCCGTAGAGATCACTCTGGACCGCGCGCCCGGCTACGAGTCCGACCAAGTGCGGGTCCGAGTACGCGACCACGGCCCCGGCGTGCTCGCAACCGGCCGCCAAACTGCACGAGACGGCTCAGACCATTTCCTGGTACGTGTCGTAGGCCATGTAAAGAACGAAGCCGGCGCTGATTAAGAAGAGAACGTCCATGACAATGCGTCGCGAGAAGGGCACGCCGAGCACCATGTCGACAATGGCCGCGACGGCCACCAGTCCGGCGACGACCATCGAACCGAGCACCAGCCGCTTCAATAGATTCGACATTCCTCACAGTCCCTTCTACAGATCCGGCCCCCGCCACTCGGGTCGGCTGCCCGGACCGACGTTTGGTTGAGCGGAAGCGTCGTGTACACCTCGCCTGTCGGCGACGCTCAGGAGTGTACATCGGGGTGTCCGGGAATCCAGCCCCGTGGCTCCAGGGATTCGCGTTTCTTGGAGCGACCGGACGCGTTTTTTTGAGCTGGCCACGAGACACGAACGGTCAGCGGCCACGACGGAGCGTGGCGCTCTCCGGTACATAGAATTTTGACGCCCGCGCGTTGGAGGGACGCGGTCCCTCGCGTCGTGCGTCCCGCCCCCCGATTTCGAATCCCGAACCACGGCGGCCACGACGGAGCGTGGCCCTCCAATTCCCGGACAGCCCCGAGTATAAGTCGCAAGCGGCGTTCGTTTCCAGCCTGGTTGCGTCGCGGGTGCATAACGGGATTTGCGCGCCGGGTGGGGAGATGATAGACTTCGGCGTCG
>CAYSAG010000504.1:0-2529 GCA_964428935.1 uncultured Planctomycetaceae bacterium | reverse complement strand
CACCAGCAGCCGCCGCCTGACCATGCAGCTCCGCCAGCTCCCGAGCCCCGTCGTTCCGCGCGTTCTCAAAGACCGTCTGGGCCGAGGACTGGGCCTGCTTCAGCTTCGACTGAGCGGTCTTGCGTGCCTCTTCGACCGCATTCTGCTGGTCCTCCTGAGCCGACGCAACGGCGTTCTCGGTCGGCGCGTTCGGGCGGTCAGACTCGCCGTGGTCTCTTGAACGCCGTGAGCGGTGCCGTCACCGTGGGAAACGCTCTCATCCAACGGTGGCTTGAACTCCAGCCCCGCGGGCGGCGGACACGCACTCGGTCAGCACACGGCCTGTCCTTACGCGTTGCTTCACTCCCCTTGCGCCTTGGTTCGCTCCTCTTGCTGTCCCAGGCCGCAGAGCCACAGCCGCGCCGTGCCGTCCTGGCAGCCCGTCGCCACATAGCGGCCGTCGGGGCTGAACGCCACAGATAGCACAGCTCCGGCATCGCCTCGGAACACCCGCACGGCTCTCCGCCTCCTGACATCCCACAGCCGAGCCGTTCCATCCCATGAGCCGGTCAACAGGTACCGGCCGTCGGGGCTGAACGCCACGGACGACACCACGGCCGGATGCTCCCGGATGACCCATAGGGCCTTCCCCGTGACGAAGTCCCAGACCAACGCCGTGTGGTTCCGGTACCCCGCCGCCACCAGCCGACCATCCGCACTGACCGCCACCGAGTGCGTCACGGTGTCCGGACCAACGAACGTCCGCACCAGCCGCCCCGACGATCGGTCCCAGACCCGAACGCCACCGTCTCGCCATCCCCCGAGGGCGTGGCGTCCGTCTGGAGTGAACTCCACGGGCTCAATCAGCCCGGCCGCCGTGGCCACTTGCAACCTCCGCACCAGCCGACCGGTCGACCGCTCCCACATCCGGCCGTCCTCGCTGCACCCCGCCAGCACCAACCGGCCGTCGGGGCTGAACACGGCCGAGTACACGACCCGGCCTGCTCCCTGGTACGTCCGGACCATGCGGCCGGTCGCGACTTCCCAAAGTTGCACCTGGCTGTCGAATGTGGCCGTCAAAAGGTATCGTCCGTCGGGGCTGAACCGCACGGAAAACACCCAGCTCGTCGGGCTTTCGAACGTCCGCACCAGCCGGCCCGTCTCCGTTTCCCAGATGCGAGCCGTGCTGTCCCAAGACCCGGTCGCCAGGTAGCGCCCGTCCGAACTGAAGGCCACCGAATGGACCAAGTCGTCATGGCCCTTCAGCACCCGAACGCACTTGCCAAGAGGAACACCGGGTAATTCCGGCGGTCCGGCTGTGAACCCGTACCTGCCGAAGGGCGACTCGCAAATCCGGTAGTTCCTCTGCGACCACTCTCGCCCCATCCGTTTCAGACGTGCACGTTCCTCCTCCAAACTGATGCCATGACTCTCCAAGAAGTTAACGACCCGCTGGTAGTAGGGGTACATGTCGGACGCGCGCGACACCTTGGAGTCGACAACCTCGGTCCCCAGGCTATGGCCGCGCTTAGTTCGGTACCGATAGTCCGCTCCTTTCTGCAGCAGGTACCAGACGACGTCGTACTGGTTCAACATGGCGGCGTACATCGGCGGCGTGAACTCCAAATCTTGCCATCCCGGAAAGTTGATGTCGGCGCCAGCTTCGACTAACAGCCGAACATGCTCCATGCCCTCTTCACCTGCGGGGCCACCGGAGTCTGCTTCGATGGCTTCGAACAGGGGTGTCATGCGTTCCTTGTTCACCGCATTGGGGTCCCCCCCGTGAGCCAAAGCGAGCTTCAGAAACCGGATATCGTCCCAGCGAGCCAGGACATGCATCAACGTGCTGTCTTCAGCGATCAACAACTCCCGGATTTCGTGAAGACGCACGTTCGGATCGGCCCCATGTTCCAACAAGAACCGAAAGCTTTCTGGCTGATTCCCCGCCATGGCCCAAAACAGCGGCGTGATTCCGAATTTTCCTCGAACGTTCACGTCCACGCCTTCCTTCAGAAGGCGCTCCATAGCCGCCAAGTCCCCGCGCCTAGCCGCCTCTGCCAGCGCGACCGCTTTCGGATCGCGAAAGATGTCTTCCGGGCCCACTGGATCGATTCGGCGTTTAATGTAGCGACAACACCGAGTCACCAGTTCGGGCACACGGGTCACGAGTTCGGGTACAAGTGCCACCGGCACACCCACGGCTAAAACAAGGGCCAGCGCAATCCACCAGCGAGGCGAGAAAGACAGGTCGAAATCAAAGTTCATGGCTGAGTCTCCAAGGCCCTTTTCAGCGCTTCCATGGCTTCGATCACCGATTCTATCTTGTGCATTTCATATCGACGATAGCCATTGTACAAACTGTGTCCGGGCACCCAGCCAGGAGCCAGCCGCCGCGTCGGCGGCAGAGGAATACGCCGACCGACTGCGTCAGGGGCGGGCGTAGAATCCTGCAACGCACTCAAGGCTTCGCCCTGAACGTAATACGCGCGAATGAGCCGTCGGGCTTGACTCAAATCCTTGTCGTACTTCGCCACCGTCGCCCGGTTGAGC
>CAYSAG010000503.1:0-2537 GCA_964428935.1 uncultured Planctomycetaceae bacterium | reverse complement strand
CGGTCGTCGGCTCGGCCAGCGAAATCGACGAAACCTTCCGCGTGGCAACCGACGTGCTGCAAGCACTGGACGAGGCGTGAGCCACCTCCACGCACGGTAGGCCGGTTCCTCGGCCCGACCGCACATCAGCTCTCTTGCCGCGTCCCCCTCTTCCCCGGCTCACTGGGAGGAGGGGCTTTTTTGCGCCCGTCACAACACAGTTCCGCGCGACATTCGAAGGGCGTTTCTTGTGTGTGACCCTACGGCGAGTGCCTCGCCAACCCCGTTCGTCTCGCCGTCCCGTCGGCCTCTGGCCTTTCCTTGCAGGTCGAGGCGGCGACGGCGGGCGACCACGCTTGTCGAGCCCGAGCTCAGGTCGCGGCGCTCTCCATGAGTCCCTTACCGCACACAATTCTGCGAAGAACCTCTTTCTTGGTCTCCTCCCGCTGGAACCAACCGTTTCTTCACGCGCCCAGCCGGCCGACGTCACAGCCCCATTTCCTCCTTCAGACGCTTTGCCGCCGGGTCGCCCGTTTCTTCCAAGTGCGACAGCAGCAGCCGTCGCAGCCGCCGCAGCTCCTTCGCCGCCGCTGGGTCGCGAACCCGGTTGACCATTTCGCCCGGGTCACGCTGCAAGTCGTACAGCTCGTCGATTCCGACGGGGTTCCAGCAGTACTTCCACCGCGGTGTCCGCACCGCACGAATCCCGTACCAACTGCCGTTGTACCACTCGTAGCGGTAAAACGCCACGTCCGGCACGTCGGCCCACGCGTTCGGCTCGCCGCGCACCAGCGGCAACAGCGAACGGCTGAAACGGGGAGCGGAGTCGGGCTGCAGCTCCAACCAATCGACGACCGTCTGGTTGACGTCGATGATCGACACGTGACGCTGGACCGCTCGCGGCCGAGCGCCCGGCACGAACACGACCAGCGGAATGCGCATCAGCTCGTCGTAGCAGTAAGGCCCCTTGTCGTACAAACCGTGCTCGCCCAGCATGCTTCCCTGGTCGCCGACCAAAATCACCAAAGTCTTGTCGGTCAGACGCAACTCGTCCAGCTTCTGGAGCACCAGCCCGACGGCCTGGTCCGCCAACGTCACGAACCCGTAGTAGTGAGCCCGCATTCGTCGCCAGTCCTGTTCGGTCAGGTGTCCGACGTCGTGCCAGTACCAAAGGACGTCGTTCTGGTAGCGGGGCTTGTCGTCGCTGCGGTGCAGGAAGTTCTTCGGAAGCGAGACGGCGTCCGGCGAGTACAAAGTGTCGAACGGCACGGGCACGACGTACGGCGGGTGCGGAGCGTTGTAATTCAGAAACAGAACGAACGGCCGGCCTTTTCGAGCGGCCTCTTCCAAAAACTGAATCGCTTGCCGCGTGTAATGGAACTCCCGCGTGTCCTTGAACGTGCCGGGACGCGTTCCGTAGTACTCGGGCTTTTCGTCGAACGTCCGACCCGGCTCGTAGTACCGGCGAATTGTTCGGAAGCCTTCCGGCTTGCGAATCCTCCACCAGGCACGCTTCGAGCTCGTCTTCGCCACGGGTCGGTCGACGCCCCGACCGTAAGGCCCCTCCGGGCCCAGGTGCCACTTGCCGAAGTAACCCACAAAGTACCCGGCCCGGTGGCACCACTCGACCAAGGTGGACTGGTCGGCCGACAAGCGGACCAGCCGCGAGTGCCACGTCAGGCAATTGTCGTCCAGACCGGTTTGGTGCCCGTAGCGGCCGGTGAAGAGTGTGGCGCGAGCGGGCGAGCACAGTCCGACGGTCGTCAGGGCCCGACGAAAGACCGTCGCCTTCGCCGCCAGCCGGTCCATGTGAGGCGTCCGAGCGGGACCGCCGTTGAACCCCGGCGTGTCGAAGCGTAGGTCGTCGAACGTGACCAGCAACACGTTGCGCTGCGTCGGCGGAACGGCCCTCGACGCTCCGCCCGCTCCCGCACCCGCCCAGCACGACGGACCGACCACCAAAGCCGCCGCCAGCGTCAACAGCCTCAACCACCGACTCCACAGCAAGCGCTTCCGAAAAGGCTGCTCCCGCATGGTCTTCGTGACTCCTTGTTTCTCACGACGCTCTTTTCCGGCTCTGAACCTGTCGTGGCGTCCCGGGGTGGCAGCTCGAGCACGTGCGACGCAAAACGCCCCCTCGCCTTCCCGGTCCGCACCGAAAGGGCCACCTGACGCTGCACGCGCCAGAAAGTCAACACGGCCGGCCATGCAGCTCGCCGTCGACCCGTTCCCACAGCCACGACATGCCAGATGCGGGATCGAAACCGCGATGAGTCCGAGCTCTTGTCAACCTGCTGTCGCTGTTCTACAGGGTTACGTTGTTGCCGTTGTGTGACTCCCTTCACCCTTTTGGCCTCCTTGTCGAAATGTAAGGCCCGCCCCAGTGGGTTGGATTATGGAACGACGAGGAGGTTATTCTTTTTTCCAGCTCCCGCTCAAGACCTGATCGCCATAGCTTGTTGTCTCACAAGTCCCGAAAAGCAGCACAGTCTCATTTTGCGGTGTGACGCAGAACCAGCTGGAGCAGGCTAGCGTGGTGCTGGTCGAATGCCTGCGGC
>CAYSAG010000502.1:0-2545 GCA_964428935.1 uncultured Planctomycetaceae bacterium | reverse complement strand
GAGGGCCACGCTCTGTCGTGGCCGCCCCGGAGGGCCACGCTCTGTCGTGGCCGCCCCGGAGGGCCACGCTCTGTCGTGGCCGCCCCGGAGGGCCACGCTCTGTCGTGGCCGCCACGAGCATCTGTTTCGAGGCGAGCGGGGCACGCTCCAGCACCTTCTCAAGACGCCCGAGTGCCGAGAAAACGCGGACCGAATTCCCGGACACGTTCGGTGTCTACAAGCTCAAAAGGAAAGCCGGCCGTGGCGGCGACTTGGTAGGAGCCTCCGGCCTCAATGAACACCCTCACACAAAACAGGCGGACGTGGCGTCAAAGGACCCCGGTCAGCTCGTGGCGTCCTGCTGCTGCAGCATGCGGTAGCCGCGAGTGGCGTAAGCGAAGCCGCTGTAAGCGGTCACCGCCACGGCCGCCCACAAAGCGACGTCACGAACCAGTTTGAAAGGAATCGACACGCCGGCCAGGTGGAATGCGGTGGGTCCGATTTGAGGGCTCAGCGACAGAAGGCTCAGCGTCAGTGCCACGCACTGGCTGGCCATTTTCAACTTGCCGCTCCAGGTCGCCGAGAAGTCCTTGCCTTGCCGCTCCAAGTAGCCCCGCAAGCTCGTGACGAACATTTCACGAGCCAACACAATCAGGACCATCCATGAGTTAATGCCCGAGTCGAGCTTTCGTTCCAGCAGAAAGACAAAGGTCCCACAGACAATGATTTTGTCGACGAAGGGGTCGAGGATTCGTCCGAGCACCGTGACCAGGCCGTAGCGGCGGGCAATGAATCCGTCCAGGGCGTCGGTGGAAGCGGCGACGACGAAAACCACAGCCGACGTAATCCAAAACCCTTCCAGGTAAATCAGCGTGAACAGCACCAGCGACAGCACCAGACGGGACAGCGTAATCAGGTTGGGGCCGTTCAGAAGGTCGGCGGCTCGCGGAGCGCTCCGCTGGACGCACGCGAACTCCTTTTTCGCCGACGTCGACACGTCCTTCGAAACGGCCATTTCGTCACCCTAGCGTTCTTGGTCCGCGGGAACACCGACAAGATCGTACCCCCGCCGCTCGACCATCTCAACCGGCACGAATGCTCCGACCTGGACCGACTCTGCCTTCACGTACACGTTGCAGTCGATTTCGGGAGCGTCCGCGTAGGTACGTCCTTTCCACCAGCCGTCGCCGGCCGGTTCGTCAATCAGCACGTCCAGTTCGTAGCCGACCAGCGACTCGGCAAAGCGGAACGCGTTCTCTTGTTGCACTTCCATGAGCCGGTCGTAGCGCTGCTGCTTGACCGACTCCGGCACCTGTTCGGGCAAACGGTCGGCCGGCGTCCCCGGTTCCCGCGAGAAGGTAAACACGCCCAACCGCTCGAACCGCGCCTCCTTCACAAACTCCAACAGCTCCTCGAACTGCTCTTCCGTTTCGCCCGGGAACCCAACCAGAAACGTCGTGCGAAGCACCAGGTTGGGAATGGCTTCCCGCAAACGAGCAATCAAGCGGCGGGTTTCTGCGGCAGTCACCCGGCGCTGCATTCGTTTCAGCACCGTGTCGTTAATGTGCTGCAAGGGAATGTCGAGGTAAGGCAAAATGCGGTCCGAGCGGGCCAGAACCTCCACCAGCTCGTCGGTGACGTACTGCGGGTACAAGTACAGCAACCGAATCCATTCAATGCCGTCCACTTGCTCCAACTGACGCAGAAGGTTGGCCAGCCGAGGCTCCCCGTACAAATCCAAGCCGTAGTAGGTCAGGTCTTGAGCGACCAGAATGAGTTCGCGAACGCCGTCACTGGCCAGCTCACGGGCCTCCGCCACCACCTCGTGCTCCGGCTTGGTGACGTGCCGGCCACGGATTCGAGGAATGGCACAGAACGTGCACGTCCGGTCGCACCCCTCCGAAATCTTCAGGTAGGCGAAGTGCCGAGGAGTGATTCGCAGTCGGGCGCGGTCGTCCAGAGCGTGAACGGGAGCGGGACGGAAGACCTCACGTTGTTCCCGGACTCGTTTCACCAGACGTTCGGCCACGCGAGCCACCTCGTCGCGAGCGAACACACCCATCAGGTGGTCGATTTCCGGGAACTCTTCCAGCAGACGACGCCCCACCCGCTCGGGAAGGCAGCCGGCCACAATCAGACCCCCAATTCGTCCCTGCTTCTTCAGCTCGACCATTTCCCGAATGACTTCGGTGGACTCACGCCGAGCGCTCTCAATGAACCCGCACGTGTTGACAACGACAAAGTCCGCCCCGTCCGGCTCCTCCACCAACACAAAGCCGTCCAACGCCAGGTGGCCCAGCATTTTCTCGCTGTCCACCAGGTTCTTGGGACAGCCCAAACTGACGAACGAGTACGTAATGGGCCGTTCTTCGACAGTCCGGAACTGGTTCATTGTCTGATTCTGTCGTCGTGGCTCTCGTGATTTCAGTGTTCTCGCAACGACGCTCTGTTTCCGAGCTGGCCGTGAACTTGCTGACGCCACTCACCGACAGCGAAACCGCTTTCCCACAGGCTCGAAAGCGTGTCCCTGCGGAGCTCCGCCGCCGACGCGGGGCGTGAATTGTAC
>CAYSAG010000501.1:0-2554 GCA_964428935.1 uncultured Planctomycetaceae bacterium | reverse complement strand
GCAAGCTTCGCGTGTCCGGCGTTTGGCCCCGTCGGTGGCCGGCCACAAGGGTCGCCCCGACGCGGTTCGGACGCTGCCCTGGCGTCCCGCGTCCCGAATTCCGGGCTCAGTAGTAGGCCCGTCCCGTTCGAGGCTGCGCTTGTTCTGCCCGGCTTTCGGTGCGGTTGCCGAGTCGTCGGTTCGAAGCGCGACCTCCGGGCTGTTCGGCGTGGCTCGGCCCGGGCCGGTGAAGCCGGCCGCGGCCGTCGCGACACTCGGCGCGCCGTCCCTGCGAAAGCGGCTCCGGCTCGAAAAGCTCCGGCCTCGGAACCAGCACCGTCCCAGGAGGCAGCACGACGCTGGGCACGTACGGAGCCACCAGTCGCGGCCACGACCAGGACGGTCCCAGGTAGTAGGGGCGAGCGTACCAGGGCCGCAACAGCCAGTGCGACGGCGGGTACGTGTACCAAGGACGGTACGTGTAGTAGCCCGGCGCGAAACTGTACCAGGGTCGGTAAAGGGAGTAGCGACTGGCGTAAGAGCGACGGGGCGAGCGGCGGGTGGCGCGAGTGGGCACGTGGCGGCCGGCGCGACGGTCGTGCTGGTACGAGTACACCCGTCGCCAGCGGGGCGACGTCCGACCGCTCTGACCCAACGCCGGCTCCGGTCCGGCCAACCACAGTCCCGCCAGCAGGCCGAGCGTCCAGCAGGCGGCCGCGACGGGAGCCAAGCAGACTCGGGCGGAGCGGCTTCTTCTCATGGGCGAACGTCCGAAAACGAAGTCGGCAGCTTTGACCAGTCGCCGCGTCAGCCAGCTCCTTCCGTCCGCCGGGCCGAGACTACTCCACCTCGAACAGCGACTGGGTTTTGACAATGGCACAGTTTTCCGGGAATGTGTGAAACGTGTGGACGACCAGACTGCCGCGCCACACCTCGGCCCGAATGAGACTGAGCGGCTGCGGGGCCCAACGGTTGGGCGACGGAAAACGGTGCCACAACGTCGCCGTGCGACAGTCCAGCAGCAGTTCGTCGTGCAGGTTCAGGAAGACGCTGGGCACCAGCTGCTCCACCTGGTAGCTGACCTGGTACGTCAGGCCCGACTCGAAGTGAATGCACTCGTCGCGCGAACCTCGCAAACGCCGCTGCAGGAACCGCCGCTGTTCGGGCAACGGGTGGTTTTTCGAGACAATCAGTTCGCTCAGCGCCTCGGCTTCGGTCTGGAACACAATCCAGTGGCCCGACTCGCAAATTCGCAGCGTGGCCGAGAACTTTTCCAGCTCGAGGCGTCGCCAGGCGCGGACCGTGAACAGCTCCGGGTGCAACAAACTCCGGAACACCTGAAACGTGACGTCGGAAACGTCTGGCCGCGCCGAACGAACACTCATGGCTCCAGAACGCACTTGCTCCACGTTCGCGGGTGGCAAAGTTTCGAATGCCCGTGTCTTCTCATGATACTCGCGCCTTCCGAGCGCGTGAAAGTCCGGAAATGGAAAAAACCGACCGGCAAAAAGGGGACGGGACGCCGGGCCGGCAAGACGCCGCAACGGGCCGGCGCAAGCGTCCGCGGAGCCGGTTGCGAAGGGCGGCTCGCACCGGCTCGGAGCGCTCGAGCCGGCGTGCCGGCGCGAGCGGTCGGTCACTCGGGTCCGGCCCGGCCCAGGGCGTCGACGGGAGAAAGAGAAAACACACGGTCTGGGTCCCTCTGGACGCTCGGGCCGGACTTGGCCTAACATTCGCCGCTCGTCGGTCGGAGCGACCGGGCGTGAGCGAGGTTTCTGGACGACGTCGACAGACGGTCTCGGGTGCACTGCAACGGCTGGTCTTCTTCGGCCACCCGTCGGAAGATTCGGCCCAAGAAGCTGACGGAGCACGGTGCCATGCACAGACACGGACGTCGCTGGTCAGTCGGCTGGTTGTTGCTGGTCGCGGCGGTCGTCTGCGGCTGCGAAACGTTTCAATCGTCCTTCTTGTCGGCCGTGCTGAACCTTTCGCCTTCGCGTCGGGCGGCCGAGGAAGAAGCGTTCCGGCGCGAGTACCAAGAAACCCACTCGGCCGCGGCCATGCAATGGCTTTTGGCCAACTGCGTCCACTCCGGCATGACCTTGGAGGAAGTGAACCGGGTGCTGGGCGAAGAGGGAGTGCGCGAGTACGACGACCTGCCAATCAAGACCAACGGCGGGTTCTACCGCGCTGACGACGTCGTCTACCGCTGGGGACCGGACAACCAAGGGCACTCCGTCTACTTGGTCTTCCGAGACGGCCGGCTCGTGAATTTCGACCCGGACGAGTTCCGCGAGCCGCAGATCGGTGAGCTTTGAGTGCGGACGTGTTTCAAGACCCGCCGGCGGCTGGAGGAACGGGCGCCGTTACGTCCGTCGCTGACCTAAGGTAAACGCGGCCACGACGGAGCGTAGCCGTCCGGCGCCGGAGGGACGCGGTCCCTCGCGTCCGCGCGCCCCGAATTGCGAATTCCGAACCCCGAATTCCAAACCGACAGCGGCCACGACGGAGCGTGGCCCTCCGGAGGGACGCGGTCCCTCGCGTCCGGAAGCCCGAATTCCGAACCACGGTCAAC
>CAYSAG010000500.1:0-2587 GCA_964428935.1 uncultured Planctomycetaceae bacterium | reverse complement strand
CGAGGCTCCGCTGGGCCAGTACCAGGTCCAAGTTCTCTTGCTGCCGGAGGGCCGCGCGGGGGCGGTCGGTCCGGGCGTGTCGGGCGTGTTGGGGCGACTGTTCGGCGGACGGGGCCAGCCGAAGCGTCCGAGGCCGGAAAGACTCGGTCGTCCGGTCGGTTCGGTCACCTTCCGTGTGGAGGAGTACAAGAAGCCCGAGTACGAAGTCACGGTGGAGGCTCCGGACGAGCCGGTCCGGTTGGGCGAGACAATTACGGCGACCATTCGAGCTCGCTACTACTTCGGAGCTCCCGTCACACACGCTCGCGTGCACTACCGAGTCTACCGCACCGGCTACACCGACCAGTGGTACCCAGTTCGTCCCTGGGACTGGCTGTACGGACCGGGCTACTGGTGGTCGGGGTACGAGTACGACTGGTACCCCGGGTGGAGCCGTTGGGGGTGCCTGCCTCCACGACCCTTCTGGCTGCCGTTCTGGCAACCCCCGCCGGAACTGGTGGCCGAGGACGACGTCCCCATTGGCCCGGACGGAACGGTCCGCGTCACCATTGACACCAGCGTCGCCAAGGAGCTCCACCCAGACCAGGACCACCGCTACCGAATTGTTGCCGAGGTGGTCGACCGGTCGCGTCGCACGGTGGTTGGTGAGGGGTCGGTTCTGGTAGCGCGGAGGCCGTTTCGGGTGGTCGTTTGGGTGGACCGCGGCTTCTACCAGGTGGGCGACACGGTGCGGGTGTCGGTCAGCGCTCGCACGCCCGACCACAAGCCCGTTGAGGGGCGCGGCACGCTGCGTCTGCTGAAAGTGACCTACGATTCGAACGGGCGCCCCAACGAACAAGAAGTGCAACGCTGGCCGCTCCAGACCGACCAGCAAGGCCAAGGGCAGCTTTCACTCAAGGCCTCGCAGCCGGGCCAGTACCGACTGTCGTACAAGCTGACCGACAAGAAAGGACACACGGAAGAAGGCGGCTACCTGTTCGTCGTTCGCGGCGTCGGCTTCGACGGGTCACAGTTTCGGTTCAGCAGTCTGGAGCTGCTGCCGGACAAGCCGGAGTACGCGCCCGGCGAGACGGTGCGACTAATGGTCAACACCGACCGAGCCGGCTCGACGGTGCTTCTGTTCGTGCGGCCGGCTGGCGGCGTCTACTCACGGCCGCGCGTGCTGCGTTTGAAGGGCAAGAGCACGGTGGTCGAAATTCCCGTGCGGTCCGAAGACCAACCGAACTTTTTCGTTGAAGGCGTGACGGTCAGCGACGGCCACGTGCACGTGGAGGTGAGACAAATTCCGGTGCCTCCGGAGAAACGCGTGCTGAACGTGCAAGTGCTGCCGTCCCGCCGGGAGTACCGGCCGGGTGAGCCGGCGAAGGTGCGGGTCAAAGTCACCGACCTGCACGGTCGGCCCTTCGTGGGCTCGTTGGCGTTGACGGTCTACGACAAGAGCGTCGAGTACATTTCGGGCGGCAGCAACGTGCCGGCCATTCGCGAGTACTTCTGGAAGTGGGTCCGGCACCACCGTCCGCAAACGCGGACCAACCTGGACCGCTGGTTCCACAACTTGCTGAAGCCGAACGAACCAGCCATGCAGGGCATTGGCGTGTTTGGCTGGCTGGAGCCGCTGGAGCAGGGGTTCGGAATGAACGCCGCGGTCGAGCGGCGGCGGAAGGGAGGACCCATGCTGGGCCGTGGTGCGGCGTTGGCTCCCATGGCCGCTCCCGCAGCCAAGGCCGAAGCCGCGGCGGCGCCCGAGGCTGACCGAGCCGCTCTGGTGCCGTCGGCCCCCGGCGAAGGACAGACCGAGCTGGTGCAACCGACGGTGCGAAAAGAGTTCGCCGACACGGCCTATTGGAACGGCACTCTGACCACCGGTCCCGACGGAACGGTCGAGGTTTCGTGGCGCATGCCCGAGAACCTGACGACGTGGCGAATTCGGACGTGGGCCGTCGGAGCGGGAACGCGGGTCGGCGAGGGAGACGCCGAGGTCGTCACCACGAAGAACCTGCTGGTCCGTTTGCAAGCACCGCGGTTCTTTGTCGAGACGGACGAGGTGGTCCTTTCGGCCAACGTCCACAACTACTTGCAAGACAAGAAGCGAGCTCAGGTGACGTTGGAACTGGAAGGCGGAACGTTGGAATTGCTGCAGCCGGCGACGCGGCAAGTGGTCGTCGCTGCGGACGACGAGGTTCGCGTCGACTGGCGCGTGCGTGTGACGGCGTCGGGTCGGGCTGTTGTGCGAGTGAAGGCGTTGACCGACGAGGAATCGGACGCCGTCGAAATGGCCTTCCCAGTGTTTGTGCACGGAATTCTCAAGACGGAGTCGTTCAGCGGGGTCTTACGACCCGAGGACCGCGTCGCTCGGTTCACGGTGCGCGTGCCGAAACAGCGTCGAGTCAAGGACACGCGGCTGGAGATTCGCTACTCGCCCACTTTGGCCGGCGCCCTGGTCGACGCCTTGCCCTACCTGGTCAACTACCCGTACGGCTGCACCGAACAGACCCTGAACCGGTTCCTGCCCACGGTCCTCGTGCAAAACCTGCTTCGCCGAATGGACGTCAACCTGAAAGAGATTCGCGACAAGCAAACCAACCTG
>CAYSAG010000499.1:0-2607 GCA_964428935.1 uncultured Planctomycetaceae bacterium | reverse complement strand
ACTTGTCGGCGTCTGGCTGTCACGGTGGGGCTCGCCTGTGAGGAAAGAAGAAGGTTGGTGCAAAGCCTGGTCGAGCGACCAGGCGGGACGACGCGGGCCCGCCCTTCTGCTGCCGTCGCTTCCGGCTCGTAAGATTAGCAACACCGGCACGTCCCGCAACCACCGTTCGGTCCGCTCAACCGGCGTCCGGTTCGCGACCGTTTCGGGCCGGGAGCCGAGCAGACGGGCTTTCCGGCCAGCTTCAATTTGGTTGCCGACGCCGCTTCAATCCGCGCGACCGGCTTGTTGCGGACGCTCGACCGCGGCCGGAGTACCGGGCACGGTCCGCAACTTTCGTCCGACAGGCGTCGGTCCGGCGGTTAGTCGAAAAACCAGCGCCCTTCGGCTGCGCGGCCGGCTCTGGAAGCCCGATTTCAATTACCGGGAAAAGGAAGACGGACAGACGAACGACGGCGGTTCTCGGCGTTCAGCCGCTCGCGGCCGTCAAAACGGGAATTTCGCTCGAGTCCGGTGGTGTCACGCGGTGACGGCCACGCGGGCCGCTCCGACGGGCCCTGCTCTTCCTCTCGTCGCCCGACCAGTCCGCCAACGCGGCAGGTGCTCGGCCGCCTGTCACGGCGTTGCCATTCTGAGTTGTCCGGCCGCTCGTGTTCAAGAGCCGTGCACTGGAGGAGACCAACGTTGACCCACTCACACATGCCATTCCGACACGTTCTGAAGCAGGTGGAGCTGTACGCGGGTCGGCGGAAGAAACGCGACGTCCGGCCGGCCTGGCTGGTGCGTCTGGTCGAGTTGGTGGCCGAGCTGTTCGAGCCGTTCGAGCCGGTGGCTCGAGTGGGCTTCGAGTGTGCGTTGGCGGACGACGTTTGGACGGTCGCCTTGTACCTGGGCGCGGCCGAGATTGTCGGCGGACCTTTCGACGGAAGAATCGTGCACGCCAACTTCACGTTCGACGTGAGGCGGTTGGTCGAGCTGTTCGACCGGGTGGACGAGCTGAGCTGGACGGCTCTGCCCGAGCCGGAACCGCTGTCGGCCGAGCGAGCGGACGCCGGTCGGCCCAAAGAACGCTCCTTCCTCACAGTGCTCGGAACCTTCGAAGGCCACCCGGTCCGGGTCAGTGTCTTCTCGGTGCCGCTCGAGAACGCCGGTCCGGCGCTCCGCAAGTTTGCCGACGGCACGTGCGAGCCGGTCTGACCGTGTGTAAGATGAACAGGTGAGTGACCAGCGGCGTCGCCGTCGTGTTTTCGACCGGCGGCGTGCTCTTGCCGCTTTTGTCGTTCCCGCTCACCGCCGACCAGCGCCGAAGCCGCGACACGCCTTCTTTGCTGCGACAGGCCGTCTGCAAGGAGCCGTCGGCGCGGTCGGCTGACTGCAAGGGACTCACCCCGTGCCCGCTCGACCCCGAAAAACCGAACCCGACTTGCCGCTGGAAGACCCCACGGCACTGGCTCGCTTCGGCAAGCTGGAACTGGTGGCCCGGCTGGTCGTCGAAGGGTTCATGATGGGTCAACACAAGAGCCCGTTCAAAGGGGCCAGCGTCGAGTTCATTGAGCACCGGCAGTACTACCCGGGCGACGAGATTCGGCACATTGACTGGCGAGCCTACGGCAAGACGGACCGGTACTTCATCAAAGAGTTCGAAGAGGAAACGAACCTGCGGTGCTACGTGCTGGTGGACGGCTCCGGCAGCATGGCCTACGCCGACAGCACGCTCAGCAAGTTCGACTACGCTCGCTACCTGGCCGCCGCTCTGGGCTACCTGTTGTTGTCTCAACGCGACGCCGTCGGCCTGGTCACTTTCGACACGAAAATCCGCGACTGGTTTGAACCGTCGACGAACCCGCGGCGTTTTCAGGAAATTGTGACGACTTTGGAAGCCCTGCAACCCGGCCGAGAAACCAGTCTGTCGGCCGTGTTTGAACAGGCCAGCGCTCGGTTCAAACGCCGGAGCCTCATTGTGCTGCTCAGCGACCTGTTCGACCGCCTCGAGCCGCTCCTGACCGCGCTCAAACGGCTCCGACACAGCCGTCACGAAGTCATTCTGTTCCAAATTGTGGCACCGGAAGAGGAAGAGTTTCCGTTTCGCCACCCCACACAGTTTCGCAGTTTGGAAAACGTGCGACACCGGCTGCTGGTCGACCCGCTGCGGCTCAAGAGCTACTACCTGCAGAACTACCAACAGTTTTGCCGCGAGCTGACCCTGGCGTGCGGCAACGTGGGCATCGACTACTACAAAATGGTGACCAACCAGCCGTACCAGACGGCGCTGGGAGCCTACCTGGACGCTCGGGCCCGACGCTACAGACGGTGAACGACGTCCGAAACGGGCGACGGCGACCCAGGCGGGCAGCGGACAACCAAGCCCGTTTTCTACAGTTTGGCGGCTGGTTTTAAAGCGAAGGGGCCGAAAATCCCGGGTTTCTTGCACGTTGCGAGCCGATCGACAAAAAAACATGGTGCCAACAAATGGGTGCGGTATTGCCGAAATGAGCAGGGTTTGCTTCACGAGGACAGCTCGGATCGGTAGAGCCATGGTGGTAACCGTGAGACAGCGTAATTGTTTACCGCGTTGGTGCCGGGAGGAGGAGTGGGGTTGGGGAGATGAGT
>CAYSAG010000498.1:0-2608 GCA_964428935.1 uncultured Planctomycetaceae bacterium | reverse complement strand
ATCACTTGCAGCCACAACACGCTCGATGCGAAGCCATGGTCGAACTGCGGGACGCTCAAAACGTGGACATCTTCTCGATGAAAGCCGAAGGCGACTACACGGTTCTTTGGCTGCGTCGCTGTCGGAACATCCGGCTGTTCGGGTACGGAGGCAACGCTGCGCCGTGGCCGGGCAGAGCGATTTTCCGCGTGGAGGACAGCGCGAACCTGAGGCTCGCCAATGTCTATCCGCAGCTTCACGTTGGAGGCTCCCCAGGCGCGTTGGGAATCCCGTTCCATCCGGCGACCTGGTTCCTTCTGACCGACGGGCCGACGCGAATCCGGGGATCCGAACAGTTCGTGCTGTACCAGCGCCGGTAAGTCCGGACGGACGAGCGAGCGAGGTCCATCGAAATGAAGCCGGGCGTTCCATCTTCTACAGGAGCGCCCTGTATGTTCTTGTGGCACAATGGGTTGCGGAAACGCCACTGTGCTTTGGCACCATGCTTTCGTCCCGGCGGGCAAGACGCGGCGGGCGGGAGCGAACGCCTGATCGGTCATTGGCTGCACCGTCGCCGGAACGGCACCCAAGTGCTTTGTCAAATCGAAGATTTGGGATATCGTTTGTGGCGAGTATGACCGAGTCTGCACGCCGGGCTGGATTGATCGGTGACGAGGGCCGACCGAATTCAGTCCCTTCTCCCCCGGCGGGGAGAAGCTGTCCGAAGGGTGGATGAGGGGGCAATCGCCTGTGGGAACCAGGCGTCTAGGGTGCTGCGGTCGCACCCCCTCACCCGGCTCGCTTCGCTCGCTAGCCTCTGCTGCGGAGCGGGAGAGTGTCGACTCCGACCGGCGAACGTGCCGCGGCGGCTACAGGCCGCGGCGGTCCGCGTCGTCCGACCCGTCGGGCTTCACGCACCGCACGAACGTGACGACCAGGTCCGACTGTTCGGTCACGGCCAGGCGGAAGTCCATGCCGTGGGGCAGGTCGCCGGGAACTTGCACGTCGTCGATTTCAAAGGTCACCGTTTTCCACTGGCCGGAACCGGTGGTCTGGACGGACGGCGTCTTCGCACGCCCGCGCTGCCCTTTGTAGTCCACGTGCCACGCCGTGTGCGGGCCGTCCAGGTAGGTCACTTTCAAGCGAAGACGGTGCGGGCCGCCGGAGAGAAACTGAGGGTCCAACCGGAAGTAAATGAACCGGCTGCCGTGGGCCACGTCCGTGCGTCGGGCGTGGAATTCGTACCCACGTCCGCTGGGGTAGTTGTACTTCAGCTTGGAAATGTCGACCTTTTGAGCCGGCACGGTCTTGCCGTCGGGAGCGACGTCGCGCTGAAGCAACCACCGTTCGAAGTTTCGGACCGGACGGAAGTTGTGCCACCGGGCCAGGTACCCCTCGCGAAGCCAGCACCAGGCGTCCGGAGCCGTCTCGGGCCTCTTGCCCAGTTCGTACTCGACCCAGCGAACGAACGCGTCGCCGCCGTAGGGAGCCAGTTGCTCGGTAATCTGTTCCATGACACGCCACGGCACCCATTCCCACGAGCGTCGCAGTTGGAGTACGCGCAGGCTGGTAATGAAAAACCGCAAGCCGTTCATGCTGGCCGGCCCGAACCGCGGGTCGTCCCTGGGGAAGTACTCGGAGTTCTCGCTGTACAGGACCGCGCGCCGGCGCCACGGCGGGTAGTTCGAGTCGTAAACCAAGTAGCCTTCTGGTGTGACCGAACACCCCCAGCCCGGAGTAATGTACCGGTACCAGGCCGTCGGCATGCCGTCGCGTGCGCCGCAGCCTTTGGCCAAGGCTAGTTTCCAGACCGCTCGTGAGGCCGGTCCGTAGTCGAACCGGGTTCCGCGTTTGGGAATGAACGTTTCGTCGTAGTTCGGCCACACCAGTTTGCCTTCGTGACCCTCGAACGCTTCCACAAAGTCTCGGACGAACCGTTCGCCCCAGGCCTGAAGCGTTTGCGGGGTCAGCCCGGTTTTCTCTTCCGCTTCCTTCAGCACCGCCTCTCCGTCTCGCCAACACCACTCACCGTAGCGACAGTCCAAGCCTCGCATGTCCACGCCGATTAGCCGTGGGTGGTCCTTGTAACGGCGGCCGAGCTCCCGCACGAACCGCCCGAAGTACTCTTGGTACTTGCAGCCCGGCTCCCACGCCGCAACCGCTCCGTTGGACAGAAACCGCACGTGGCCTTTCCGAATGACCCAGTCTGGAACCATGCACGTCTCTTCCAGCACGCGCTTCCGCTCCGCTTCTGACTTCGCCCACTTCCACCGCGTGTAGTTGTAGCGTCCGTAGGCCCGAATCCAGAAGACGAAGCCGTCAGCCGGAGTCGCCGTCGCCTGCCGAACCTTTTGGTCAATCAAGTCCCACCGAATGACCCCTTCTCGTGGATTGACCTCGCTCCAGTCGAGCACGACGTAGTGCGCAAAGTGCAGCTGGCCGTCGCGAAACCGCGCCAGCCGACGCCGCCGCTCCAGCCACCCACGCCCGCCAAAGTAGCCCGCTCCGGGCGTGAGCCGAACCCAAGACGGCAGCGACCAGTCGTAGCCCGTTCGAATGTCAGCAATCCGCGCGTGACTGGAAGTCCGTTCCGCCCCGACCACGTTCTCGCCCGCCGGTGCGGCCACCA
>CAYSAG010000497.1:0-2618 GCA_964428935.1 uncultured Planctomycetaceae bacterium | reverse complement strand
GTGGCTCGTTTTCCGTGAGCCGGTGGTCTGGTCAGTAGGCGTCGCAGGCAGAGCGGTCGGTCGGGCGACGCGGCGGCTGGTGCATGCCGAGCGTCAACCGGACGAAGACGCGGAAGGCTGCGACGCCGGTTGTGCACCTGAGCTCTCGCCCAAGGGCGGAGCAGCGGACGGGCTGGGACGAGCCGGTCGTCGAGCCATGGCTCGGACCCACGCCAAGTCCCCTCGCTTCCAGACGTAGGCAAAGCCCACCAGCAACACGCCGAAGAAGACCAGCAAGTCCAGCAACGCAGTAAACCCGAACTTCGTCGCGGTCGCCACGGAAATGGCCTGGTCGGCGGCCAACGTTCCTTGTGGCAGACTCAGCAACCGCTCCGTCGCCACAACTCGACCGGTTTCGCTCAGTCCCGAATGAGCCAACTGCAGTCCGTTGCCGAAAACGGCTCCCCACGGAAAGAAGAAGGCGACCTCCACGTCGAAAATGATGAACAGCAAGGCCACCGTGTAGAAACGCAAGTCGAACTGGACGTAGCTGGAACCAATGGCTGGTTCGCCGCACTCGTACGTGGCCACCTTTTCGGGCGTTGGGTTCTGAGGCCGCAGGAACCGACCGAGCCACAAGGGAATCAGTCCAATCAGTGCTCCGCCCACCAGGAAAACAATCAGGTGTCCGACCAAGTCCGTCATTTGGCAAGCACCTTCGTTCTGTCGAATCCTTTGGCAGCGACAAACGCTGTCGGCACGCACCGCCTTGGCGCAAGAACCGCCGGCACTGCACCGTTGGGCGAGCCGTGCCGTTCCCCGTCGGTCCGTGCCGGCACTTGACGTCGTGGCCCACCGGTCGGCTGCAGGCGTCGGCGGGTTTCGACCTCGACCGGCAGCCAGCCACAGCGAGGTCTCGAAAAGCGAGACCATGAAAAAACAACACTCCGTCCGCCCCGGCAGCTGCGCCGCCGGGACGCAACGGAGTCAACATTCTGACGCGAACCGGTACTCGGTTTCAATCGTTCGCCGAATCCTCACCGTGCTCGCCGCTGGACGACGCCGTCCGCTCCAGCAAAGACTGCCGGCCCGCGTAGCCCGCGTCCAGCTCGTGCCAGTAAGCCACTTCCGGCTCGCCCAGCTTCCAGCACAAGTACGCTCGCCGACCGTCAATGACCGTCGGGAAGTCCACCAAGCCCAGCACCGGGTCTTTCAGCTCGACCCCCAATTCGCGCAGCTCGTGAACGTACTCGTTCAGTCGCTGAATGTCACACTCCAGTTCCCGCTCGACCTGTTCCAGCTCTTCACTGTAGACGCGGGGCGTCGCGTCGACGTCGGACCGGTGCCAGTGGCGAATTCGGTTCAGACGTTCCCGCCGCTCGTGGACGTCTCGGTAAAGTTGAACAATGTCTCGGACAATGGACTTGACCAACGGAAGCCGTTGGTTGGCCTCCTCGACCGTGAAGCATTTCTTCCTGGCCTCGCTCATGACGGTTGCTCTCCTCAAAGTGTCGTGCCGTCTGGTGCGGAGCGGCAATCGCTGGCCGTCCACACCGACGTTTTTCGTGAAACAACCGCCGGCACAGGAACCAAACGGCTGAGTAAGTTCTTGCGGGCTTGAGCTGACAGCGAACGGGAACCGTTCTACGTCGCCCCCTGCAACGTCCGGCCCGGCGGGGCTGGCATCGTCCGGACAAGAGGCCGACGGACACTGCCGCGCAGCCAGCCTGAGCGTTGACCCTTCCGCCGGTCCTCCGACAACGGCTACCGTGCCGCCGGCAACCCAAGCTGAGCCCCCCACACGCCCCGCCGCAAGGGACTGTCGGCTCGGTCGCCCGCGTGAGCCCGCCGGACGCGGCTACGCGCCCTGCTGGGCGTACTCGTACGGGCTCGGCTCGCCCTTCACCCACACAGGTTCGTCCAGCATTTTCGACTCGGCCACGACCGTTGGGTTGAGCGTGGTCTGACCCCAGGCCACGTGCAAAGGAAGTCGGGCGAAGTCGACAATGCAGCCGTCCCGGCTGTAGCAGCTCAAGTCGTAGTTCGAGCCCATGAAAATGCAGTCCACCGGACAGGGCTCGACGCACAACGCACAGAACATGCACTTCGTGTAGTCGATGACAAACGCTTGGACCTGAAAGCCCTTGCCGACAGGGCTCTTGACTTTCTCAATGTAAATGCAGTCGACCGGGCAGGCGTTCGCGCAGCGTTCGCACGCAATGCAGGTGGTCAGGTCGTAGCGGTGGAAGCCTCGGTAGCGGGGACGAACAGGAGCGGGCACTTCCGGGTACTCGAACGTCTCGGTGAAGGCTCGACGCCGGTACGTCCAGAACCACAGGCCGATTGTGGTCCACATCGACTTGGCGACCGTGGAAACGGTCACCCACACGTCCCGCCACCAGCGTCGAAAGCCTTCCATTGTGTTCCGCCCAGTCGAGCCAAAAAGGTTTGTCGTCGAGACCTTTGCCAAACCGGCTTCGAGCACGGCAACAGGTGCCCTGCGCAAAGCAAGCGAATTATAAACCGGCCCCTAGGTAAGGCAAGGCAAGGCGAAGTGCACGGCTGACGTTGGCTGACGTTGGGGTAGCTACTGCAATTCCCAAAGTGGAAAACGCAATAGTAAACATCACGAAAAAGAT
>CAYSAG010000496.1:0-2650 GCA_964428935.1 uncultured Planctomycetaceae bacterium | reverse complement strand
CGGCCGTGAGCGGGAGGCGGACGCGAGGGACCGCGTCCCTCCCGGAGGGCCACGCTCCGTCGTGGCCTCAGAAGCGGAGGGCCACGCTGCGTGTGGCCGTTCGGAAGCGGAGGGCCACGCGCCGTCGTGGCCTCAGAAGCGGAGGGCCACGCGCCGTCGTGGCTGTTCGGAAGCGGAGGGCCACGCGCCGTCGTGGCCTCAGAAGTGTTCCGAGGCTGGCTTCACAAGACACGTTCGGTCGCTGCCAAGGCGCCAACCCCTGAAGACAGGCGGACCAGTTCCCGGACACTCTCAACATGTTGCAAAACGACGCCGCTACCCGGTAGAGCCGCCCGTGACGCGAACCGTCGACGGGCAACAGACTAACGGAGCAGCACAGCCATGTTTGTACGCCGTCTGTGTCGAATCGGTGTCGTCGTTCTGGTCGGCAGTGTGGTCGCTGGCGTGAACGGCAGCGGCGGTGCGGTTTGGGCCGGTCCGCTGCCGAAGGTGCGAGTGGTCTCGGTTCGCCGAGTCTTCGACAACGGCGAGCACAACGCGTTCACCGACTTGTGTCGCTTCCACGACCGGCTTTACCTCACCTTCCGCAGTTGTCCGGACGGGCACGGCGTGCACCCGACTTCGTCCATTCTGGTGCTCTCCAGCGAAGACGGTCGGAAGTGGGAGCCGGTTTTCCGGTTCCGCGTGCCGCTGCGAGACACGCGGGACCCGCACTTTCTGGTTTTCCGTGACCGACTTTTCGTGTTCACCGGCACGTGGTACTGCGGCCCCAGTTCGCCGAAACGCTACGACATGAACGAGCACTTGGGCTTTGCCGTTTGGACCGAGGACGGTCGGAGGTGGCACGGCCCGCGAATGCTGGAAGGCACCTACGGCCACTACGTTTGGCGGGCCGCGGCTTTCGGCGGCAAGGCGTACCTGTGCGCGCGGCGCAAGCGCGGCTTTGCCCACACGCGCACGCGGGCGGAGCGGGACCCGTTGGTGGAGTCGGCCATGCTGGAAAGCGACGACGGGCTGGTCTGGCGGTTCGTCGGGCTGTTTCAGCAGCAGTACGGCGACGAGACGGCGTTTCTGTTCGAGCCGGACGGTTCGGTCGTGGCCGTCGCACGCTGCGGCGGGGGCCGAAACGCTCAACTGTGCCGCTCCAAGCCTCCCTACCAACAGTGGCGTCGAAAAGACTTGGACCGCTACATTGGCGGTCCGCTGCTCGCGCGCTGGAACGGCTTCTACCTGGTGGGCGGACGGAAGACGTTGGGCAGGCCGCCGAAGACGTCGTTGTACTGGCTCGTCGACGACCGGCTGCACGAGTTTGCCGAGCTGCCGAGCGGCGGCGACACGTCGTACCCGGGCTTTGTCGCGCTCAGCCCCAAGCGTGCTCTCGTGTCGTACTACTCCAGCCACGAACGCGACGCCAACGGCAAGACGGTGACGGCCATTTACTTGGCCGAGCTGGAATGGTTGAGTCCGTTGCCGTGAACCGACGGTGGTCCGGCGCAGCGGCCTGTCCGCAGTGGCCGGCCCACGCGACCCGGCTGGTGGGCGTGGTCGGCGAGCGTTCTTCCGGCGGCCCGTGAGCCCGTCGGTTGTTGGCGGAGGCTGGTCGGAGCGTCCCGCGCGGTTGCCCCGGCTCCGCCTCACCGGTCATTCTTGCCTGCTGGTTTCCAGTTGGGGTTGCGCTGCGGCATTTTCGCGTGCAGACGCTTTTGCCACGCGTGCAGCTTGCCGAGCAGCTCCTTGGTCTTTTCCGGGAACTGGCGGCTGAGGTCGTGCTGTTCGCCCAGGTCGTCCTTCAGGTTGTACAGCTCGACCGTCTCCCAGTGGTAGAACTCAATCAGCTTCCAATTTCCGTCTCGAATGGCCGCGCCGGGCGTCCAGGTCGAGCCGTGGTAGTGCGGGTAGTGCCAGTAGAAGGTTCGCGGCGGCAACTGTCCGCGTCCGGAAAGCAGCGGCACCAGGCTGACGCCGTCGCAATGCTTGTCCGGCATTAACGGCAACCCAGCCAGCTCCAGCATGGTGGGGAAGAAGTCCATGCTGACGACCGGTGTGTCGCAGACGCTGCCGGGGCGGGTGACGCCGGGAGCACGAACAATCAGTGGTTCGCGAATGCCGCCCTCGTACAGCCAGCCTTTGCCGGCGCGGAGCGGCAGGTTGCAGGTCGGGCCGGGGCGACGAAGCGTGCACAGTCCGCCGTTGTCTGAGAAGAAAAAGACCACAGTGTTGTCGGCCAGTTGCAGCTGGTCCAACTTGGTCAACACGGCACCGACGGCGTCGTCGACCGCTTTAACCATGGACGCGTAGGCCGGGTTGTCTTGACGTAACCGAGACACCCCTTCGTGTTCCGGTCGCGTGGGCGTCGGGTCCGAAAACAGCCGCTCCGCCTTCTTCTTGAAGTGGTCGTACCACTTCTTGTACGGCGTGATTGGTGCGTGGACGTTGTAAAAAGACAAGTAGAGCAGGAACGGCCGCGACGGGTCACGCTGCTCCAGAAACTTCAGCGACTCCTCCGTCAACCGCTCCGTCAAGTACTCGCCGGGCCGACGAGCCTTCAAGTACGGGTTCTTCCACGGGGCGTAGTAGCCGCCGGGTGGGGAGCCGCGAAGCACCGCGCCCCCCTGGCCGAGCGGATGCGGCCCCGGACCCTCGACGAGGT
>CAYSAG010000495.1:0-2658 GCA_964428935.1 uncultured Planctomycetaceae bacterium | reverse complement strand
CTGAGGCCTCTTGCTCGTCAAGCGAAACGACCTCAGACCAGACCAGCATGTCCTTTTCTTGTCAACAGCGCGCAGTTCTGCGAAGAACCGAAAGTCAGACCACACGGCCGGTCCACCCACCACGGGTTCGGGCCGGCCGTTTTCTTGCGCGCCGAGCCACGGTCGGCAGAGGGTGGCCTGACGACGTGTTGGGTCGTCGGGGCGGCTCGGCCGCTGCACGCCGAAAGGAGCGAGGCGGTGAACCCGGCCGGCACAGACAGACGCGTCGTGGCCCGCGAAGCGGCTCGGCCGCCGCGCAGCGGGACACGGCGAGACTGGGTCGAAACGCCCCGAGCGCTGGCACGGACGTCGCCGCCGACACGCAAAGGCCTCACGCGGTCAGTTCGTGCCACACGTCGGCCAGCGCAACGGCCGCTCGGTCGACGGAGAAAAGGCGAACGGCCCGTTGCCGAGCCGCTCGGGCCAGCCGCCGACGCAGGTCGGGACGGCGACGCAGCTCCAGCACGGCCTCGGCCAGAGCGGTCGGGTCGTCGGGGGGAACCAGCTGAGCGGCCGGTGGTTGCCCGGGTCGGTCCGGTGCAAAAATTTCACGCGTGCCGCCTACGTCGGTGGCGACGACCGGCACGCCGGAGGCGGCCGCTTCCAGCAGCACACGTCCCAGCGGTTCCTGTCGAGCCGGGTGGGCCAGCACGTCCAGCTCGTTCAAGAGCTCCGGCACGTCGTGGCGGTAACCCAGCCAGTGGACTTGGGCTTCCACACCGGCCTGCCGGACGGTCTGTCTGGCCCGTTCCTCCAGCAGCACGCTTTCGTCCTTTTGGGAAAAGCGGGCGCCGACGAGCAGAAAGTGCACGTCCGGTGCGCGGCGAACGACCTGCACGGCCGCCTGCGCGAGCACGTCCTGAGCTTTTCGCAGGCAAATCTGTCCCACGGTGCCGACCAGCAGCGCGTCGGGCGGAATGCCGAGCTCGCGTCGGAGCCACCCAGTGGCGGGACGCGGCCGGAAGCGGTCGCAGTCGACGCCGTTGTACACAACACGCAGCCGGGACAGAGCGACGCCCTGAGCGGCGTGAAAGTCGGCGGTGGCCTGCGACACGGCGACCAAAAGCCGGTTCTGGTTGACGTCGTGCACGGCCGCGCGGCTGAGCCGCACAATGTCGCGAATGTGGCCGGCGGCAGGGACGTCGAGCGCGGGAGCGGCTCGTCCGAGCAACCGAGCCATGGACAGGCTGTTGGCGTGGACCAGGTCGACCTGGCAGCGTGCGACGGTGCCGGCCAGGCGGTCGACGGCCTGGTCCAGCGGCTGCTTGCGGCCCGAGACGTCTCGCAACTCGAACGGACGCAGCTCGACGCCCGCTTCCGCCAGAGCCTCGGCCAGCGGGCCCCGTCGCGGCGCCAACGCGACGAACCGCCACCCCGACCGTCGCTGCGCCAGCCACTCCACCACGGCCAGCATGGACCGCTCGCCGCCGCTAAGCGTTCCGAACTCAAACACCAGGGCCACCCGCATGCGACGCGTCTCCGCCCGAGCGTTCCGGGACGGACTCGCTCGTCGCTTTCTCGAGCGGCCGTCCGGTCAACGCCAAATCCGAATTCTATTTCCGCCCCGTTCGACCACGACCTGCGGCAAGGTGACCAGCCCGAACCGGTCCGCCGTGACCCAACCGCTTTGCAGTCCCTGGCCGTCGCTCAAACGCGTGTTGCTCCAGCGAAATCGCTCACCCGGGCGTGCGGCGAAGTGCTGCAACCGGCGCGGCGTGACGTCCACCGTGCACCGCTCGGCCGGACTCCGGTCCACCAACCCCACCGTCACCTCCCAATGGTTCGGCTGGTCGACCAAGTCGTCGGTTTGCCCAACCAAGTACAGGGTGGCGAGCGAAGCGAGCCGGGTGAGGCGTGCCGGCGAACGCCCCACACGCCTGGTTTTCACAAGCGAATCCCCCTCATCCGCCCTTGGGGCACCCGCCGGGGGAGAAGGGGCTGAATTCGGTCGTCCGTCGTCATCGATCAATCCAGCCCGGCGTGCAGACTTCGTCGTGCTCGCCACAAACGATATCCTAAATCTTCGCGATTTGACAAAGGACTGGGTCTGCTGCGGAAGACTGGTTGGGCTTGACTGCAAACGAAACGACGCCGTGGCTTGATGAACGCTCGCGAGCGCTGCATCCCGGCACGTTGCTGAACAGGGTGCGGTCCATCGAGTCAGTCTGTTGTGCAATGCTGGTCGCCGCCCGACCGCGAGAAGAGGAAGTGGATGGATGCGGTGGCACAGAAGCAAACGTCGGTGATTTCTACGGCTACGACGTCGCTTGCCCCGGACGTGCCCGTTCGGCTGTCCGTCAGCCCCGGGGGTGGCACCGCACACCAAGAGATGGCTTGCTCGATTGAGCAAACGAGGTCGGCTCGAGAGCCTTCCGGACGCGTCGTCCCTGGGGGACGAGTATTTGCCAGTGCTTCCACACCCGCCGATTGAGATCTTCCGTGTCTACGCGTTCGATTTTGAGACCATGGAATGCCGACGAGACTCCTTGCGGTCGCCCGAAAACACGCGCGGCCAGCGAGGCCGAAAAGCTTTGGCGTTTGGGCGAGCGAAGTCTGTGGCGGATCTCGGGGGCATCAAGGCGTCAGACGGCAAGCTGACCATCGGCGCCGCCACCACCC
>CAYSAG010000494.1:0-2688 GCA_964428935.1 uncultured Planctomycetaceae bacterium | reverse complement strand
AAATTCCGCGACAACCACAACCACGCGGCAACCAAGGGACCAGACACGCGCCGGTCGTGCAGCGCACGCCGGGCACCCGCAAGGGTGCCCCTACGATTGGCCGCCGTGGCTTCCGAATTCGGCGTCCGGAAATTCGGGACGGAGGGCACGCGGACGCGAGGGACCGCGGCGGACGGCCTGTCGGGCCGCTGCCGTGGCTCCCGCGTCGTTTGCGCTCGCGCTTGCACCGCAAGACCGGGAAAGCAAGGATTGAGAACCGGCGGACGCCCAGCCGAGGCGGCGCGTTAAGCCTCTCCGCGTCGACGGACACGGCGCGGAACGCTCGCCGCTGGAGCCGGCTGGAGGCAACGGCCGAGAGTGGCGACGTCGCTTCTTGGCGGCTTGGCCAGTCCCGCCGTTTTGCTGGTCGGGCGGCCGGCCTGGTTGGCGGCGGAGCGGGCTGCCTGACCGACCTTCCGGAGCAAGAAAACTGCACAAACGGAGGGCCAAACTCGTGACAGAGCGTTGTTGGCGTCGAGCGGCGGCATTGTGGCTGGCGGTGGTCAGTTCTGTCGGCACTTGGACAACGGCCACCGGAGCGGACCGGTTGCCTGCGTGGTTCGAACAGAACCGCGTTCAGGCTCATTTTGAAAACCGCATTCACGACGACTTGGACGGACTGTACCAGCAGCTCCACCCGGCTGTTCGTTCCATGGGAGCTCGGGTGCTGACGCGAATCTTCAAGACGACCGGAGAAGGGGCGTGGTGGCCGACTGCCGTGGGCGAGACGAACGAGCTGCTGCGAGGGCGGGACCTGGGGCGCGAGTTGGTCGAGCACGCTCACCAGTGCGGCCTGCGCGTCTTCGCCTACTACCGAATCATGTGTGACGACTTCGTGGAGCGGGAACACCCGGAGTGGTTGTGCCGCGACGTGCACGGGGAACTGGTGCTGGAGCCGCGGACGCGGCGCCGGCCGAACCCGCGGGACCGCAGACACGTCATTTGCTTCAATTCGCCGGCCCGCCAGTTCGTGCAAGCCCGGTTGCTGGAGTTGGCCGACCGAGGCGTGGACGGCATTTACTTCGACTCGTGGCACATGCCCGAAGTTTGCACGTGCGAGAATTGTCGGCGGCTGTTTCAGCAGCAGACCGGCCGGCCGTTGCGCGTGCCAGCGGACCGTAGCTCGCCCGACTACCAGCGAGCCGCGGCGTTCGTGGCTCAGTCCATTGTTCGCAACTTCCGACAATGGAAGGCCGCGGTGCGCGCCAAACACCCGGACGTGCTCTTTGCCATTGGCAGCTCCCTTTACCCGTGCTTCCACACACAAATGCAGCTCACGGCCGACCTGTTGGCAATTTCGGACACGAGCAAGACGGAGTTTTCCAAGCCGTTTGGCGGTTTTCTGGGTTGGCCAGTGGTCGACGGGCGACTGGTTCGAGGCCGGCTGCCGCGTCATTTGGACCCGTCCTTCGCTCTGCCCAGCTACGACGTCCAGAACGCGTTGGGCTGGACCTTCACGCGGGACTCGTGCGACGGCCGGCCGCCGCTCATGTGGGTTCCCTTCACACGGACCGAGCAGCAGGCGCTGTTTTCGGCGGCCGCGGCCGTGACGTACGGCTGCGTGGCGTCCATTCACCCGACCGACCTTTGGTCCCGGAGAACTCGTCGAATCAACCCGGCGGCCATCGAGCGGTACCGGCCGGTGTACGCGTACGGCCAGAAGGTGTCGCCGCACCTGGCCGGCACTCGACCGCTGCGCTG
Source organism: uncultured Planctomycetaceae bacterium (assembly GCA_964428935.1). Classification (GTDB taxonomy): domain Bacteria; phylum Planctomycetota; class Planctomycetia; order Planctomycetales; family Planctomycetaceae; genus JAADHY01. The sequence goes on along the minus strand of CAYSAG010000494.1, from coordinate 948 downwards.
GGCTCTGTTGCACATTAGCGAAAGGTCTCGTAACCGGCGAATCGCCGACCAGAGAAAGCTGTGGGTCGAGTTCTTCGCTCCGCTGTTGGCGGCTTTCGAAACATTCCAGCAAGCTCACTGGCCCGTGGCGACCATCAACGACCGGCAGCTGGCCGCCGGTGTGCCCGACCAGGCGGCGGTGTTGGTGCTGACGCACCGCGACGAGCTGGACCAGCCGCAACGGCGAGCCGTTGAGCGGTTCACCCGGCGCGGGGGTGTGGTGGTCTGTCTGGACGACTGGACCGGGTGGCACTTGCGGGGCGAAAAAGAGACGCTGAAACGAAAGCTGCTGGAGGGGCTCGAAGACCGCGGACTGGTGCCGCCGATTCGAGTTCGCGGCCCGGCTCGCCTGCACGCTGTGTTTTTCCGAGGGCCCGAGGGGCGAAAGACCGTGGTCTCGCTGGTCAACGACTTTGGGTGGTTCCGGTGCAAGCGGGAACCGGACCGGCAGGCATTGTCGTTGCCGGCACCGCCGCCGTGCGAGGGAGTGGTGGTCGAGCTGCAACGGCAACAGGGACCGGTGCGGCGGGCGGTGGAAGCCGTGACCGGCAAAGAGCTGGAAGTGAGCCACGAAGGTCCGTGGACTCGAGTTGCCGCTCCGCCCTTTGCCGTCACCGCGTGCGTCGTCTTGCAGTAGCCGAAGGTCGGCCAACTCCAAGCCCTGGAAGCAGTGCCACACTGGCCGGCTGGTGGTCGAACTGAGCCCACCGGGAACGGGCTGGTGGCCGATTGGCGCTGCGGCGCCGGGTCACGGGGCCGGACTGCGAGAGCAGGTCATTGCTGGGGCGTCGCCGGAGAACACGACCGCGCGTTCGCGCGGTTGGACCGCAGCCGTAATTGTTTACCGCGTTGGTGCCGGGAGGAGGAGTGGGTTGGGGGACGTGAGCTGGTCGTGGAGGAAGCGGATGG
>CAYSAG010000493.1:0-2692 GCA_964428935.1 uncultured Planctomycetaceae bacterium | reverse complement strand
CACGACGACGGCCGCACCAGCGGCCAGCAGCACGGCGAAAAAGCCTCCCAAAGTGGCCGCCAGACGGCGGTGTCCCATCCACGCAGCAATCAACCACTTGAAAACCGTGTTCGACAAGCTGCCGACGACAATCAGCCGCCAAGCCATGTGCGGGTCCAGCTGGTGCGACTGGACCAACCGCGACGTGGACAGCGTAATGGCGTCCATGTCGGTCATTCCCGAAACGGCAGCAATGGCAAGAAGGCCCTCGCTTTCCAAGTATTGTCTGCCGACGGCCACACCGACCAAAACAACAGCGTAAATCACGGCGAAGAGAATGGCCGACTTCAGTTCGGTGGGGTTCTCCTGCTCGGGCATGTCGTTCTCCACTTGGCCCAGAAACGCCCAGGCCAAGACGGACAGCACGGCCGAAACGCCCATGACCGCCAGCACCGGGTAAAAGGCCACGGGCAGGAAAGCGGGCGCCACCACGCCCACTTCCAGCAGCACACGGAGGAAGCTGACGGTCGTGGCGACCAGAATGACGACGGTCGCCAGTCCGGCGGCCTCGGGAGCCCGTTTGGTTCGTCGGGAGTAGCTGACAGTCACGGCCGTGCTGGAAATCGTGCCGCCAACGAAACCGCCCAGCAGAATGCCCGCCTTTTGCCCAAACAGCTTGTAAATGACGTAGCCGCCGAAGCTGATTCCGACGACCAGCACGACCATGAGCCACACTTCGTACGGGTTCAGTACCGGAAAACGACCGAAGTCCGGCGGCAACAGCGGTCGAATGGGGTCGAACGGGTCGTAGGCTCGATTCGGCAGAACGGGCAACACAATGAAGGTAATGAGCACGAACTGCATGATGGCCTTGAAGTCCTTTTCGCCCATTCGAGCGGCCAGTCCGTGCATTTCCGGCTTCAGTTGAAGCAAAATGGCCACGCCGCCGCCGACAGCCACGGCGACAATCCAAAGGGGCGAGCCCAAGGCGACCAGCGCGCCGTCGGCAAACATGACCAGCATGGCCATTTCGGTCGTCACGCCCGGGTCCGGCTCGGCCTGTTTCAACTTCGGGAAATTGCCGACCAGAATCAGTGCGACCAGCGCCAGCAGCCCGGCCGGCAGCACCCAAATTTGCTCCATGTGAATCGACAACAGCGCGCAGAGCGTGCCGAAGACGGTAATGAGCGGAAAGGTGCGAATGCCGGCCAAGTTCGCCTCGGTCCGCTCCCGCTGCAGTCCGACCAGCAGTCCGAGCAGCGTCGAAATGGCCAGCTGTTCGAAAACGGCCAAAGGTTCCATGCCCGTTCGTCTTTCCGAGTCGTCCAGCCTTCTCGAGGTTTTCGGGAACGGACGGTGGTCGCTTGCCTGTCGACCGAGGGCAACCGGTCGACCGTGGTTTCGACAGACCACGCCGTTTCCGCAACGGTCCGCACTGTCAGACCGGAAACAAGCAATCGGTCGTCGTTCGTTTGCGGTCGGGATTGTAGCAGCGAACGTCGGCAGCGGACAGCGCCGGGGCTTCGGCTAGACGTCGCGACGGGCGGCCGGCAAAGCCGTCCACCCGCGAGGAAAGCCGTGGCTGCGGCCCGTCTGAGCGCGCAGAAGTTTTTTCGCCTTTTCGCTCGCTGCCGCAGGTTTTCTGCCTGCCGCAGGCTTCCGGACCGTTAGGTCCGCCACGTCAACCGCTTCCGGCGCGGAACCGCTCGTTGACAACCAACGGCGGCTGGTTTACCTTGACAGTCCGCGCCAGGTTCTTGCGCGGAAATGGAAGGGTGTTGAGAAGGGCGTGGGAGCTACGACGGGTCGCTCTGGCAAGTCGGTGCCCGGACCACCGACGGCGCGACCGGCGACCGCTCCACGCAACAGTCGCGTCACGCTCTGAAAGGTGTTTCGTTCCCGAGGCATTTGTTTCTCGAAAGGGGAGTCACCATGGGACGCCCGGTTACTCTGTTCACAGGCCAGTGGGCTGACTTGCCGTTGGAAGAGCTTTGCAAGAAGGCCAGTGAGTGGGGCTACGACGGGTTGGAGCTGGCTTGCTGGGGCGACCATTTCGAGGTCGACAAGGCGTTGTCCGACGACACGTACTGCGCCCGGAAGCGGGAGTTGCTGGAGAAGTACGACCTGCAGGTCTTTGCCATTTCCAACCATTTGGTCGGCCAAGCGGTGCTGGACCGCATTGACGAACGGCACAAGGCCATTCTTCCCGAGTACGTTTGGGGCGACGGCGACCCGGACGGAGTGAGTGAACGGGCGGCGGAGGAAATGAAGAACACGGCCCGGGCCGCTCAGAAGTTGGGCGTGGGCGTCGTCAACGGTTTTACCGGCTCCAGCATCTGGCACCTGGTCTACGACTTCCCCCCCGTGCCGCGAGAAATGATTGACGAAGGCTACAAGTTGCTGGCCGAACGGTGGAACCCCATTCTGGACGTGTTCCAAGAATGCGGGGTGAAGTTTGCGTTGGAAGTCCACCCGACCGAAATTGCCTTCGACCTGTACTCGGCCGAGCGGGCGCTGGAGGCACTGGACCGGCGCGAGGAGTTCGGCTTCAACTTCGACCCCAGCCACTTGCACTGGCAGGGAGTGGACCCGGTCGAGTTCATTCGTTACTTCCCGGACCGAATCTACCACGTCCACATGAAGGACGCCATTGTCACGTTGAACGGCCGAAGCGGAATCAATTCCAGCCACCTGCCGTTCGGCGACCCGCGTC
>CAYSAG010000492.1:0-2713 GCA_964428935.1 uncultured Planctomycetaceae bacterium | reverse complement strand
GGTTTGTACAATCCAACCCGCAAACGGCTCGTTCTTCGCTGGTTCACGATCCACCACCCCGTCCCACACGACACGCACCGTCCAGAGGGAGGACCGAGCGATGACGCAACCGGATCACCTCGACGACAACGCCGACCGCACCATGCGGTTCTGCATCGCCTTGACCCCCGAGGAGTACCAACGCTTCTACCAGTTCGCCCAGTCCCGAAACACCACCCTCAGCGCCCTGGCCCGGCACCTGCTCGCCCAGGCCGTGCAGGGACGGCTTCCGTCCCACGTCTTCGACTCGATCCAGGACGGGCTGCGCGAACCGGCTCCGGAGCCTTCGGAACAGACCCCGACGATGCGTCGTCGCTCCGTGCTCGGCCCTTCCTCCGAGGCCCGAGGCTCCGACGAGCCGTAACGGCTGGACGGCGGCCGGGGGCGTCTGTAGGCTGCTCGGGGTGGAACGGCACGCGCACGGCGGTCCCCGCAGCGTTGGTCCCTGGGTTTCGGCACGCATGCCCCACACGGGCCGCGGGACGGCGGCTCGTCGGGCGGCGGCAGCGTCAGAAGGGCGGTGTCATGGCCGCGGACTGGAGTGGCTTTGCCGACTTGTACGCCGGCTCGAGAGAGGACCTCTGGCTGGTCCAGTGCACTTTCGGGCGGATGTTTCGGTTCTTCCGCACCTACTTGGCCGACGGGCCCCGGCTGGAGTCTCTGGAGCACGTCCACGAACGGATCCTCTGGCACGTGTCCCGTCACTGGCTGGCCCCGCGGCCGAACGGCGGCGGGTCGAAGCGGTGGCAGCTGCCCGAGCCGTTCTCGGACGCCGTCCGGTGCGTGCAATGGACCAGCGACCCGAAGGCCACGGCCATCTGCCGGCGGTTCGTCTGCCCGTTCTGTCACGCCCGTCGGGTGCTGTACCTGACCAAGAGAGTCCAGAGCGAGACGCCGTCCGGTCCGGAGGAGCGGCCGCCCGGGGACCGGCCCAACGGCGTCCTGTTGCTGACCTACGGGTGGTCGCTGCGGTGGGGGGAGATTCGGGGAGTCGGCCGGAGCTCGCCGCGCAAGGCTCCGGTACCCCGGTGGTCGGACCTGGCCCCGTCGCGTTACCGGCCGGAGACGGTCAGAGGCGGGGTGCAGCTGGTGCGGCTGGTGCCGGAGCACCTGGAGAACGGCCACTCGGAGCGGCAGTACGCGTTGGTCTGTTCGTTTCTGTTGCTGGTGGGCGGGGGCGAGGCCGAGCTGGACCGGGTGGCCAGGAGCTACGACCGCCGTTTCGAGAGCCTGGCCCGGGGTCGGCAGCTGCAGCGGTGGGAGGACCGCTTGGACCTGACCGGGCTGGCGTGGGCTCCGCAGGCCGTGCGCACCGTGCCGGCCTGTGTGGGCCACCACTTCGCCTACCCCACGCCGTACCTGCTCTGCACGCCGGACGAGCTGAACGAGCTGCTGGACCTGGAGCGGAAGCTGAGCGACGGTTCGGCCAGTCGGCGGCGGCATTGGCGGACCTTCGGCGGCTGTCGGGGCAGTGGGCGGACCGACTCGGAGGACGAGGACGCGGCCTCCAAGCCGGCGCGGGACGCGTGACGGCCGGTGCGCCGCCGGCCGGCGCGTTGGGGCAGGTTCGGGAGGGGTCGTCGAACCGGTCGGCGGGCCGAATGGGCGGTCCCGTCAGGCCAGGAGCGTCGGACGGTTGCAAAACCACGTTCGGGCTAACCGGCCGCCCCGTCCGAGCCGTTGGGAGGGCTGGCGGAGCGGTCCGCCTTCGTCGCAGTCGCTTTGCCCGTCTTCCCGGAGCCGGTCGGATCGCGAAGTAACTTCTCGGGATGGCCCGCCCGTTCGCTGCGACGGAACCGGACTTCTCGGCTGGCTCGTTCCAGCTGCTCGTCCAGTTCCCCCTGAGTCATCAAACCGAACGCGACAGCGAGTCGTGCGTCGGCACGCGGCTGGGCAGCGTGTCGCGGCTTCTCGTTGTGGGGCGGCACTCTCAAAGACTGGGCGAGGGAGTGGGCCAGGCACTGGAGTGCCTCCTCGAACCCGCTCTCGGCCCCCTCTGCGGAAGGGAGGTGCTGTCCCCTCTGCTCGCACTGCCGAAGCAGTACCTCCGGCGGCATCTCCTGCAGGCGGGACCACTGACTGGCCACGTGAACCGCCCACTGCCAGCGGTTCGTCCCCAGCTGCCGCAGCAGAGCGTGAACGCTGCCGCTCTCCCACAGCTCCGGCGCCAGTTCCAGCAGTTGATCCAGCACCTTCACTCCGCCCAGATACCCCAGCCACGCCACCAACCGCCGCTCCTCCTGACGCGGGCTCAGGCGAGCGGACCAATCCGTGACGCCAAGAACGCACCGAAGAATGTACCCGGGATGCTTCCGGCGGCTGCGCACGTCGAAGAATACCCGCTCGTAGGTCTCCACCGTGACGGCGTCCAGGCCCAGCCGCTGGTGGATCTCTTCAGGCGTCGCCCCGGCCAGCACGTAGGCCTCCAGGTCGAACAGCAGCCGCCCCACACGCTCGCGCTGCTCCGGATCGTGCCGGCCGAACTTCCACCGCACCAGTTGCGCCAGCGGGCCGAACCGCCGAGACCGCTCCAGCCAGGCCCGGCGGGCCGGCTGCCGGGCCAGCCGGAGGTAGTCCGCCGCCAAGCGGATCCAGCGATCCCGGTCAGGCAGAACCGGCCGGTCTGCCTGCTGCCCGGCGCACCGCCACCGCCAGTCCGGCGGTCGGAGCGGGT
>CAYSAG010000491.1:0-2716 GCA_964428935.1 uncultured Planctomycetaceae bacterium | reverse complement strand
ACCTTCGGCATGGCCGCCAGAATTTGTTCGGCGACTGCGTCGAGGTTCCACCGAGCTTCGGGCGGTCCTTCGCCCGCTCCGGACGGGGCCGGGGACCGAGCGGCCACAGCTTGCGGCGGAACAGTTTCGAACGCCTGCGACTGTGCGCCGAGCTGGCCTGCCTGAGACGCCTGTTGGGCCGGTCGAGGTTCGGTCGGTGTCGCCGGGGTGTCGGCCGTCGCGTCCGGCTGCGCCGAACGGCTGGGAAGCAACGCTTCTTGCGCCGTTTGGCCGAAGCGTTGGCCGACCAACTCGCCCAAGTCCGCCAGCGTCCGCTCGACCGAGACACCGGCCTGCTCGAGCACACGCACCCATTTTTCCAACCGGTCCAGGACGTCCTTCAGGTAGTCCGCCGGTCGAGGGGGCTCGACGCTGTAGCGCGTCGCCGCGCCCCTTCGACGAGGTGGGTGCTGCCACAATTCTCGCCGCGCCACCATTTCCTCGAGCAGGCCTTTCGTCTCCGAGTCGGGAAAGCCTCTCAGTGGGCTGGCGAGCTTTTTCTTGAGGTCGTTGTAGGTCAGCGTCGAGCGGCGGGCGGCGCGAAGCAGCAGCCGCCGAGCGTACTGGCGGGCGTCGTAGGCCCAGTAGCGAGGCTTTGGGCTGGTTCCGTAGCGAGGAAATTCGAAAAGCCGGCCCGCTTGCACCTGCTGCTGGACCACGCGGGCTAGCTCCTCCTCCGACCGTCGGAACGGGCCGGTCAGGAGTTTCCGCAATTGGTTGACTCGCAGAGGCTCTTCCGAGCGCTGCAGGGCCAACCGAATGGCCTCAACCAGCTCCTGGTCAGCCGGCGCGGTTTGTTCTTGCGGCTCGAAGCGGGTCACGGTCGAGCCGTCCGTCGCCTGGGTCTGCGGTTCGGCTGGGGTGTTCTGTTCCGTCATGACACACTCCTGCTCCTTCCTGCCTCGACCGTCGTCACGCCGGTTGTTTCGAAACCGCCTCGTGACGCAGTGAAAAAAACTGGGCGAGCAAATGTTGCTGCAAGCCGCTCGGGCGACAAATTGCGTAGCGGCGACGCTCACGCCCGGACTACTCCCTTGTAACAGCGGCCTCGGGCGTGAGCAAGCACTTGGGCGACGCCAAAGCGCTGTCACGTTTTTCGAGAGGGGGGTGAAGAGGGGTGGAACGACGGCAAGGGCTCGCTCGCGCGGACGACTGGCACTCCGGTCGGCGGGTGCTCGAGAGCCCCCCTGTGGAACGCGAAACCCGCTCGGGCTGGTCCGTTGGTCCCGGCCTGTTCTAACGGTTCTCCGTTAACTCGGCTTCCGAACGCTTGCAATTTTGGCGGTCTGGCCGGCACAATCGACCGCAAGTTTGAGCGTCAGAAGAAGGCGGCTCCTGCGGGACGTCGACACGGAAGCGTTTGGCCTGCGGCGCCTTCGGGGCTTGGCCGCGCGACCTCTCGGACCATTTGGGACGGAGCGTCTCGCGCCGTTGGGACGGAGCGTCTTGGGCCGTTCGGGAGTGGGCGTCTCGGGCGGTTCGGCACGGGGCGTCTCGGGGGCGCCGAAAGGGAGCCCGAAGAGAAGCGTGTCGGCGGCCAGGTGGCCGGAAGGCGTGGCGGGGCGGACGCAGGGAGCGGCCGGTTGCCGCGTCAGCAGGTGCTCCGCTTCCGCCTGTCCGACCCGGTGGAGCCGCCAAGACCGGTAAAGGCAACGCTTCGACGTGCGTCGTTTGTTTGGCCAGTCAACTGGAAACACACCAGTCCAGCCCACGACAAGGAGGACACCCATGAAACGCTCCGACCGGCGAGGGTTTCTGAAACGCTCGGCCGTGGCTGCCAGTGCGGCCTTCGCCGCTCCCGCTCTGGCCCGCGGCCGGCAGAGCGCCAACGAACGCATTCGAATCGGGCTGCTCGGAATGGGCAACCGAATGCGAGCTCACGTGGCGGCGCTGACGGAACTGGAGGCGACAGCCAACGTGGAAATCGTGGCCGTTTGCGACTGCGACCGCAAGAAGCTCGAGACGGTCGGTCAGCGCATGCCGCAGCTGAAAGACCGAAAACTGCGGCTTTACTCGGACATGCGGCAGCTGTTCGACGACCCGTCCATTGACGCCGTCAGCAACGCCTTGGGCGACCGCTGGCACGCTCTGTCGACCATTTGGGCCTGTCAAGCGGGCAAGCACGTGTACGTCGAGAAGCCGGGCACGCACAACCTGTTCGAAGGGCGACAAATGGTTGCGGCGGCCCGCAAGTACGAACGAATGGTCCAGCACGGCACCCAGAACCGCTCCAGCCCCAACATTGTCGAAGGCATTCGGCGGCTGCACGAGGGCGTCATTGGACACGTTTACGCCGCTCGGGGAATCGACTTCAAACTGCGAGGCAACCTCGGAAAGATTCGCCCCAGCCCGGTGCCGGAAGGGCTCGACTGGGACCAGTGGCTCGGCCCCAAGCCCCTGCGTCCCTACAGCCAGTTCTGGCACCGTCGCTGGTACTGGATTCTGGAACTGGCCAGCGGGTGCTTCGCGAACCAGGCCGTTCACGAGCTGGACATCATTCGGTGGGGACTGAAGCTGCAGCGTCACCCGACTCACGTCACGGCCATTGGCGGCAAGTTCGTCCACGACGACGACCGCACCTCGCCCACTCACGCCGCCATGACCTTCCAGTTCGGCGGCCCCGAACCCATGGTGACCTACGAGCACCGCTCGTGGTACACCAACAGCGAAGCGGGCT
>CAYSAG010000490.1:0-2717 GCA_964428935.1 uncultured Planctomycetaceae bacterium | reverse complement strand
GACAGTTCCCCACAGTCGAGTGAGTCCCAACTTTTCGGCGTGACAAAGCACTAGTCCCGTCGTTTTCTTCAACGTCCGGCCGGTCCTTCCCGCGGCTCACCGCTCCCAGCGGAACCACCTGCCGCGGGGTCTTGTGGTGCGCCTCTGAGACATTAGCCCCGGTCATGTGGTGCGCTTCTGACACCACGACCCTGTGCCCCACAATCGGCCGGCAAAGTTGGTGTCACACTAAGTGCCGTCGCGAAAAGAGCTTGTGTCTGCTGCGGCGCACACGCCGCCAACTGGCACACCACGTGCACCGCTCAAAACGTCGGCCAGAGAGACGCCGATTCGAATTGTAGGAAGCGCAGCTAAAGTGAAACAGGGGGTCAATTTCAAGCGACCGACGGGGGCGCTGGTCAACTCAGCAGACGGGAGGCCAAGCCATGTTGCGGCAAGCAGGTACGACGGGCATTTTCATGGCAGCGGCGCTGGGAGTGATGATTGGACGGGGCTACGCGGCCGACCGACACGACCCACGAGCCGTCGCGCTGTCGGTGAAAGTGAAGGCGGACCAAATTCGCCGGCAGGCCTGCACTGTCTTCGCGTACGTGGCCCCCGGCCGTCTGATTGCTCAAAAGGCCGCCGAAGTTTCCTCGTACGCCGACTACTTTCTGGCTCCGCCGCCCTACTGCGACCACGTCACCGTGCGGACCTACATTCGCGAAATGAAGGAGACGGTCGACGACATGGAACGGCTGGCCCGGCAGCTCCGTCGGCGGCCCATTCACGTCCGGCGTTCGGTCGTCCAGTTGGGGGCGGTGACAGTGGTGTTGGAAGACGGACGGAACGGCTGGTGCGGTGGGTGCGGGCACTGCCTGTGCTGCAACAACGTTCGCCAGTTGAAGGAGGAAATCGAGTGCCTGGAAGACTTGGTGCGTCGGCTGGACCGCGCCACGCTGCGGTGCCCCGTCTGTGGACGCCTGCGGGTCTACGAAAACCGCGTCTTGGCTCCGGCGTCCGGGCCGGTCATTGTCACGCCCGGCACGGTTGTCGTTCCGCCCCCAGCCGGACCAAGCTTCTTCCCGGGCCCGCCGCTCGGTGGCCGACCGTGGTTCGAAGAGCACGAGCGGTACGAGGAGCACGAAGAGCGGTGGGAGCACGGCGAGCGCCACGAGCGGCACCACCGCCACGAACGGCACCACGAAGGCGTCCGCCCCGGGCCTCGGTTTCCCGGGCACGTCCGAATGGACGAGCTCGAACGTTGGCAGCAGTTGGCGGGGTTCGTTTTGTCTTTGGCCTTGGAGTGAGGTTCAGGCTGGACGAAGCCGGCTGAGAGTCCTCCGGAGGCTGGCCCCTGTGACTCGTTCTCGACTCCGGGTCACAGGGGCTGCTCTTTGCGCCGCTCGGCGGACTGGTGCGTCCGTCGCCGGTGGGTTGCAACAAGGCCCTTGACGGCGGTACAACGGAGGTCGGTGCTGCGCCAGGAACGGCGTCCGGCACCTGGTCCGCCGGACCGCTTGTTTTTTTCATGCCGAGTCCCACCGGAGCCGCTTGGCCGAAAGGAGCGGCCCCGCAGCTACCCCCGCCCAACAAGGAGACGACTCACCATGAAGCCGACTCGCCTTTTGTTGGTTGGAGCAACGGTGTTGCTTGTCGGGTCGACGGTGGTTGCCGGCGAGCCGCTGCCGGTCAAAGTCTTCCTCTTGGCTGGCCAGTCGAACATGGAAGGGCAAGGCGCCGTCAAAACGCTCGACTGGCTAGGCGAAGACCGCCAGTACGGCCATTTGTTGGCAAGAATCAAGAATCCGGACGGTTCGTGGAAAATCCGTCGGGACGTGTGGGTCTACTACCCGCGAGCTCGGGGTGGAGTGAAGAAGGGCCCGCTCACGGTGGGCTACGGAGCCAACGACCAGAAGATTGGACCGGAGCTGTTCTTCGGCGTGGTCCTGGGCGACCTGTTCGACAACCAAGTCTTGCTGGTGAAAGCGGCGTGGGGTGGAAAAAGCCTGGCCGTCGACTTTCGTCCGCCCAGCTCGGGAGGTGACGTCGGCCCTTACTACAAGAAGATGCTCGAAACTCTGCGGTACGCCTTGGACCACCTGGGCGAGCTCTTCCCCGACTACAAGGGTCAGGGCTACGAAATCAGCGGCTTCGTGTGGTTTCAGGGGTGGAATGACATGATTCGAGCCGACCGGGTGGCCGAGTACGAGGTGAACCTGGTCAACTTGATCAAAGACGTACGGAAAGACTTGGGCGTTCCCGACCTGCCGGTGGTGATTGGTGAGCTGGGAGTGGGTGGACCGGAGGCGGCGGAACGAAACCGACGCATGGCTGGCATTCGAAAAGCCCAGGCGGCCGCGGCCAGTCGGCCCGAGTTTCGAGGTTCGGTTGCTTTCGTGTCCACGACGAAGTACTGGGACCACGAAGCGGCCCAGTTGGTCCAAAAGTACTGGATTAAGCGCCGCTGGGTGAACGAAGAAGCTCGACGGCAGTTCCAGAAAATGGGCAACCAGCCGCCGTACCACTACTTGGGCAGCGGGAAGATGTTCTCGCTGTTCGGTTACGCTTTCGGCAATGCCATGAAGGACTTGCTGCAGAAACGGGTGGCGAAGTAGTCCGGGCGGCGGTCGGGTCGCCGTTGCGGCGGTGCCAGGGCGGCGCGGGCGGGTTTCGTACGAGCGTTGACCGCGAGGGCTCGTCAAGCTGCCCTGTGCTGTAGCGGAACCCCCGCAAAC
>CAYSAG010000489.1:0-2731 GCA_964428935.1 uncultured Planctomycetaceae bacterium | reverse complement strand
ACGTGGCTCGGAACCAAACTTTTGGGAGTCGACGGGCGAGAGACCTCGACCTCCGTCCCGGCTTGTTGTTGGCTGTCGGCGTTCGAGTCGGCACGGCACGAGTGTGCGTCCAACGCGGTCTCTCGCCCATCCGCTTCCTCCACGACCGGCTCACCTCCCCAAACCCACTCCTCCTCCCGGCTTCAGCGCGGTAAGCAATTACGTTTTGAGTGGAAGGAGACTCTGTCGGACTTGGACGGTTTACAGCAGATTAAGGTCGAACACGACGGCAAGCAGTTTCTGCTTCGCACCGAGGTGGAGGGCTGCTGCGGGAAAGTCTTCCGGGCCGTGGGCGTGGCGCTTCCCCCGACGGTGCAGCAGGTGACCGATTGGGCCTTCGCTCCACCCCTCCGCGTCCCGCCCGCCGGAAGGCAGCCATGGTGCCAAAGCAGCTTTGCGTTTCCATAACCCGTTTCATGGAAAGAACATACGGAATGGCGCTGTAGAAGACGGGTCTGGGGGTGCGGTTGGCGGCGGAACGGAGGTGTGTGAGAGAGGATGCGGGGGTCTTCAGACGTCCGATTACTGAGCAGTCGAGACGCCGGAGCTGTGGTTTCGGACCCGCTGAATCAGTCGACGGATTCGGAGCCGTTGTCGATCGGTCAGGTCGCCAGAGTCGCTCCACCCCGACTTCTTCCGCTTTTCCTTGTCCACCATGACCTCAAGCAGTTCGACGTTTCTCCGAACCAGCTCCGAGTCGGGCGGCAGGTTCTCCAGCACCGTCAGAAGGGCGTCGACGTCAGTTGGGTTGTGGTGTCGGTACAGCCACCACGTCTCCGGTTGCTTGAACAGTCGCTCGAACTCCGCCAGGACGAACGTCCGCACCCACGCCGGCGTGTCGGTTTCCACGACGTGCCGAGCACACCGGACCACGGCGGTTCCGTTGATTCCCCAGTCCTCGCTGAACGGTTCCCACAGGGGCGGGAAGTCGCCTCGCCGGTGCTCTGACAAGAACGCAACGGCTTCGGCAAAGCGGTCCGACTGGAGCAGCCGCTCGGCGTGAGTGCGTCGGAGCTGTTCGGCCTGCGTCCACGGCAAAGCGCCGAGCCACACGGCGGCCACGACGGCGGTCAGGGCCCACGTGGACTTCGCGACCCGGCCGGTCGGCGCAGTGGGGCAGTCGGGCACCGGCTGCGTCCGCCCTTTCACAACCAATGCCGCAACAGCCCCCAGCACGAAAAGTGGCCACAGGGCCGCCGAGACGTTGCCCAGCAGGTCTACGGCCGCGTCTGTCGCAGCTTGTGTGGGCGTCGCCTCGACCGGCGACATGAGCCGCGGAATGGCCTGAACGGACCACACAATCGACGCAAGCACGAACAACGAGTCCGCTCCCAGCAAAACGGCGAGAGTCGGTCGCGGCCAAGCGGTTTCGAAGGCCACGCTCAACGCTCGGCTCAGCACGCCGACCCGCCACAGCGACACCACGGCCAACAGCAAGAAGTTCAACCGGACCGCCGACGGCCCGTCCAGCCACCGTTCCAGCGGCAGTCCGTACAGCCAGGCCAACGGAGCGGTCATCCAGAACAGCGGCAGGAACCTCCGGACGAACAGGCCCTGTCTTTCCCACAACCAACCGCGGTCGACCACCCAGAACACGAAAAACAGCCACGCGGCAATGAAAAAGGAAAGCACGAACGGACGGAGCAGCCACCAGGGGCGGTGGAGCAGGTCGACCTGGTCGTAGAACCGAGCCAGCGCGGCCAGGAAGACGAAGACCAGTGCCAAGCGGAGCGAATGCGGGTTCCGCACAATGGCCTCAGTGGCCGCTCGTCGGCCCACCAAGTAGCCGAAGACGACGCCAGGGGTCAGGTCCGGACCGACGGGTTCCGCTGCCAAACTTGGCGACGAAGTCGGTCGCGCCGAGCCACTTGTTCGTCCGAGAAGACGCATTCGACCAGCTCCTCGAAGGCCCGTTGTAGTTCCTCGGCCCCCATTCGGTCGGGCTGGTAGACCACGTCGAACAGGGTGTAGAAGGACCAGCCGCGGTTGGGCAACAGTCGTCCTTCCCGACGCAGTCGGCGGAACAAGGCCGTGCCGGGGTAAGGCGTTTGCAACGTCAACTGGACCTCGGCCAAAGGGCTCGTCTCAATGAAGCGGGCCAGCCGGTCAATCGACTCGCGTGTCTCGCCGTCGGCCCCGACGACGAAGCAACCGTTGACCGCCACGCCGGCTTCTTGAAGGCGGTCGACGGCGCGCGAAACCCGGTCCAGTTCGGCTTCCTTTTCGCCTTGGCCCGGGTAGCGGAAGACGAGCGACTCGATTCCCACCAGCAGCTCGACGCACCCGGCCGAGGCCAACCGTCGCACGACGTCCGGCCGCTCACCCACCCGCCAGTCGGTTTCGGTGAACCAGACCGCGCCGGACTCTTCCAGTGCGTCGAGCAGTTGGTGAGCGTCGGGACGGCGTGCGAACGTGTTGTCGTCGGCCAGTTCCAACCGCAGTCGGCGCACGTGCCGCCGCAGCGTCGTCAGCTCTTGACGAACCAGCTCAACCGGCTTTTCTCGAAACGGAGCCAGCAACCGACTGGCTCCGCAGAACTCGCACGCGAACGGGCACCCACGTTGTGTCTGCAGAGTCACGCGGACCGGGTCGGCGGGCAAGAATTGGAACCGCGGCGTCACCCAGCGGAAGGGACGACCGGCGGAGCGGTAGACGGGTTGAAGCGAGCCGTGGAGCGCGTCGTTGAGCAGGT
>CAYSAG010000488.1:0-2735 GCA_964428935.1 uncultured Planctomycetaceae bacterium | reverse complement strand
TCGTCCAGTTCCGCTCGCCGCAAGACTTCGGCACGGCGCTCATTACCTTCTCGCCCTGGAAACGACTGGGGCCCAACCGGCTGCTGGTCGGAACAGAGGACGGGCAGGTCGAGGTGACCATTGACTCGGGCGGGCAGCCCCTGCGAATTCGCGACGAAATTCTGGACGAAGACCTGCCCGGCGGCCACAAGCCGACTCGAATCGGCATCGACCTGGCCGCTCCCGTCCGCTCCGCCACGCTGCGGCTGACCATTCAGCCGAAGCCAACGCGCTGACCGACTCCGCGCCGGAGGAACGCGGTTTGTTGTGTCCGGGCTGCGTTCGGGGAGCGTCAGGCGCCGCCGGTCTGCACGGCGGACCCGACGCGTTAGTGGCTTGTCCAACCTGCACGGGCGAGTGTGCGAGCCGGTCGCGGCCCGACCGGGTCGGGCGTTTCAACGCCCGGTGAGCCGGTGCCGGCAAGACCCGGCGCTCGCGTAGCGACGCGGTGAGGTTTGGGGCCACGACAGAGCGTGGCCTTCCGGAGACGCGGCCACGACAGAGCGTGGCCCTCCGGAAGGGCGGCCACGACAGAGCGTGGCCCTCCGGAGACGTGGCCACGACAGAGCGTGGCCCTCCGAAGGCGTGGCCACGACGGAGCGTGGCCCTCCGGAAGGGCGGCCACGACAGAGCGTGGCCCTCCGAAGGCGTGGCCACGACGGAGCGTGACCCTCCGGAAGGGCGGCCACGACAGAGCGTGGCCCTCCGGAAGGGCGGCCACGACAGAGCGTGGCCCTCCGGAAACGTGGCCACGACGGAGCGTGGCCCTCCGGAAGGGCGGCCACGACGGAGCGTGGCCCCCGGAGACGCCGCGGGTCAACGCCCGGCGAGCTTCCTCCAGCACACGACGCGGCCGTCGGAAAGGGTGGCCACGACGTGCGAGCCGGTCAGGGCGAGGCTCCAGCGGTTCGGCGGTGCCGGCAGCGGTACGCTCCAGGCTGTCTGCCCGTCGGCCAAGACGGCCGTGACGTTCTTTTCCTGAAGCAGCACCAGTCCGTCGGTGCCGACGGCCAAGCCGCACACGTCGGCGGTCGGACTGGCCCACAGAATGTCGTTGCCGAGCGGAACTTTGCTGACGTCCCACGGGTCGGTGTTGCCGGTAATTTTTCCGCGCGTCCGTGGGTCGGTGTTGAGCAGTTTGACCAGCCGGTCCAGCGCGCTTTCCGAAGCAGCACAGAACACGCGGCCGTACACCCAGACCACCTCTCGCCCGGCGACCGGGAAGTAGACACGGCCGGCGTACGGTTTGAAGACGGTCGTCCGGGCCCGCTGGTGCGTGTACAATTCTGGGCCGGTGCACCACGGCGTGCCGTCCGGCTGTAAGAACATGTGTCGGCCGTTCAAGCGTTCGGCGACGACTTCGGCGTGGTCCCCCGTGGCGGTGTCCAGGGCCACGACTCCCGTTGGAGCTCCGCCGTTGACCAGCAGCCGGCCGTCTTTAAGCAGGAGGTTGCTCTGCACGCCGAAGCTGAGCGGCTCAGAGGGCCGGTCGAGCGTGTAGACCTGTCGCCAGCGGAGCCGTCCCGTCTGGAGGTCAATGGCCGCAACGACCGCTCCGTCCGCCGCCGTGCTGCCGGCCGCCGCGTACGCCGTCCCGTCTTCGACCACCACGCCGCCCCCCACCGGCCAGGCCGACACCAACCGGCCCATGACGTTGACGAAACGGCGGGCCGGAGCCAGCTCCAGTCGACCCAACAGCCGGCCGGTGTTCGCGTCGACGCAGTACACGAACCCGTCACAGGCTCCGAACACGACCCGCCCGTTCCAGTAAACGGGCGGAAAGACCACGGCCGCTCGAGCGGACACCTGCCACAGCAGCTGACCGTCGTCCACGCTCAGGGCGCAGACCGTGCCGTCTTCCGCTCCAACGAACACCTTCCCGGCCGCGACCGTCGGTGCCGTCAGCTCGCCGCCGGCCAGTTTTCGCTGCCACGCCAACGCGGCCGACCGCCCGACGCTCGTCGCCACCGTCGCCGACCCGGCCGCGTCGGCGCGAAAGGCCGGCCAGTCGTCCGAGGCGGCCGGTTGCTGCGACTGCGGAGCCGCCCACGGGGCGAGCCGTCCGCTCTGGCCGGCACCCACCCGGCTGGCCGAGACGCCGCCCCCGCCTCCAGCCACGCTCAGCGGTTTCCGCGGCGCCAAGCAAAACGTGCCGTGCACCTGCCAGCAGTCGCAAGCCAAAGGCATCCAGTAAAGCCTTCCGTTGGCTGGAATGACGCCGTCGAAACAGCCTGGCCGCACCAAGCCTTCGTAGTCAGCCAGCTTCAACGTGGACAAGTCCACGAAAACGGTCCGCCCTTCGCCGCCGCCCGGCCGGTAGAAAAACTGGCTCGGCGTGGCCGTCAAACGCGTGCACGAACCAATGACTTGCAGCGGAAACGTCTGCAGCACTTTTCCGCTGACGGGGTCCATTTTTCGGCACGTCGTCGTGGGCGAGCCGACTCGCGGAACCAAGTAGAGCGAACCGGCCAGAAAGAACGCGTGCGGCGACTGCAGCTCGACCGTCCACAGCAGCCGTCCGTCGTCCAGGCTGATTCCGACCGTACGACGAAACGGCGGACCGGCCAGACAGACCACGCCCTGTCCCGCTCGAACGCACGTGTACGTCGCCCAGCCCAGCCCCCAACCCTGGCGCTTCAACGCCGGGCCGACTGCGCGGAACAGCTCGGGCGAGGTCTGCGGCGTCTGTCGCCACA
>CAYSAG010000487.1:0-2744 GCA_964428935.1 uncultured Planctomycetaceae bacterium | reverse complement strand
CGACCGGGTTTCGCTCATCGGTCTGCAACGTTCGCAGCAGCCGTCGTACGGTACACTCGAACTGTCGGCCGTCTTCCGCTTGGACCAACGACGTCAGCCCGACGGCCCGCAGCACGCGGCCTCGCAAGCACTGCGATTCGTCGACGTCCAGCAGCAGCGTCGTCTGGTCGCCGTCTTCCGCTTCGACTCCAATCACCGTTCGGTGACGCGTCAGGTCGCCTTTGCCCGACACACGCTCGAAACTGGGCAGGTCCGTCTCGGGCTCCTCCTCGTACAGCTGCTCCTCCAGCAGTTCGCGAATGGCGTGTCGAGCGCGGCTTTTCTTTTGCCGGTTTTTCCGAAAGGCGACTCGTAGTTTTTTCTTCTTCTTCTTTCCAGCCATGAGCAGTGCGAGTCTTGAAGCGAACAGAACGCACGAAGAGAGACGCGGCCGGGCTGTGGGGCTCAGCGGGCGGCTCGGGCAAACGGCCCGGCCGTCGGCCACAAAGCGGCACAGCCACGAAAAAACGACGCTACGCCAATTTAGCGGCGTCAACTCGGTCTGGGAACCCCGAATTGCGGGGCTGGCAGAGGACCTCGTCGGCCCGCGTGAGACGGGGCGGCTGTGCGAGCAGTAGTCTTGCTCGTCCGCCGGCCGTGAGGGCTCGAGCGTGGCTTGGCGGGGTCGCGCACGGCCGAAAGCGAGTCCCGACACGCCCAAGGAGGGCTCTCCGGAGGGACGTTCGTCCGACGGCGCGGGCGCCGGGCAAGTCACCCTTTCTCGCCGGTCCCTGTGGGAAAAGCCGCCTTCGGCCAGCGGTGGAAAAAGGTCTGGCCCGTTCGGTTGCGGTGGCGTCGTCGGCACGCTACAAATTGTGCCGCTGCTTCGAACGATGGATTCGGAAAAGCCTGCTGCTCTTGCCTGGCTTTTCCAGTCTGCCTAACTTCGGTTCCGGTCGTTCCGAGCAGGGCCGCCCGGACCGGGACCCACTGGTTTGGTTTTCTCTTTTGGCTAGGACGCCGCGCGGCGAGTTTGCGCACTCGCAGCTCGCTCCCCTGTCCACCCAGTGGACTTGGTTTGCGCAAGGGACGTCGGCGCGTTGAGCCCAATGGGCGACGGCTGTCCGGCTGGCGGAGACGGACGGAGGCCAATGCCGTCGGGACGGTGGTTCGGGAGCGGCAGGGACGCGTCGTGCTGAGCGTTGAGCGGTCAGGAAGGCCGCTGGGAGTGCTGCCACGCAGCTCCGGTGGGACGGTCGGACCGGCCGCCAGGCAAGGAGACAGGCTCGCGACCGTGAGTTGCACACCAGTTGAAGTTCAGCCGGCGACTCAACCGAAGGAGGGACTTGCCGTGAAACAGTTGGTCGCAGCCCTCGTTGCGTGCGTAGCCTTGGCGGCAACCGGGCCGGCCTGGGCGGAGCCGCCGGAGGCAGCCCCAGAGGCTCCGGCCAAAGACACACGCTACGCGTGGCTCGTTCAGCACCCGGTCATTCAGCGACTGCAGCAGTTGATTAATGACGAGCGGGCTCGGTGGGGCCTGCCCCCTGTCCAGCTTGACCCCGACCTGTGCCTAGCTGCGCAGGAGCACGCCGACTGGATGGGCGACACGGGCTACTACATGCACAGCAATTTGCCTTGGGCCGAAATCATTTACATGGGTCCGCTGACGCCGGAGGACGCGGTCAACGGCTGGATTGCTTCCCCGCCGCACCACCGGATCATGCTCAGCGGAACCCAGGCCGGCTTTGGCTACGCCGTTCGGAACGGTGTGACCTACTGGGTGGGCGAGTTCCGTTAGGAACAGACGGTGAGTGGGGGACCGGACGACGAGCGGACACCGTTTCGACCGGCTGGCGACCGACGCGCAGGGGCGCCGCGCGTCCGACTCGGTCCGTGGCTCTGCCAGCCCGGGCTGCCCCCCGACCACGAAGCTGTCCGGGCTCGACCTCCGTGGGGGCTTGGCGAGACGCGCCGAGAGGAAATAATAATTGTCGTTGCCTCGAGTGGGCCGAGCGGCCGCTGCGGTGGCGAGCCGAGAGGCTTGTCGGCCGCAGAGGAAAGTCCGGGCTCCACAGGACAGGGTGGTGGGTAACGCCCACCGGCCGTGAGGCTAGGGAAAGTGCCACAGAGAATAGACCGCCGATCGGGAGGGAGCGACGCGGCGGCGAGTGGCGTGACGGCTCGGAGCCGCTTGGGCGGTCCAGCTGCCGGGTCGGCCACGCGTCACCGCGTCGCTCCCTCCAGGAGGCAAGGGTGAAACGGTGAGGTAAGAGCTCACCAGCAGGCCGGGTGACCGGCCTGGCTCGGTAAACCCCACCCGGAGCAAGGCCAAGCAGAGGGGAGTGCAGTTGGTGGTCCGTCGGGACCGACCGGCTGCCGCGGGCTGGTCCGGCCCGCTCGACCCTCGGGTAGGCCGCTCGAGACGGCGGGTGACCGTCGTCCAAGAGGAATGGCCGCTCTCGACAGAACCCGGCTTACAGGCTCACTCGAGGCTTTTTCTTTGCGCGCCGGACCTCAGAGGCTGTCTCCAAATGTACTTGTTTACCCTCGTCGGGCGATCTGATGTTGGCCGGGAATGAGTAGAGTTCGCCCGTCATGGACACGGGGGTCGGGCGGACAAGACGGGATCAGTCAGGCGAAGGGCGAGTCGGCGACCGTCTGCGGCCAGTTCGGAGACCGCGACTTCGCGTGGAGAGCTCTCGCCGGGGCCACTGCTGGAGCGGGTGCACCAGCTGGAGCAGGCCAACCCCGCGCTGGTCGAACGT
>CAYSAG010000486.1:0-2768 GCA_964428935.1 uncultured Planctomycetaceae bacterium | reverse complement strand
AGAGCGCTACGTTCGGGACGTAGAGGTCGCTGGTTCAAATCCAGTCGCCCCGACCTGGAAGCGGCTGCCCCGTGCAGCCGCTTTTTCTGTGCGCGGCGTTGGGGGTTCGAGGGTCGGACGGCGTGCGTTGTGTCGGCGGAACGGGCGGAGTCGTCCGGCGTCGACGCAACGAGCCGGCCGACGCGGTGAACTTTCCGGGGCGTGGCTGGAGCGACGCGCGTCGAGCCGCTCCGCCCGGGCACCGAGCTCGGCAAAGTCTGACCAGCCGCTCTCGTTGGCTCCATCGCTTCTTGCCGCGACCGGTGCGTTCGCGCACGAGCACGTCTGCGCCCCCCGCAGCGGCTGGACGACAACGGACCGGCCGGGTCGTCGGTCGGAAGCTCGTTCCCGCTCAGCGCTCTCCTTTCTGGTTCCCTCCGTGTGCTGGCTCGACTCGCCACTCCAGAATGCCGCCTGAAAAGCCCGGCTGCAGCTCGACCTGCAAGCGCAACGCGTCGGTCCGGACCGGGTCGAACTCGACCCGGTTGTAGCGGTCTTTCTGGACCGGGTACGTGCCGTGGGCTTTCACCGGCAGCCAGTGGCCCTCTTGGCGGTACAGCACTTGCCACGCAGCCGGCACACGACAGAAGCCGCGCCCGGTGTCGTCGAACCAGTACACTTCAACCGCTCGGACCGTCGTCGGCTCGGGAAAGTCGTACTGCACCCATTCGCTCGTGCCTCGGTGGTCCCACCAAGTCATTCGCGGAATGCTGTGGTCGTTCGAGTTCTTTGGCTCGACTCGGTCGTTCAACGCCTCGAGCGTGTCGCGTCTCCAGCAGTGCGACCCCGAAACGCGGCTGCGGCTAGCCAACGTGGGCGGCGGAACGGGCTGCGCCACGTCCGGACGACGGGCCGCCCACACGACCATTGGACCAATCTGCCGGTGAGCCCACGCGTAGTAAGGAATGGCCGTGGCTCGAAACGGGACGAGTTTCTTCTTGCCCTCTTCGGTCCGTACGACACGCTGAGCGGCGACGTGAATGACCGTGACGCCTCCCAACAAGTCCGGCCGGTGCTCGCACCGGAACGTTGCCGTGTCGTCGAGCACCAAGTCGCGCACCTCGCCGTCGTTGTCGACCGCTTCGAAGCAGTAGACCAATGGACCACGCTCCAATGCCACCCGGTCCCGGTCGGCCTCGACGGCCGGGTGAGCCTGAACGCGGCGGACGGGCATGGGCAGGTCCAGCTCGACCGTGTCGCCCGTTTTCCACACCCGGTGGATTCGAGCGAACCCGGCTTGGAGCGGAGCGTCGTAGGGCTGTCCGTTGACTCGGAGCCTCCACCCGCGAGTTTGTGCGTCGACGTAACGGTACAGGTCGCTGGGAACCGGACGGCCTCGCGCCCACCCGGGCACGCGGACGTTCAACGCCACCCAGCTCGGCTCCGACAGCTGCAACTCAATTTGAACACGGCCGTCCCAAGGGTAGTCCGTTCGCTGACGCACGGTCACCTTCCGACCGCCCAGCTCGACCGTCGCCTCACCGGCCGCGAACAGATTGACGTACAACTCGCCGTCCCGCACGGCGTACGCGAACGCTGGAATCTGCGGCACGAACCGCACGACGTTCACCGGACAGCAGGCGCAGCCGAACCACGGAGCTCGCCCGAGCGTGCCCTGGTTGAACCGAGTGTGGCCGTCGCACACCAGCGGGTTGGGGTAGAAGAAGCGGTCGCCGCTGAGCGAGACGCCGGCCAAGAAGCCGTTGTAAAGAACCCGCTCCAACACGTCGACGTACTGGGCGTCGCCGTGCAGCAGGAACATTCGGTGGTTCCACAAGGCGTTGGCAATGGCCGCACAGGTTTCGTTGTAGGCATTGTTGGGCAAAGCGTAGTCCTGGCTGAACGCTTCGCCCTTTCGCGACGCCCCGACGGCTCCGGTCAAGTACAGCTTCTTTCCGACCACGTTCTGCCACAGCCGGTCGACGGCCTTGCGGTAAGCCGGGTCGCCGAACAAGGCAGCCACGTCGGTCATGGCCGCGTACATGTAACAGGCTCGCACGGCGTGTCCCACTGCCTCCCGCTGCTCCGTCACAGGCAGGTGGTCCTGGCAGTACGCGCCGTACAGTTTGTGCCCGTCGGGGCGGCCCCGCTGGTCGAGGAAGAACTTGGCCTGGCGGAGGTACTTCTTGTCGCCCGTCACGCGGTACAGCTTGACCAGGCCGAGTTCAATTTCCTGGTGTCCGGGAACGTCCTTCCGGGCGTGCGGTCCGAAGACGCGACAAATCAGGTCGGCATTCTTCAGGGCGACGTCCAACAGAGTGCGTTTGCCCGTCGCCCGGTAGTGCGCCACGGCCGCCTCGTACAAGTGACCGACGTTGTACAACTCGTGGTTGTGAGCCAGCCGCGACCACCGCTCCGGCCCAATGCCGCCGACCCCGCCAATGGTGCGAGCTGTGTAGAGGTAGCCGTCCGGTTCCTGCGCAGCCGCAATTTTGGCAATGAGCTGGTCCAGGTAGCGGTCCAGTTTGGGGTCGGGCTGCGTCGCCAAGACGTACGAGGCTCCCTCAATGACCTTGTAAACGTCCGAGTCGTTGAAGTAAATGCCGACGAAGCGTCCCTTTTTGAGCCCGCCGGCCACGGCGAAGTTGTCGATTCGGCCGGTCCGCTCGCACATTTTGAAGTCGTGCCAAACCGTGACGCGGCGGTTCGTTTCCAAACGGTCCGCCCACAGACCGGACGTCAAACGAACCCGCTCCAGCGGCACCGGCTGCAGCGGGTAGTCCGGTTCC
>CAYSAG010000485.1:0-2795 GCA_964428935.1 uncultured Planctomycetaceae bacterium | reverse complement strand
CAGAGGACCGAGACGCTCGTCGTCGCTGCGAACAGCGCCACCCACGTCAGCGGGAAACGTCGACTCAAAAGGCCGCTCATTGTTGAGTCTCCTTCTTTCGCGCACCCACGCCCAGGCCGCGACGTCGAGCTGGTCGACGCGCGGCGGACGGCTACGGTCTGTCCGGCCCCAGCCGAATTTCCTCCTCGACCCGAAACACGTCGTCCGGCGGCTCTTCGCGACAAAGGACCGACACCCGCTCGACGAGAAACGACAGCGGCCGCCAGTCGGCTTGCAGCCGAGCCACCAGTTCGTCCCGTCTGGCCCGACCCTCCACCTGTCCGACGCTCAAATGCGGACGAAACCTCCGGCTCACCGGCTCCGTCCAGACCGACGTCCACAACCGTTCGTACAGCCGCACCAGCGGCTCGGACGGCTCGGGCTCCAGCCACATTGTGTAACGCTCCGACCGGTGACAGAACGTGTCCATTCGACGCAAGGTGACCTGAAACGGTGCTGCTTCACGGCAAGCCTGTCGGAGCTTGGGCAGCACGTCGCGAAATTGCGCCGGCGGCACAAAGGGGTACAACAGCGTAATGTGCGGCATCCAGCGACGAACCTTGCGGTCGTGCCGCTGCCGAATCCGCTGAATCGGTTCCCACAATTCCCGCGGCGGAACGACCACCACGGCCGTTCGGTAGGTCTTTTGATGTGGCCGGCGAGCCATGGCCGCTGTTTTTCCCCAAAGGCCTCGCCGCTCAAGGTTCCGGCGCCGGCACGTACTCCTCGCCGATTCGGTCTCCCACCTGCTCCACCCACCTGCGCAGTCGGCGTCGGTGTTCGTTCAACACGTCTCGGTAACGCGGGTTCTCGGCCAGGTTGTGCATTTCGCCCGGGTCGTTTTCCAGGTCAATGAGCTGCTCGCGGTGACGTCCGTCTTGGTACACGACGTACTTGAACCGACCGGTCCTCAGCATGCGTCCGGCGCGACTTTCGACGACCACTTGGTCGGGCCAGTCCGACACGGCGCGGCCCTCGGCCAGCGGCCGAAGGCTCCGACCGGGCAGCCCCGGCGGCGGCTCCACACCGGCGAAGTCACACAACGTCGGCAGCAGAGTCAACCCGACCGAAACCAGGTGCGTGCGGTCCACACGACCCGCCGGACCAATGCCGGGGCCGGCCAGAATGAGCGGCACTCGAGCGGCCTCTTCGTAGAGAATCGACTTGTGCTCCAAGCGGTGAGCCGCGTCGAGGTCGCCGTGGTCGCTGGTGAAGACGACCACCGTGTTCTTTTCCAGACCCGCTTCGCGCAGAGCGGCCAGGACGCGTCCAATTTGAGCGTCCACGCGTTCGGTCAGCCGGCAGTACGCCCAGCGGTGCAACCGCCACATTCTCTCGTCCCAATGCTCGCGAGCGTACCGGCGGAAAGAGCGAATGCCCAGGTAGTGCGTCGTAATGGCCTCCGGCTCCAGCTCCGGAATTTCGAAATTGTCCGGCAGCGGCGGGCACAAGCGTTCGAAAAACTCCCGCTCCGACACACCCTCCGGCCGCTTCAACGCCTCCGCCAGTCGCTGCCTGGGCACCGTCTGCTGCGGGTACAAAGGCCGCTCGCTGCGGCTGCGAGCGTAGTCGTCAATGGCCATGTAGCAAATGTCGTGCGGATTGATGAACGAGGCCACCAGCAAGAAGGGCTTGTCGTGCGGTTGCTTCAGAAACCGCACGCACGCCTCGGCCAGTTCGTCCCGCTGGTCTCGGGTCAACAGCTCGAACCCAATCGACTGCGGAGTCATGCCACGCATCCAATGCGTCTTGCCGCCGTACACGGTCTGGTAGCCGGCTCGTCGAATGCACCAGCCCAGCGCACGAGAAATGGCCTCCGGCGGCGCCGGGTTGCGCACTTCGGCGTTCGAACGCATTCCAAAGTGACTCGGCAACCACCCCGTCACCATGCTCATGCGCGACGGCACGCAAACCGGGTTCGACGGGTAAGCCAGTTCAAAACGAACGCCTCGAGCGGCCAAGCCGTCGAGAGCCGGCGTGTGGAGGTACCGGTTGCCCGCGCAGCTCAACATGCCCGCATGCTGCTGGTCGGTAATGATGACCAGCAAGTTCGGCCGCTCGACGAACTGCTCGGAACGGCCCGCCTCCGCCGACCTCGGCGCCCACGCCGCACTCGACACGGCCGCCGCCCACAGCGTCACAACGCCAACCACACGAACGGCTCGGCCCGCCCAGCCGCGTCGGACAGCCACGCCTGTACTGCCACGTGCCGTTTTCATTACTGAGCCCTCCCGTTGTTGACCGGTCGCTTTCTCCCGTGCTCGCGCCCGCTGTCGCGTTGTCGTACCAAGCTTGAACCCGCAGCAGTCGGTTTGGTTCGACTCGTCGGCCACAGGAGCTCTCGGCCAGACCGCCTTTCGGCCACCCGGTGCGAGGCCGTCAGCGTCGTCTCTCGAATCCGACCGGAGCGGTTTGACACCCGGGACTACCGCGAAGAAGTTCGGAGGCTGTGCAGGACCGAACTCTGTCGCGGCAGTCCACAGGTCGAGCTTGGAGGACAGCTCCACCGGACGTGTCCGGTTGCCCAAAAGCCGCGAATGTGCGAGGCGACTGGGCCGAATTTCCGGACACCCTCAAGTACCACAAAAGCGAGGCCAGTACAAGCGGCTCCGGGGGCCGCCGACGCCGGCTCGTCCGGCTTCGTTGCCGCTGGCCGAGCCGCCTGCGCCGAGCGGTGTGGCGGGGCGGGCAACGCGGCCGGCTCGGTCGGTGAGCCCAAAGACTTCGGCGGCGGTTCAAGAAACGGTGGGCCGTTC
>CAYSAG010000484.1:0-2862 GCA_964428935.1 uncultured Planctomycetaceae bacterium | reverse complement strand
GAGAACAACCGTTTGTAACTGGCGTCGTGCGAGCTCATGGGCTTCAATGTAGACGCCCTTGAGCGTGCACGCAAACGTCTCTGTTGTGTGTCCGGACACCTTTTGCTCCCTGGGGGTCAGGCAGACCCGTGTTCGCTCCGGCTGGCGTTGTCGCCGAGCCGTTTCCTGGCACGCGGCTTGAGCACGTTGCTGCAGACAGGCCCGTCGTCGTCTGCGGCAGAACGAGCCACGTTGTCGCAAAAACCACCCGAGTCACGGCCCTGCAAAATCCTCCCGCTCGGCCTGTCTTGCCCAGTCCGCAAAGTGACCGTCGTCGTCAAATTTCCCTTGGCTTGGCCGACCGGCTCGGCACAAGCCGGCCACGCCGACGAACCCGAATCTCCGGAACGTCTGGCTGAATCCGCTGAATCGCTGCAGCCGATCAGAGCGGCAGAACCGGCAAAACCGGTCCCACCTTTACGTTGCGGCTTTGTCTTTCTTGGCAGCGAGGAATTTGCGTTTTGGCAGCAACCAAGCTGACGACGGGAGGATTCAGAGGATGCTCTTGAGAGTCACACCAAATTCGCGCTGGTTCAGTGGTCTTCTGGCTGCGGTCCTGTGCGTGGGACTGCCTTTGCAGGGCTGGAGCCAGGAGACCGTAGCGGGCGGCGCCGTGGAAACGGAGCTTTCGGAACAAGCCGAGCCGGACGCTCCAGAACCCAGGCCGTTCACTGACGCAGGGGCGTCTGTGTCTGAGCGGGAGGGCCCGTTCGAAATCGAGCCCAACGAGCTGCTCACGCAAGACGGTCTGGAGGTCATTGACACGCACGCCCAACGGTTCACCGTTCGTTTCGGCGCCGAGATCTTGTGGGACCAGCAGTACGGCACCGACGACGGGCTGGAAGAGCTGGGCATCAACGAATTCGAGAACGAGACGGAATTGCGCAGCGTGCGGTTGTCGGCGCACGGCGAAGGGTACGGCATTTTCGAGTACAAGATTGAAATCGACTTCGCCGAGTTCAACGACCTGGTGGCCAAAGACATTTTCCTGGGGCTCGAGCTGCCGGTCGGCCGACTGCGCATCGGCCATTTGAAAGAGCCGTTCAGTTTGGAGGAGCTGATTGAGGACATTGACATTCTGACCTTCACGGAACGAGCCCTTCCAAATGCGTTGGTTCCCGGGCGGAATTTGGGCGTGTTGCTGTCGAACACTTGGGGAGAAGACGAACGCGGCACGTGGGCCATTGGAACGTTCATGGACGACCTGGCTGACCCGGGCGTCGACTCCGAAAACGACGGCAACAACGACCACCAAGACTCAGAGAACCGCTCCTTGACGCTGCGGTTGACCCGACTGCTGCTCTACGAAGACGACGGCCGCTTCCTGGTTCACGTCGGCGGGGCTTTTCGTCACGTGGAGTCGGACGGCCCGCTGACGTTTCAGGCTCGGCCGGAAGTCCGTCAAGAGACCTACCTGCTGGGAGTCGTCACCGAGCCGACCAACAGCTACCAGCAGTACGGGCTGGAAGCGGCGGCGGTTTGGGGACCTGCGTCGGTGCAGGCCGAGTGGATTCTGACGGACGTGGCGGCGGCTCACGACCCGCTCCTGCAAGGCGGCTACGTCTACGTCAGCTACTTCCTGACCGGGGAAAACCGCGCGTACGACAAAGAGGAAGGCACGTTCAAGCGACTGTACCCGCTCGAAAACTTTTGGTGGGTGCGCTCCGACAACAAACTGTGCAATTTCGGCTCCGGGGCCTGGGAAATTGCCTTCCGCTACTCGTGGCTCGACTTCATCGACGACGGGCTCACCAGCCTGGAAGGCGGCGAAGAAGGGACCGCGGGCATTTCGGGTGAAATGGACGCCTACACCGTCGGCGTCAACTGGTACTGGACGCCGCACGCCCGAGTCATGTTCGACTACATTCACACCGACCTGCACGCCGCCTCCCACGGCGACGCCACGGAAGACGTCTTCGTGACCCGTTTCCAATTGGACTTCTACTGATTCCCGACCGCAGCGACGGTGAGGCTCGGACTACGTTTCAGCGACAGAACGACACACACGAGCCGCCGCGGGTTACGAAACCAGACCCAGCCCACGACTTGCGTCCGACGTCGCCGCAAGGGCGAGCTCGTGTGGCAACGTTTAGCCGAGAGACCCAAGGCAGTTGGCTCAGCCGAAGGGGGGAGAATCCATGAAACGCTGTGCGTTTGCCTTGTTGTTCTTGCTGGCCGGTCTGTCGACACCGGCCGGTGCCAGCGACGCTTGCTGCCAGTCGGCCCGGTGCAACCCGGAGGTGGACTGCACGCCGAAGGTCTGCCAGCGTGTCGAGACGGCCGAAACGGAAGAGGTGGAGCGGTGGTGCTGCCGTTTCGTGGACGTTTGCCTGCCGAGGCGTCCGCTGTTTGGACGTCTGGGACTGTTCCACTCGAAGAAAGCCGCCTGTTCCGACTGCGGGACGTGCGACGAAGCCGGCAGCTGCCGGTCGGCCCGTTGCGAAGGCCCCTGCGGTAAGCTCGTCCGGAAAAAGCACCTGCTGCTCATTGTGGAAAGGCGAAAGGTGCCCGTGTCGAAATGTCTGCCCGCGCCGGAAGAATGTGCTCCGTGCAAGCAAGCGGCTCCTGCCCCGCCGCTCGCTCCCGAGCAAGCTCCGCCAGCGCCGCCCAGTGAGTCGGTCCACACAGAGGCTCGGCGCGGCTTGTTGCGTTGGGTGAGCTTCTTCCGCGGCTGGGGACTGCGCGCCAGTCGCTGAAGACCGAAGCTCACGGCCCGGCTGCGGCGTAGCAGCAGTCGGTCGCCGGCCAGTGGCGGGGGTGACGGCGCCCCACTAAAAATACATACGGTTCCTGAATCTCTTTTAATTCGGTAATAACAGTAGC
>CAYSAG010000483.1:0-2873 GCA_964428935.1 uncultured Planctomycetaceae bacterium | reverse complement strand
CTTTTCGAGGAAGGCCATGATCAATGGCAAACGCGTAGTTGTCGTACTGCCGGCATACAACGCCGAGAAGACGCTGGAAAGAACGGTGCGCGAAGTGCCCGGCGGTTTTGTGGACCATTTCATACTGGTGGATGACCACAGTGCGGACGCGACTTGCAAGATCGCGAAGGAACTCGGGTGTGAGGTTCTTGTCCACGACAGGAACTACGGATATGGGGCGAACCAAAAGACATGTTACAGGCACGCTTTAGACCTGGGAGCGGACATCGTCGTGATGCTGCACCCGGACTATCAGTACACGCCCCGATTGGTTCCCGCTTTGGCATCGATGATCGCGTTCGGCGAGTACGATATTGTGCTCGGCTCTCGTATCCTCGGAAAAGGAGCGCTCCGGGGAGGTATGCCGGTCTACAAATATGTCGCAAATAGGTGCCTAACTGCAATGCAGAATTTGCTGCTCAATTACAAATTGTCCGAATACCACACGGGATATAGAGCGTACTCGCGAGAGGTGTTGACCACGCTGCCGTTGATGGAAAATTCAAACGACTTCGTGTTCGACAACCAACTGCTCGCCCAGGCCATCTATTTCGGCTTCCGAATCGGCGAGGTATCGTGCCCGACGAAGTATTTCGCCGAGGCGTCGTCCATCAATTTCGCGCGATCGGTCAAGTACGGGCTTGGGGTGTTGGCAACATCCATCGCGTACCGGATGGCACGGTGGAGACTCTGGAAGTCCCCTCTGTTTTCATGTACTGGACGACGGTTGGACGAGTATGAGGCGGCAGGGATAGGAGTGTGTGAGCGGTGGTCGCACTCCGGGGCACTTGACCGCACGCTCTCCGCCGAGCCCGCCTCGGAAGTCGGTCGCTAGTCTCGAAGTTAGGCATGGTTGACCGGAACAACGACGGCAACGGGAATGCGTGGGTGCGGAGTTCGAACGCGCTTTGTTGGCGACGTTTCAAGGATGGCGTGAAGAACGCGCGTGCCGCTTGGCGGCGGGTTTGGGTTTGCCGAAGGCTGCCGCTGAAGCCCGTCAGCGAGTGCGGCGCCGCGGTGATCGCTCCGCATCCGGACGACGAGACCTTCGGATGCGGCGGGCTGATCGCCATGAAGAGGGCCCGCGGCCTGCCCGTGACAATCATCCACCTGACCGACGGCGAGGCGTCGCTGGCGGCCTATCCGGAGATTCCGGCGGATCAAGTGGCAGCCGAACGACGCCAGCAAGCAATCGCGGCGACTGCCGAGCTGGGCGTGCCAGCAGAACACGTGCGGCGGCTCGGTTGGAAGGACGGCGGATTGCCCGCGCCGGGCTCGGCGGAGTTTGAACCAGCCGTGCAGGAGCTGGCCGAGCTGCTGTCGGAGCTTGAGCCGCAAGAAGTGTACGTCACACATTGCCGCGACGGTCTGCCCGACCATGAGGCGGCCGCGCGCCTGGTCGCTGAAGCCAGCGGGCGTCTGGCGTTCCCGGTGAAGCTGGTCTACTACCCGGTCTGGCTTTGGTTCAACGCACCGACGCCGCTCACGAGGCACGTAGACTTTGCAAGTGCGTCGCGGCTGCAGCTGGACCGCGAGACGCTTCGGCGGAAGCAAGCGGCCATCCGGCATTACCTCAAATCCGCCCGTGCCCCATGCGGCCTGCCCTACTGCGGCCGGCTGCCGCGAGGTGTGACAGCTCCAGCGAAGCGGCGACACGAGTTTTTCTTCGCGGGGAGCCCGGCAGGAGGGATCTTGTGACGCTGAAAAGACTTGGCTACTTGCTGTTTCGGTCGGCGGTCCGCTGCTGGTGGACGCTGGAAGGTGGCAGGCACATGACGGTGATGGGCCAGCCACTGGTTTTCCACCCCAGAACCAGCGTGCCGTCGCATCGACACATGCGGCTGCCTCGCGGCCCCAGCCGCTCGCGCATCGTACGCTACGCCGACTTCGTGCAAATGCACGCCTGCTGCTGGTATTGCGAGTCGCTGGAACGCTCGGCCAGACCGTTCATCGTCGATGTGGGCGCCCACCACGGCGCCTACGCGGTCGTTCTGGGAAACCTGATCTCCGAAAAAGGCGGTCGTGTGCTGGCCATCGAGCCCGACCCGGACAACGCGAACATACTCCGGTGGAACATCCGACGGAACAATCTCTCGGACAGGGTGGTTGTGGAGCAGGTGGCGTGCCCCGAAACGGTCGGCACCAGGAGGCTGGTTCAGATGGGGGACCAAAGCTTTCTGGTGCCCGATCAGCCCGCCGGCCCGGCGCGCCGCGGCGTTGAGACCTCGAGGGCGCGCACGAAGGAAAAAGCCATCGAGGTTTCCGTGACAACCTTGCGCGAATTGCTGGTCTGGAAATACGGCGCTCCGCGCGTTGACCTGTTGATCATCGACGTGGAAGGGGCGGAACTGGCGGTTCTTCGCGGGTTCCCTTGGGGCCAGATTCAGGTGGGGCGCATTTTCTGCGAGCTTCATCGGAATGAGTGGCACAAGTTTGGCTACGGGCCGGAGGAGTTTGCTGAGTTCCTTCGCGCTCGCGAACTGCGGTCCCTCGACATGTACTTCCAGGAGTACGACTTGGTTCCGACCGAGCGCTACATCGGCCCCTGTTGCCTGGTGCCGGCAACAGAGAGTGCCGAGGGCTCCAGGCGGATTGCCACGAAGCGGTGACCGGCTGCGCCAAAAGGGTGGGGAATTTGCGCGCGGCTTCGTTATGCGAGCACAGCGTCACTATCGGCATTCCCTGCTTGCTGCGCGGTGGCACCGAGATGCAGACGTTGTCTCTGGTCCGGGCTCTGACAGCGGCAGGGTGGAAGGTGACAGTCTGCTGCTACTACGAGCACGACCCGCAGGTGGTGGGCGAATTCGAGCAGGCTGGAGCGAAGATCGTCCTGT
>CAYSAG010000482.1:0-2879 GCA_964428935.1 uncultured Planctomycetaceae bacterium | reverse complement strand
CACGGCGGCCGCACTCACACTTGGACTGACGGCCGTCGGCCGACCAAGCTGTACGGCTGGTCGGAAAGAGGTCGACGAGCTCGTGCGCCGGCTGCGTCCGTCGGAGGTCGTGGTCATCGCGGACGCGGACGAGGCCGGGCTGCGCGGGGGCCGGCAACTAGCGCGGGACCTGTGTCTTCTCGCCCCGCGAGTGGTGCTCGTCGTGCCCGTGCTGAAGGATCTGCGCGAGTGGCTCAACGCGACAGACAGGGAGTCTGTCCGAGAGTGCCTCGAGGAGCTGATCGAGCGGAGTGTGGCATTCAAGCCGACGCTCTCCCTGCAGAAACGGTAAAAGGAGCCGACGAGCTAACAGCAGCGTCGGCTCCGTCCGCCGACCGTAACCCGAACAACCGTAAAAAGTGTAAAAGGAGATCGCACTGTGTCAATCAGCAACCAAAACCAAGTCGCGCTCGCCTGGCAGCCAGCTTCGCGCCGGGGGGCGGTGGTCCTTAGGCTCAGCGACCACGATGGAAGGCCTTTGTTCGTCGATGAACTCAACGTTCTAAAAGAACAGGCTCGCGAAAGGTTCGTCCAGCGGCTGCTGGAGAAGTGGCCCGAGCTGAACGCAGAGGAAGTTCGGCAGCGTCTGTTGCAAATCGCTGCCGAGGTCGCTCGCCAAGCGGCCAGAGACAGCGAGGACGACGCGGACTCCAGCGACGACGTGGAAGAGCTCGATCCGTCGCAGATGATCTCCGCCGACCTGTTCTTCACGCCTGAAGTCGCTGGCATCGCCGTGCCGGTCGTCGCGGTGGAGAGAGACAAAGTACAAACTCAGTGGCAGTGGCACCTGCGTTGGGGCGACGGCCGACGCGAGATTCAGCCGGTCGCTCCGTGGCTCACGCTGCCGGACGGGCAGAGGCTCTGGACGCGTCGACTGCCGCGGCTCCTGGACGGCGGAACGGAATCACCGCGCTGGGGTGCCGCGGCTCGGCAACGGTGGCTGGAGTCCGGCGACGTCTGTCGCCCCAAGCACCTCTTCTACCGGCTGGTCCGGCAATTCCGACGGTTCGTCAAATGGCCTGGCGACAAGTCGGCACGAAGGGCGTCGCTGAGTCTGCTCGCGGCTTGGACGTTGCTCACCTATGTCTTTCCGGCCTTCGGCCGTGTCCCATACTTACACATCGTGGGCCCGGTCGGCTCGGGGAAGACGCGCCTTCTCGAGCTCCTGCAGCGGCTCGTCTTCTCGCCGATCCAATCCAGCAGCATCACGTCGGCGGCTGTTTTCAGAACCCTAGACGACCGGTATTGCACACTGCTCTTGGACGAAGTCGACGCGCAGCTCGCCGCTGGCAACCAGACGTCGGAGCTCGCAGCCATACTGCAATCTGGGTATCGGCACGGGGGCGACGTCTTGCGAGTCGACTCTGTTGGGGACCAGATCCGGCCGCGAGCTTTTCCGACGTTCGGTCCGAAGGCGCTGGCGGGCATCGACTCGCTGCCGGCCGCCCTGGCCTCGCGCTGCGTCCCCGTCCGCCTCATGCGAGCCGAGCCCGGCAGCCCGGTCACCCGCCGTCGACTCGACGCCGACGAGCCGCGCTGGGCGGAACTCCGAGACGCTCTCCATGCGACGGCGCTCGAGCACGCAACCGACTGGCTCGCCGCGGCCGACCGGTTCGACATCGTCCCGCGGGAGTTGCCCGCGCGGGCTGCAGAAATCTGGCAGCCGCTGCTCGCGCTAGCGGCGTGGTGGGTCGAGCACGGCGTCGCGCCGTCCGTGCTCGAGAGCCTTCAGGCGTACGCCCTCCAGACCGCTGCCGAAGGAGCCGAACTCGGCATTCCCGAGGAGGACTTCGTGCTTCTCCGATTGCTGGCCCGCCACTGGGGGTCCCGACTGACGCCGAGCGAGTTGTTGGCCGTGGCGCGGGAAGAAGAGCCGGCGCTGTTCGGCGATTTCTCGGCCAACCGCGTCGCCCGTAGGCTGGTCAACTACGGCCTGCGCACGACCAAACGCGGCTCGCGGCGAGAGTACCGCGTCAACTTGATGCAGCTCCGCGAAGTGGAACTCCGCTTCGGCCTCGACCTGGACTTGCCGGACGTGGCTCGAGCTCAATCCGCCGCGGCGTGATTGTCGGCATGGTTCCGAGCCCCGAAGCGGCCGCTCCCATGCCGCGATGGGGACAGCAGGGACATTAGGGACGTTTTTTCGAAAGGGGCCCGGGGGTGAACGGCGCGTCTGGCTGACCGACGTCGCCCCGCCCCGCTCCCGCTCGGTTCTGCTCGCCGGGCCGACCAGGCGAGGTTCCTGGCGCGAGGAAGCGTTCTTTCATGAGGTTCTTGACAACGCGGTCGCGGCGGCCACAAGATGCCACCGACGCGACCCCTGAAGAAGAGACGGAGGAACACACCGACCATGGCCACTTTGACGCGAAGGAAGACGGGAAGCTGGGTCGTTCAATTCGAACTGGACGGACGACGCCGGAGTATCGGCTTGGGGAAGATTCCCAGGCGAACCGCCCAGGAAATCCGGCGGCGGATCGAGTACTTGGTCGCGGCCAAGCGGTCGGCCACGCCCATCGACGGGGCCACGGCTCAGTGGCTGGCCCAGATCGACGCGTCCCTCCACGACCGCCTCGCGGCCGTCGGCCTGGCGCCCCGACGAGCCACGACGACCTTGGGCCAGTGGCTCCAACAGTACTTCGACTCCCGTCCCGACGTGAAGCCGGCCACGCTGGTCGTCTGGAAGCAGGTCCGGAAAGACCTGGAGGACTTCTTCCGCCCCGACCGCGTGTTGTCGACCATCACACAGGACGAGGCCGAAGCGTTTCGAAGGCACCTGGCCGAGCGGCTGAGCGACACCACGGTCCACAAGCGACTTCAGTTCTGTCGGCAGTTCTTCCGTG
>CAYSAG010000481.1:0-2883 GCA_964428935.1 uncultured Planctomycetaceae bacterium | reverse complement strand
TCCAGGTCGAAGACGGTCTGCACTTGGGGCCGTGCTCGGACATCGCCAAGACGGCGTCGCAGTTTCGGTGCGCAGTCCGACTGCTGGCCGGCGAAAAAAAAGCAGACGCAAAGGCCGTTCTGGATATTCTGTCGATGGGCATCCAGGACGGAACGGAGCTGACGATTGAGGCGGAAGGCGAGGGGGCGGAAGAGGCTGTCGAGAAGCTGGCCGAAATTTTCGAACAAGGTTTTCGGTCCTGGGCGAAGGACGGCGCAGAGTAGGCGAGGCAGTTGGACGGGCTGCGCTGAGGAACCGGACGAGTATGAGACTTAGCAGGCGGACATGCTTAAACGGCAAGGGATCGCTGTATCTCCAGGAATTGCGATCGGACCAGCTCTGATTTTGGGAGCTGAAGGCTTCCGCATCCCCAAAAATTTCGTCAGCATCGACGCGGTCGACGCGGAAGTGGAGCGGTTTCGAGTCGCTCTGCAGAAGGCCTGCGCCGAAATCGAGCGGACCTATGAATTGGCCAAGAAACAGGTGGGTGAGCAGTACGCGGCCATCTTTGCTGCTCACCTGCAAATGGCGCGCGATCCCAAGCTGACTCAGGAAATCGAGTCGCTCATTCGCGAGAAATGCTACTCGCCCGAATTCGCCACCAGCCGCGTCTTGCGCCGTTACGGCAAGATCCTGCAAAACCTGGACTCGCAATACCTGGCCGAACGGGCCGACGACGTCTTTGATCTCGAAAAACGACTGCTCCGGCACCTGCTCGGTCGGCGTCGTGAAGAGCTAGCCCATCTGAAAGCCCCTGTCATCGTCGTCGCCCACAACCTGACTCCCAGCGAAACGGCCTCGCTGAACCCGAAGTTCGTGCTCGGTTTCGCAACCGAAGCCGGCGGCCGGACCAGCCACACGGCCATCCTGGCCGGCGCCCTGGAATTGCCTGCGGTAGTCGGCGTCGGCCCGTTCCTGTCCGACGTGTCGGGCGGGACTCAGGTCATCATCGACGGAAATCACGGCGTGGTCATCGTCGACCCGGACGAGTCGACCTTGGAAGAGTACAAGCAGGCCGCCGAACAGTTCCGAAAGCTGACGCGTCGGTTGGCTCGGCGACGAGCCGCGCGGGCTCGCACCAAGGACGGCACCGAAATAGCCGTCTACGCCAACATCGAGTTCCCCGAAGAAGTGGACCACTGCCGGAAACGGGGAGCCGACGGCATTGGGTTGTACCGGACCGAGTTCCTCTACCTGGATGCCGAGGACGAGCCGAGCGAGGAAGAACAGTACGAAGCGTACCGCAAAGTCGTGTCAGCGTTTCCAGACCGACCGGTCGTCATCCGGACCCTGGACTTGGGCGCCGACAAGATCCCCGGCTCCATTTCCGACATGGTCCAACCCATGACCAACCCCGCTCTGGGCCTGCGCAGCATCCGCCTGAGCTTGCGAAATCTGGAGTCGTTCAAGACCCAGCTACGAGCCATCCTCCGCGCGGCCGTCCACGGACAGGTCAAGATCATGTTTCCCCTGGTCACAACCCTGCTCGAGTTGCGCCAAGCCAAAATGGTTTTGGGCGACGTCGTCGAAGACCTGGAAGAGCAGGGAATCCCGTTCCGGCGCGACGTCCCGGTCGGAATGATGGTCGAAGTCCCTGCTGCCGCCGTGCTGGCCGACCGGTTTGCGGCCGAAGTCGACTTTTTCTCCATCGGCACCAACGACCTCATTCAGCACACGCTCGCGGCCGACCGCTCCGATCCGTCCGTCGCGGACGTCTACTCGGCTGGCGACCCGGCGATCCTTCGTCTGCTCAAACGCGTCGTAGAAGCTGCGGCCGACCACAACATTCCGGTCAGCATCTGCGGCCAGATGGGAGGTGACCTGCCCTACGTTCCTCTGTTGATCGGCATGGGCATTCGACAACTGAGCGTTCCGCCCCATGTCATACCGGAGGTGCGTGAAGTGATTCGATCAATCCATTTGGACCAGGCGAAGAAAATTGCAACCCATGTGTTGGAGTTGGACTACGCGAGGAACATAGATAGCTATCTTCGCGCAGAATTGCAGAAAATATTGCCGGAGTTGCCGGTCTAACGGACCGCACGGCACTGACGACTCGGGCATAAATGAATCCATCGAGAACGAGCCAGAAAGGAACGTGCTGATCTTCCGTTGCACGCAAGGCTCTGGGAAACGGGAGGCAAGTAGTCGGAGGAAACAGTTCGATTGCCGTCGCACGCTGAGGTGTGTTGTTTCCGATTCGGCGGATGGGTCGCACACGGCGGCGTTCTACGTGGACCGAGCGAGTCGGCGTTGGGTCCGCGTCAGATGCCGCTGGCCCGGATGTTTCCGCCGATCGGCCGACAGTCGTCAGGAACTGAACGGCGAGAGTTTTGACGACGAGCGGCACGAACGAGTTGAGACCTGCACAAGCTGGCGTCCAACGGACGGCCTGGAATGGCGCTAGCGGTCGACCGTCTTGCAGATGCGGCGGCCGGACGAGCTGACGGGAATTGGACAAACAAAAAAAGCGGCGGACAAAAAGATGGGGCGTTTAGCGGGAGGATAATCGTGCGGCGCGAAACACAGAGCATGCGACGGAAGACGGCACCCCAAGAAGGAAAGGTGTGCCATGAAGAAGGAAATGTTGATCAATGTATTGCAGCCAGAGGAAAGTCGAATTGCAATTGTCGAAAATGGGGTGCTTGAGGAGCTTTACGTCGAGCGGACTAGCTTAGAGAGTCTGGTCGGGAACATTTACAAGGGGCGAATCGTCAACATCGAGCCGAGCATTCAAGCGGCGTTTGTCGATTTCGGCGTCGGACGGAATGGCTTCCTGCATGTCAGTGACGTCGACCTTCAGTACTACAAGCACCTCCTTTCGCCCAAAGACCTGCAGAATCC
>CAYSAG010000480.1:0-2904 GCA_964428935.1 uncultured Planctomycetaceae bacterium | reverse complement strand
CGTGCCGGTGCCGCTGGACCGGCGCCGCCGAATGGACCCGGACGCTTTGGACGACGTGCTGACGCAGCTCGAGCGCGAGCGGCGGCCCGTCATTGCCGTCGTGGCCTGTGCCTGCGCGACGCCGATTGGGGCGTTCGACCCGTTGGAGTCGGTCGCCGAGGTGTGTCGTCGACACGGCGTGTGGTTGCACGTGGACGCCGCTCACGGCGGCTCGGCCTGTTTCAGCCGTCGCTACCGGCACCTGGTCGCCGGACTGGACCGGGCGGACTGCGTCGTCTGGGACGCTCACAAAATGCTCTTCATGCCCGCCCTGTGCGCGTTCGTCCTGTACCGCGACAAGCGGCACCGATTCGAAGCCTTTCGCCAGAACGCTCCCTACCTGTTCGACCCGGCCGCTCCCGGAGTCGCCGACTACGACAGCGGACTGAAGACGGTGGAATGCACCAAGCGGGCCGCTGCTTTCGGACTGTGGGGCGTTTGGTGCCTGTTTGGCCCCCAATTGCTGGGCGACCTGGTCGACCTGACTTTCGACCTGGGCCGTCAACTGTACGAAAAACTGCAAGCCGCCGCCGACTTCGTCCCCCTGCACGAACCGCAGTGCAACATTGTGGCGTTTCGTCACGTGCCGGACGAACTGCGGAACGAGTCGCCGGAGAGAATCGGCGAGTTCCAACTGCGGTTGCGACGCGAAGTGATTGAGTCGGGCCGGTTCTACATTGTGCCGACCAAACTGGACGGCGTGGGAGCTTTGCGGGTGACAATCATGAACCCGCTGACGACCGCCGACCACCTGGACGAGCTGTTGCAGACCCTTCGAGAGTACGGCCGGCGGTTGCTGCGGGACGCGCGGTCGTAAGAGGCCGGGGTGCGGCCACTGACAAGCCAGAGCCCAGTGGGCCGGACGGTCCGAGCCGCACGACCGCCGCGGGTTCGCGGCGTCAGAACGGTTCGACCTCTGGAACGGCCTGCGACGTGCGAGTCGGCTGCGGCGAAGGTCGCTCGGACCACGCAGCTCCTTGGTCGTCGGGCACGTGAGCCGGGTCGGCGTTGGCCACCGG
Organism: uncultured Planctomycetaceae bacterium; assembly: GCA_964428935.1. Lineage (GTDB taxonomy): Bacteria > Planctomycetota > Planctomycetia > Planctomycetales > Planctomycetaceae > JAADHY01. The sequence continues at coordinate 1,846 of CAYSAG010000480.1, read as the reverse complement.
CACTGTCTGCCACCCGTCGGACGACGCGGTTTGGGAAGCGTCCGCGGTCACTGGCTGACTGGCGAGCGTCGTCGGCAGCTGGTAGGTCGGCAGGGGGTAGAGGCGGACGAGGTGCGGCTGAGCGGCGTAGCGCACCGGCGGCGTGGACGCGACCGGCTCCGGCAGTCCGGCCAAACGAGCCGGCAAGGGACGAGCCATCAATGCCGTTGGGTTTTGTCCCAGCAGCGCCACGCGCGACTTGACTTGCGGCTGGAACCAGTTGGTGTAAAGCGACCGTTGGTACATGGCCAGAGCTCGGTCGTACTGGCCCAGGTCCTGGTAGATTTGTCCCAGGTGAGCGGTGGCAATGTAGTTGTTCGGCTGGATTTCGAGAGCCTGTAGCAAGCTTCTTTCGGCCCCGGCCAAGTCGCCCAGTTCCCGTTGCACCCAAGCCAGCTCAATGTACGGCTCGGGCCGGTACGGTTCGACGTCGGCCCACGCTTGCATCAATTCCAACGCTTCGGCCTGACGTCCCTCTTCCATCAACAGCTTGGCCAGTCCGTGGTACGACGGCTGGTGCGACGGGTCGAGCGACAAAGCGCGACGAAACAGCTGCTCCGCGCCGGCCAAGTCACCCACCTTCTTCGTGGCCAACGCCAGGTTGTGCCAGTAGTCGGGGTCGCTGGGGTTCTGAATGACGGCCCGGCGAAACTCGTCGCGAGCCAAAGCGTAATTGCCTTGGCGGTAGTAGTCGAAGGCAATGGCGTTTTTCCACTTGGCGGCCAACATGTTGCAGCCGCTCAGGCTGACGGCGGCCAACAGCAACAAGGGCAGACCGGTGCGGGGCAAACCAGTTTTCGTCATCGGTTTTTCACCTCCGAGCAATCTCGGGCGTGACGCCGCCAGACGGAAGCCGTCGGCTGGGGCGAACGCCGGCGTCGTCAGTCCGGTCCACGCCGCGGAACGCCCCAAACGCGACGCGCACCTCAGGACCCAGCGAACGCCCGTCGCTCAGCTGTCTGACACAAACAAGTCGACGGGGAATCGGCTGTCTCGAAGGACGGTTGGAGAGAGTGGAGGACGCGGTGGGACCGCGAAAAAGCCGAAAGGACGGCGAAGCATATTCGCCTCCGGCCTTTGCTGCAACCCCTGTTCGCAGCAAGCGACCGACGGACGGGGCTCGACGGGCCGACAGTCCTGTTCTTCACCCCGCCGTCTACCAGAGAGACTTGCCCACGGAGCCCGCAGCGGGCCGGCTGCGGCGAGGCCGTACGGCTCGTCGATTGACAAGACGGCTCCGGCGACGTCAGTGAGTCGACAAGCTGACGTACTCTGGACGGGCGAATGTGTACCGCTTGCCTGAGCCCCGGTACAACAGGTCGGCAAGCTCGCGCGCAGCTCCGACTTGCCTTCGCTGCGGTGGTCGACCGCCGCTTTGAGTGGTTGGCCAGCGGTGAGACGTCGGACCGATCGACGCATCGGTCCCCGGGCGGGCAAAAGGACCGCGGCCCGACAGCGTCTCGCTTCGAACCCGCCGACAGGTCGGGGCACGCACGGCCTTGACGAAACCGCTCACCAGCGGCCGACCTCAGTAACACGCCTGCCTCGCGCCGCTGCCAGGGCGTCGCCTACTGGCGGCAACCGCAAAGGCGGTCCAAGGCGGCGTAAAGCCTTTTCAGCAGGAGTTGCAGTTGTGACCAGAGATTTCGGGCGTCGTCCAGCCGGCCTTCTCGAGCGGCCCTTTCGACTTCCGCCGCCAAACGCACCAGGTCCGGTGGGCTGAAGACGCCGGCTGCGCTTTTCAGCTGGTGAGCGGCACGGGCGGCCGCCGAGCGTGCAGTCGATACTCCGCCAGGTCCAACGTCAT
>CAYSAG010000479.1:0-2916 GCA_964428935.1 uncultured Planctomycetaceae bacterium | reverse complement strand
ACGAGCGCGGTCCCTCCGCCAGCCCAAGCGAAGCCACGCCGGGTGGTCCCGGATTGTTCATGAGTCACACGAACCCGCAGCGTAAGCAAGGGGCGGTCAATGAGTTGCCTCGCTTACGCTTCGGGTTGGCGTTTTCCATCCTGTCTCAGACGCCCTCTATTCATGAATAATTCGGGTGGTGACGACCGCGAAAACGGACCGCGAGCTCACTCCTGCGGCCGGCCGCGCTTTGAGCACGCTGCCGCAAGCGCAAACAAACAACGGCCGGTCCGCCAAGGACCGGCCGCATCGAAAAGCTTTGTCTCGCTCCACTACCCCGAAGGCCAGCCTGTCGGCTCCCGACGGGGCCTTGTCACACGTCAACTACGTCGAGCTAACCGATTCGCCACCGGCCTTCGAGCCCAGGGCGCCCCAGACGCCGTACGGGCTGGGAGCTCGGCTCTTCCGACCCGGCTGCGGGGCGGTCAGGTCGCCGGTGTCGATCGAATCGCTGATGAACCGGACCGACCCGTCGCCGAACAGCACATTCACGCCACCCGGGTGCATGCTCTGGGCGCTCCAAATGCCCCAAGACCAGTCGCTTCTGTTGAGCCTGTGGCAGCTCGGTCCGTTTGGCGGAAGGACCGTGGTAAACCCGGTCATCGACGGACGTCCGTCGCACCAACGACGACCACGCACGTGTCCCACCCCGACACTGCTGACGTAGTACTTTGGATTGGTCGGGTCGACATAGGTCAGGCACTGGGAGGGATTCTGGTGGAGGCTGGTGTTGCCTGTCTGAGCGTAGTTACCCAAGACGCGGTTGTCGCCCGAGCCGGCCGAAATGACGATTTCGCCCATGGCGATCGTGTTGCTCGTTCCGTCGGTCACGTCGCGAACGCCGTAACAGGTCTCTCGGGTAAACATGCCACGTGACTCTCGGTTGCCCGAATTGTTGTTGATGTGGTCGCCCCAGCAAAAGGCATAGCTATTATGACCGATGCCGCTGGCATTCGGGTCCGCCTCTGGATCTGAAGGACACAGGTAAACCGGGATGTTGTGCCGCCAGGGCGGGTACTTGCTCTTCCAAGGAACAGGTCCCATGGGCGGGACCGTGATGCCGTTCACGACCAGCTCCGAGTTGACCTGCTGCCACAGTGGGTCTTGGTCGACGTACGGGAGCAGCGGAACCAGTCCCGACAGGCAGCCTTCGTTCGCGTACCAAGTTCGGCTTCCCTCGTAGCCGCGTTTCCGTCCCGTCGTCCCACCTCGTGCGAACACGAACATTCCGTACGTGTCGTGGTAGTTGTGCAGCGCGATGCCCAGCTGCTTCATGTTGTTGCGGCACTGGGTTCGCCGAGCCGCCTCACGAGCCTGCTGCACGGCAGGCAACAAGAGTGCGACCAAGACGGCAATGATCGCAATCACAACCAACAATTCAATCAGAGTAAAACCGCGTCTTCGCCTCATACTTGGGCCCTCCGAAACACTAAAGACTACACTTGACGGCGTCAGCCTCACGCGTGACGCAAGGCTGGCCCGCACGCTGCCACGACACCTCGGCCCACCCGAGGAAGCACCCTTCCTAGCGGCAACGTGACAATTCTCCTCCCGACAAGGCCTAAGAACGATGAAGTGCACCAACCTGCCGGCGCTCGCAGCCGGGCGCCCCACTGGTCAGCTGCAAGGCCGCAGGACAAGAACCGCCACAAGAAAAAGACATTCCGACGACGGTGTTTAACCTACCATTCCCAGTCGTCACTTTCAACTGAATTTCGAGATTTTGCGACACACGAGAAGGCAGCAAAAATCTTCTGTGTCCATTTGCCTTTTCTGTCCTTCTGTCTCTCGCCGCGACGCGCTGCCATGACTCCGCGGCGAAGCCCGCGCGTCGGCCGACCCACGCCTACGAGAAACCGCCCCCAGCGCGGCCGACCTCCCACTACTCCCACCCGCGCCTCCAGCGAACGCGACGTCTCCAGTCGTGCCGACACGCGTGATTGACCCAACCTTTCCGCAGACCTAGAATCGCGTCTCGGTTGGGTGTGATTTGGTGCGGAGAAACCGCACCGTCAACTCAGCCTGTTGCGCGCGGGCAGCGCCCTGAGGTGCGGCACTGTCCTGCTTGGCGCTCGTGACGGAGCAGTCGGAATGGCTGAGCAGCAAGAAAACGTTGGGTCTTCTTTGAGCGAAGACGAGCTTTTCGGTTCCCGCCCCACCGACTCCGGCGACGAACCGACGGCCGGACGTGTCGACCTGGCGCGAATCGAGCGGGCTGTGCGCGAAATCTTGGTGGCCATCGGCGAAGACCCCAACCGCGACAGTCTGCGGGAGACGCCCGGCCGAGTCGCACGCATGTACGCGGAACTGTTCCGCGGGCTCCACTCCGACCCCCGACGCCACCTCCGCAAAGTGTTCGAAGAACGCTACGACGAAATGGTGCTCGTGCGCGACATTAGCTTCAACAGCATGTGCGAGCACCACCTGCTGCCGTTCATGGGAGTGGCTCACGTCGGGTACGTTCCGAACGGCAAAGTGGTCGGGTTGAGCAAGCTGGCTCGTGTTGTCGAAGAGGTCTCGCGCCGGCCGCAGGTGCAAGAGCGAATGACCCACCAAATCGCCGACCTCTTGCACGAAGAACTCAGCCCGAAAGGAGTCATTGTCGTCTTGGAAGCCACCCACACCTGCATGACCATTCGGGGGGTGGCCAAGCCCGGAAGCATTACGGTGACCAGTGCGGTTCGTGGAGTTTTCAAGACCAATCTGTCCAGCCGGTCGGAAGCCATGGCCCTGATTCACGGCAAGTGAGGGCACGGTCGCCGCAGGCCGTTCCCAGCCCGGTTTGGCGGCCGACGAGCGCCACGACGTCGGTGTTCGTCAACCGCCTGGACCTCCCACGATTTACGCACCCCGCTAACCAGCATCCGAGCAATGATC
>CAYSAG010000478.1:0-2918 GCA_964428935.1 uncultured Planctomycetaceae bacterium | reverse complement strand
GCTCACGTCCCCAAACCCACTCCTCCTCCCGGCACCAACGCGGTAAACAATTACCGTGGACGGGGACAACAATCCCGTGGCGGACGACGAGCTGGTGGAGGCAAAACTGTTCTTTGATGCCGGGAAAGCGAATCTTGACGGGTACAAGCTGACCCTCTGGGGGTCCAACAAAGTGGCCTTTTGGACGACTCCGGAGAAAGGTGGACCCGGCGCGACCGAGTTCGTGATTGGCACCGACACGGTTCCCGCAAGGGTCTACATTGAGGGCCTCCAAACCGGTGCGACTACGATCGTCTGGGGTTTGCGCAAGCCGGATGGGTTGACGCCCGTCGTTGAACCAGACGAAGCCATTGTGACTGTTGTGGATGCCAACCTGACAGCGTACCGCCCTCAGACGCCGCACTTTCTGACGGTGGCGGTGCCTGAGTCGCAGGAGGAAGACGTCAAATTGGGACCGGGAATTCGTCGCAATGGGGATGACGACGATGGCGATCTGGCGAGCGATTGGTACGACACTCCGGTGCCTGGCGAGGACGACTTGATCCGCCTCGATGTGTGGCGCGACGCTGGTCTATCGTCAGACGTTGATTTCGTCCTCACCCGGAGCGACGCGAGCAGGCTTCAGGTGTGGAAGAGCTCCGACAAGAGCGGCGGCAAGGTTTTCGACGCGGATGCGACTCCGCTGGAAGAAGTGCCACCGCGAAATCGTTTGTGGGTCGAGTGGGTTCGTCCGGGAACCGGCGAGGATCGGGCGTCCTTGGAACTGGAAGTCCGCGACCCGCGCAACGGCAACAAGGCCTTCTCGGACAAAGTCGTTTTTCATGCTTTCACGAGCGTGATTGTAGTTCTGGGCGGTGAAGGCCAAGACCCGGCTGATCCCGTCCTGGAGCCAAACAACCACGGCATCTTCAGGTTCGCGATCAGCGAGTACCGCAAGGGGTATGATGTCTACATGTACAATGAGGATGTTGTAAATTCATACGGAGAAGGTGCTGCCTATACCGAAGTGAAGCAGGCCATCCAACGTCGAGGCGTCAGCAGGGTCGGGATCATCGGCTACAGCCACGGCGGCGGCTCGACGCACGATTTGGCTGCCAGGCTGATGGCTCACCAGACCGAGATCGGTCAATTCGCAATCGTCTTCACGTCGTATATCGATGCGATTCGAAACGACAGCGATGTTAAGACCGCGCCAGAAACACGTCGCCCCCCGGGGTCCTTGTACCACGTGAGCCAATGGCAGACGACTGGAGTTATTGACGGCGCTCCGTCGAACGCGGACGATGACTTGAACCGTGACTCACTGGGCGTAACTCATTATACCATCGATGACAATCAGCTCGTCCTGGAGTTCTTGACGATGCGTTTCGAGCAAAAAGTCACTCGGTAGACTCTTACACTCTTACCCCATAGGATGCGCGCATCTTGTAAGTGCTTATTGGTTGCGGGTTTACGCCGCGTTAGGTGGTATCATAATGAGGAATTGACCCATGAAACGGCTCTGTTGCCTGCTCATCGGCCTGACTGTCAGCAGTGCTGCCGTGGCGGCGGATGAGAGCGCTTGTCGGTCCGAGGGTGCGCAAACCGCGAGAGACGAGGATCTCGCCGTCAAGGAGCGAGAGGCTTACCAAGAGCTCTTTGGAGAAGGGCCGCGTCGCAAGTTCGCCGAACTCAACAAGCGACTACAAGGTCGGCTCTCGCCGCTGTTCTCGTTGATGCCGAAAGCAGCCTTAGCGTACTCGTTCGTTACAAGTGCCGAAACACGGCCAGCGTACTCCGAATTGCTCGTGACGGCCTTCCAAGATCATCGTAACGCGCAACATCATCCGGAGGATATAGCGGACACCCTCTTGCTGAATTTCCTGCTCACGCTCGCGCCACCTGAGGTCGTCGTGTCGGCGATTGCCCCGGAGGTCGAGGCGGGTGGACGTCTGGAGGGGATTCTGGGCGACCGCAGATATGAAGACCTTGTTAGCCGGATGCAAAACCAAGAACTTCAGGGATACATCGGCCCCCCGGACTTTCGATACTACGCCATGTACTTGCACGACCATCGCAAAGCCAGACGCCCTGAAGCTCTCCTGCGTCACATGTACCGTCTGGCGCCGGCCAAGGCTTTATACGCGTTGATGCACGTCGAGTACGGCATTCCGTATCCGCCACCGCGGCTCACGAAAAATCCGGAAGTCAACCGCGCGGTTCGGCCGCTTTTCTACGCCGAACACATCATTAGCGACGTGATTTGGCATTGGGAGCATGGTTTTGAGGTGGAACCAGAGCGGGTTAAAAAGGCCAGCGGATTGCTGAGCACGCTGGTCGCGCGGTCGGAATGGTGGGTGCGGCTTTATGCGGCCGAGATCGTGCGGCAACACCCGCGATTCCGATCGCTGGAGCTGATACGGAAGCTCAGGAACGACAAAGACCATCTCGTCCGCGAAGTGGCCTCGGCGATCACGTCCGACGATGCGGCGTCGCAGTAATCGGGCGATGGGAGCGAGGCAGGGACGGCCCCGCGCACCAAGGACTGCGGGACGAAGTGAGCCGGTAGTTTCAGCGGAACAGCACACGGTGCCGATCCGAACGTGATTTTCGAGAGCGAGTAATTGTCTACCGCGTTGCTGCTGGCGGGAGGAGTCGGTTGGGGGCGGTGAGTACCCCTCTCCGTGTCGACTGGAAGCTGGAGACTTCTTGGGTTTCTCCGCGGAATTCGTCCGGCAGGCGAAGACGTGTTCGTCTGCGAGGCTGTCGACGAACTCGGTGAGCTTCCGAGACCGGAGCATGTGCTGCTCGCCAGCCGGCAAGGGCTGTCGGGCCGGCAGGCCCTCACTGGCATAGACCCGGTCCAACGACTTGATCGTCCGGGTGCTGCGTCGTTGCCGGGAGCTGATTGCGTCGTTGCCACCCGGAGCCGCTCGGTT
>CAYSAG010000477.1:0-2936 GCA_964428935.1 uncultured Planctomycetaceae bacterium | reverse complement strand
GTTTGCCCGTGGCCCGAGCCTCTTCGGTCAGGCGTTCCCGCTCTTTCCTCACCTTCTCCTGGTCCAGCTGTTCCGGGTAGGTGACGGTGGGCTTCAGAGCGGCGATGTGCATGGCCACGTCGCGGAGGATGGGGTCGGTGGGGTCTCCTCCTTCCGCTTGGAACAACACGGCCTGCTTCTTGTCGTGGTGGACGTAGCCCGCCACCGGCCCGCTCACTCGAACAATTCGCGCCAGCACGATCTTTTCGCGAATCTTGTTGACCGTTTCCTCGTAGACGTCTTGCAGCTTCATGCCCTCGCGGTCCGGGGCCGGCTGTTGGAGCAGTTCCTCGGGCGTCGATGCTCCCGGTCCAAGCAGCAACTGACGGGCACACTGGTCCGCCAAGGATTGGAACAGTTCGTTGCGAGCCACCGGAGCCGTCTCACACTGCAACTCGATCATGGCCGCCTCGCTGCCGTCCTCCTTCACCGCAATGGCAATGACGCCTTCGCTGGTGGGGTTGTCGGCCCGTTTCAAGGCGACCTTCTTGAACGAGCCCCGCAGAATTTCGATCGCTTTCTCTTGGTCCCCGTTGGCCTCGACCAACGCCCGCTTGCACTCCATCATCGGCAAGTCGGTCAGCTCGCGAAGCTTCTTGACTGCCGCTGCAGTGATTTCTGCCATGGCTTCCGTCTCCGTTTTCCGTTCAGTTCGCCTGCGAATTGACAAGCCGAGGCGGTGTCGACGTCTGTCCGCTTGTCGCAGCGCCGCTGGGCGTAATCAGTCGACTGCTCCTGGCGTTCGTCCATCAAGCCCCGACAGGCCCAGACGGCCTCGGTCGCACGGTCCTCTGCCGGCGCTCCACGGCGAGCCAGCGTTCAACCCGCGACGACCAGAGCCTGCCGCCTGCCGCTCGCCTGAGACGCACCGCCGTCTTCGCGTCTTGCAGGATTTCCCCGGCGGGTGAAGTGCTCTCAAGGCCCGCTCCCGACGACGCTGCGACCTCACGGTGCCCCCGGCCGCCGCTTGCCCTCGCCGCGAGGAGCCGGCTGCTGCCGGCAAAGCGGCTTCGTTCGTCGGCCGAGCCGCTCACCCAATCGACGGACGCGCCTTGGGCTCTTCGAACTCTTCCGCTTCCGTCTCTTCCTTCGGAATGCTCGCCTTGCCTTCGTTGACCGCGTCGGCCAAGTGCCGCAGGATCAGTCGAATCGACCGAATGCTGTCGTCGTTTCCGGGAATGGGCAAGTCGACCAGGTCCGGGTTACCATCCGTGTCGATCAGCGCGACGACTTTGATGCCCAGAATGCGGGCCTCATGAACGCAGTTGTACTCCTTCACCGGATCGACGACCACAACGGCCTCCGGCAGCCGGTTCAGGTCGCGGATGCCGTCCAGGTTCCGCAAAATCTTGCGGTACTCCCGCATGATCCGCGCCTGCTGCTTTTTCGAGTACTCGCCGAACTGCTCGCTGTTGACCAGCTGCTCCAATTCTTCCAAGTACTTGAGCCGGCTACGGATTGTCCGGAAATTGGTCAACGTGCCGCCCAACCACCGCTCGTTGACGTACGGCATGCCGCAAGTCTTCGCGGCTTCGTACACCGCTTCCGCGGCCTGTTTCTTTGTTCCGACGAACAGAATCAAACTCCGCTGAGCCGCGACCTTCTTCAAGTACCGCTTCGCTCGAATCAGCCCCTTGATGGTCTCGCGAATGTCGATGATGTGAATCTGGTTGCGTCGCCCGTAAATGTAGGGCAGCATTTTGGGGTTCCACCGGCTGACTCGGTGCCCGAAGTGCACGCCTGCGTCCAGAATCTCTTTGACAACGATTTCGGCCACAGTGCCCGACTCCTGCTAAGCCCTTTCGCTCACACGACTTTCAACAATTTTGGCTGCCGGTTGCCAACGCGCTTTCAGCGGGACGCCACATGTGTCCACGACCCGACGTCGCGCCGACACGTCCGGCGCAGAACGGACTGCTTCGGGCGTCCGCAAGACGTGGGATACTAACGGCTAACGCAACGGTCGTCAAACCATCGACCGCGGCCCTCGCTGGTTCGCCTTCTGCGTCGAGGCCTTGAACGAAGCGAGCAGGGCCGCCGCATCGGCGTTTCGCCTCGGCGAGCGGGGAGCCGGCGACGCGAGGGCCCCTTGGTGCCGGCTTCGTCGACCGGTTCGAGCCGCCAGCAACGGCCAAGCGACTACAGGACTTCGTCGGCTGCCGCCTCGTCTTCCGACTCCTCGGTTTCGGCGTCGGCGGTCAGCCGGACGTCGGTCGTTCCCAGCCAGTCCTTGATTTGGTCGGCGTGGCGCTGGGCAAAGAACACGCCATCGATGCGGTCAATCAGCGTCGCCCCCGTCGACGAACGAACTTCGATGTCGCCGAAACCGAAGAACAGGTAGCGACGCAGCAGGCACGGGTAGACGGCTACGAACGTCTTGGCTCCCTTCGAAATCGTCCGATCCCGCTCCTGAAAGTTCTCGTGTTCCAAATAGTTGCCCGACGGGCGCAGCGTCCAGCAGTCGTTCATTCGGCGCCACGTGGCGACACACACGAAGGTGAAGCCGAGCACCAGCGACACGACCATCGGCACGCCCCACTGCACGAGCACTGGAATGCTGCGCAGGAGCCCGGCAATCTCGCGGAACACCTGAATGTCGCTCATGGCCTGAATCAACCACAGGGCCATAAAAAAGATGATCAGGCCTGCAGTCAGAAAGCCGACGGCCACGCGAGTGAACTGCAAGCCCATGATGATGATGGTCAGGGTGAGTGCCACCAGCCACGGCCAAGACAGGACGTAGTCCCAGGTCGGGTTCAGCCCTTGCGGGTCGAAGTGCTGACGAATCAAGGCACCGATGGTCACCAGCCAGCCAATCCAAATCAGGTGCATGGTACAGACGATGAGGAGGGCTGCCCGTGAGAGATTATCGAACACCACCACCTCCTCACCCTTCT